>JADHWM010000036.1 GCA_016783485.1 Candidatus Bathyarchaeota archaeon
CTCGACGAGATGGAGGACGCGGTCGATGAGTTCGAGGACGGAATCGACGAGCTCAACGGGGAGGGGCTCTCCAAGCAGTTAAAGTCCGCCAACCGCTTCGAGGCCAGGATTGAATCCCTCAACAAGACCCTCCGGAGGTTCGCCGAGGCCGGCTTCGAGACCTCCGAGCTCGACGAATACATGACCGATGCGCAGGGCCTCCTTGCGAGGATCGAGGCGGAGTTCCGGGCGGGCAACGAGGAGGATGCCGAGGAGCTCATCGAGGATGCCGAGGAGCTAATAGAGGAAGCCCAGGAGCGCTTCAAGAAGTTCCAGAAAGAAGCCGCGAAGGTCTCCGGGGGCGAGGAGAACGGTCGGGGAAGACCCGAGAGCCCCGGGCGGAGCGGCAAAGACGACGACGAGGACGACGCGTAAGACGAAGAGCCGGAGACGTCGGTATAATTTCATCGAGCCCCTCTTTCCTCGAAGATTATTTTTTTCTAACCCGTTCCAGCGTCGATTTTATTCGATTCATTCTAGCATTCGGCTTAAATCCCGGGAGCCTCGGATACTGATCGGTGTTCTGATGACCGAAGCAACAGAGGAGATGGTGCCCCTCAGCGAGGCCGAGAACGAGGTCAAGGTGGCGACCCAGAGGCTCGCCCTCCTCCACCTCGCCTTCGGGCGGGTCTTGGTGGACGAGTTCGGCTGGGAGAAGGGGAAGCAGCTCATCATGGATGCGATCAAGGAGTACGCCCGACGGGTCGCCGAGAGAACTGCGGCGGGCCACCAGAGCCTCCCCAAGTACGGCTTCTGGGAGCGTAGGGAGGACGGCCCTCCCATCTGCGAGCTGGGGAAGATCGTGAAGGAGTACGACGAGATGGACATCGGGAGCCTCTACTGCCTCATCGACCCCGCGAAGATAATGTGGGCGAACCCCGAGGAGAAGCTGGTCCACATCAAGGCTCTGACTGTGGGGGACGACTGCTGCGAGTTCGAGACCGTCCCCACGACAGAGGAGGACCGGGAGGACCTCTTCGGGGAGAGCAGGGACTGGTCCCACGTCGACCCGAGGCTCCACAAGTACTACGTCGAGAAGGAGAAGAAGTAACCCAAAACTCCCCTCTTGTTATACTTTTCTGATATCGTCGATTCAGTTTACGCCTTTCGACCCAAAGCCTTCTCGTACTCGTAGATGAGCCTAGACGTCACGACCCAGGTCTCGAGGGGCTCAGGATAGATGCTGATCGCCTCATCCGCGAGGGCCAGTGTCTCCTCGGCCATCGATCCGTGGGGGAACCCCCCTATGAACACGGCGGGAGAATCTTCCGATGCAAGCCGAGAAGCCACAGCCTCGAGATCCGAGGGCTCTCCGTGGCTCGTGAGGGCCACCGTCAGGGTCGGGGATATCTCCGCTTTGAGAGCCTCCAGACTCTGTTGGGTGAGCCTCATCAGAGGCTTCTCGCTTCCCGGAGGGACCACTCCGTTTGCAAAGAGTTGTTCCACGAGGCTGTTGAACCTGTTGCAGTCCCGGGGGAGCCTCGCCTCTGGGGAGACCTCGATGGAGTAGCCCCCGAATGTGTGGATCCACGTGGAGAGGCGCCCCTCCCGGTTGAGGGGGGAGCCGAGGGCCTCGAGGAGGCAGATGTTGGCGATATCCGGCCGCCCCCGCTTGTGGCCGTAAGGTATCCTGTCCATGACGGAATGGTGGAGGCTCCTGTTGAGGAGGGTCTCCTCTGGGACCTTCTTCCTCCTCTTGGCGTTCCTCCTCACCGAGGGGTGGCCGATGATGCCGGGGGGGACCGTCTCGAGGGCGGCCTCCACGAACACTAGATGGAGCATCTTGCGGAAAC
The DNA here is from genome assembly GCA_016783485.1 of Candidatus Bathyarchaeota archaeon. Lineage (GTDB taxonomy): Archaea > Thermoproteota > Bathyarchaeia > TCS64 > TCS64. The sequence goes on from JADHWM010000036.1 coordinate 1,833, forward strand.
TAAAATAGGCAGTGCTATTCATAAGTCTGAGTGGTGTCCTTGGCCGAAGAATTCACCCTGGCCCCGATCAGGAGGCTCTTCAAGAAGCGCGGCGACCTCAGAGTGAGCGAGGGCGCAGCCGAGGAGCTCCGCAGGGCGCTGGGAGAATATGGTTCAAGCCTCGCCGAGGCTGCGATCGCCATCTCCTCGGAGGATGGCCGCAAGACCGTCCTCGAGAGGGACGTGGCCGCGGCTAGGGACAGGTTACTATCCGGAGGAGAGGAATGACCGTTCCCCAACGTCGGGAGAGGCCCTCCGGACTGCTGGGTTTCATCTTCAGGAGGCAGACTTCCTACGTCCGACGGCTCTCCCCCCTCTTCATGCTCTGCCTGTTCGGTTTCGGATTCTCCATGCTCGCAGGATACTACCTGGGGGACACGATCTCTCTTGCACTCCTCGAGGAGGTCATGGGGGGCCTCCCGGACCTCGCGGGCTTCGATTTAGTCCAGATATTCTTCTTCATCGTATACAACAACGTCACCAAGAGCTTCTTCTGGATGGTCCTCGGTGTCATGGGTGGGCTCCCCCCCATGTTCTTCGCAGTGCTCAACGGCTTCTTCATAGGCCATTTCTCCTACCACGTGGCCCTGGATTACAGCCTCGGCTTCATCGCTGCGGCCCTGATACCCCATGGGGTCATCGAGATCCCCACGATACTCCTTAGTTCTGCTGCGGGGATGGGTCTGGGCTACGCGTTTATCAACAGGTTGAGGGGCCAAGGGAGCTTGAGGGCCGAGTTCGGGAAAGCCCTTCTCCTCTACATCACCAAGATCATGCCCCTGCTGATACTGGCCGCGGTGCTCGAGGTGACCCTGACCCCCATCGTCGTCGCCTTCCTTGGTTTCGTCTAGGCTCGACCCCGCAACCCTTTTCTAACCCCTATCCGAGAAGAGACTTTATTATGATAGGCAGAAACGGGAAGAGGTTCAACTGCTGCGAGAGCGTCCTTATCATGGTCGACGAGGGGTACCCGCTGAAGGGCTTCGAGTCGAACATCATGAAGGCTGCGTCCTCCTTCGGCGGGGGAGTGGGGGGCTGGGGGAGCGCCTGCGGAGCCGTGACAGGGGCGGTCATCGCCCTGGCCCTCGTCCACGGGACCGACGGCGAGGAGACCCTCGAAGAATTTAAGGATAATAGAGGGCGTCTCAGGGAGGCGAGCCAGGTGTTCCTGAAAGATTTCGAGGACGCCTTCGGCTCCGTCAACTGCATGGATCTCCTGGGCGTGGACCGCCGAACCGAGGAGGGCAAGGCGCGCTACGCCGAGTTGAGGGCTAAGGGCTTGGTTATGTGTGACGACTATGTCGACTGGGCCGCGAAGCGAGGACTAGAGATCCTCGGCGAAGGTTGAAAATATTTCCAGTGATTTTTACATGAAGGCGGTTCTCTTCGACCTCGAGGGCACACTGATCGAGTCCGCCTATCAGCGATCCAGTGAACTCGTATCCAGACTGCGGAGAAGCACGAGGGAACACCTCATCGGCCTCGGGGTCCCCGAGACCGTCCTCGAGGGGCTTGTGAGATCCCACGCCCTCAGGAACGAGGCATACAACTGGGCCGATGAGAACCTAGACCCCGAAGAGGCCCCGGGGATCAGGGCCAAGATGGAGGAGTTCACCCTCGAGTTCGACATGATCTCCGCGAGAGAATCAAAGCTCTACCCCGACACCATCGATGCCCTGGAGCGTCTCCGAGGACACGGGTGCGTCATGGCCCTGGTCACGAACACGTCGACGCCTGCAGCCAACTATGTCATGGGGAGGCTCGGGCTCGAAGGATTCTTCGATGCGGTGGTGACCCGGAGCGATGTGCCCCGGCTCAAGCCCGATCCTGCGATGGTGAGGCTGGCCGAGGCGAGGCTGGGCGTGGAGGCGGGGTGGCTCGTCGGGGACTCCTCTTTCGATGCGGGAGCAGCGGAAGGAGCGGGCTTGTCCTCGATAACCATCCGGAGGGACGGGGTGAGGCCCAGCTTCCCCCATGACCACTTCATCGAGTCCCTCCTAGAGGTGCTCCCGATCCTCGGGTTGAGTCCCGAACAGCCAAACTGTTGATATCCGTAGGGGCCTCAGTGGCTCTATGGGTTCCATGAGCCGGAGGGAAGCCTTGAAGATGATCAAGGGGTCCTCAAGACACGCCCATTCTGTGCTCGTCGGCAGGGTCATGGCGATCTTGGCAAGGCGCCTCGGCGGGAATGAAAGGGAATGGGAACTCGTCGGGTTGTTGCACGACCTTGACCACGACTCGGTCCTAGGAGACATGGCCCGGCACGGTGTCAGGGCCGCAGAGAGCCTTGCAGGAAAGGTTTCAGATGAGGGGCTCGACGCGATCAGGTCTCACGACCATCGGACGGGTTTCAAGCCCAAGGGACCCCTGGCAGAGTCTCTGAGATTCGCTGATGCCGTGGTCGTTTTGGTGGCGGATCAAGGACTACAGGGGCCAATAGCGGAGGCTGCTCTCGAACGTGCTGTGAGCTTGGAGTCCTCTCAGAAACCTTGGATAGAGGAAATCATCGAGTCGTTTAGACAAGCATATAGAGTTCAATTGTCCGAGGTTCTCAACGAACTGGGCAGGCTCTAACGCTCGATCCTAACCTCTGCAAAGTAGGGCGAGATCAGGGCTCTCATCTTCTCAAGCTCCTCGATGCTGAAGGGGCGGATGGAGTCGTATTCAGGGTCTAAGCATCCTCCTGGCTTAAACTGGCGGATGACGAACCTCCTGGAGCCTATGAGTGATCGGGCTATCTCCTCGATGTCCCTTGCCTCGACGAGCCCGGGGACCACGGTGGTCCCGAACTCGTAGTCGACGTTTCCCCTCCTCAGGAGCCTGATGCTCTCCTCCACGTCGCCGATGTTCACCTTGTTCTGGACCACCTCCCCGTAGCGGTCCAGGGGGGCCTTGATGTCCAACGCGACGTAGTTCAGGACCCTCTCCTCCATCAGCTTGTTGATCCTCCTGGGGCGGGTGCCGTTGGTGTCCAGTTTGATCCTGTACCCGACGGACTTGACCTTGAACGCGAACTCGAGGAGCCCGTTGTGGATGGTGGGCTCCCCGCCCCCGATGCAGAACCCGGTGATGTATCCCCTCGCCCTGTAGAGGTGGCCGAGGATGTCGTTGAATGTGACCCAGTCCATCCCGAGGAAGTCGAAGATGAGGTCCTGGCGGGTGCAGTAGGGGCACCGGAAGTTGCACCCGGGGATGATCGCCTTGGCGCAGAGGCGGCCCGGGTAGTCCCTGAGGCTGAGCCTCTGATACCCCACGATGGGCATCCAGCTCCGCCTCCTATTATCGCTCCCCGAACTCATCTCGTCCCCTTCCTTCCCTGGGCTTTCGTATTGAGGGGGGAACCCGTCTTTAAACGTATTGAGGTTATATTCATGGACCCCCTCCAAGGATGCGTGAATCGTACGATGAGAGGCATAGGAAAGGAGTTCATGGATAAGACCCGGTACAAACACATGGAGGAGTCCGACCAGAGCAAGGGGCTCCCCCAGCCCCCCCTGGAGCTGCCCCAGGAGGAGGGCCAGATGGTCATCGCCCTCCCGAGGCCCGAGAAGCTCGCCCTGGGCCACGCCGACCTCAGGGAGGTCATCGAGGGGCGCAGGAGCGTCAGGGCCTACTCTGAGGAGCCCTTCACCGTCGAGGAGCTGTCCTGGCTCCTCTGGGCCTGCCAGGGAGTCAAGGATATCGTGAAGAGGCCCGCAACCCTCCGGACCGTCCCGTCCGCCGGGGCCCGCCACCCCTTCGAGACCTACGTCCTCGTGAACAACGTGGAGGGCCTGACCAAGGGCCTCTACAGGTTCCTCGCCTCCGAGCACAAGCTCGCCGCCGTGAACCTGGACGACGACATCGCGGACCGTGTCACCGAGGGCTGCTACAAGCAGAGGTTCGTGAAGGACTGCGCTGCCGCCTTCATCTTCACAGCGGACCTGTACAGAATGTACTGGAGATACGGCGAACGGGGCTACAGGTACATGCACCTCGACGCGGGCCACGCCAGCCAGAACCTGTATCTGGCGGCGGAGGCCATCGGGGGAGGTGCCTGCGCCATCGGGGCGTTCTACGACGAGCTGCTGAACAGGGCCCTGGGCATCGACGGCGAGAACCAGTTCACCGTCTACGTCACCACGACCGGGAAAAAACAGTAGACTGTCTTTCCAAACCGTTTTTTCTTATCAATAATTTAGCTGGAAAAAGAAAAATCAGTGCGTAGGAAAAGGTGTGTTAAAGGGATTCGGAGAACTTTTTGGCCCATTCCCGGCATTTTGCGAGGTGATCGTCGGGGTGGTACTGGAGGTCTGTGCCCACCTCGACGCATGCGTCCTGCTCGACTTTGTATCCGAGGGCCTTGACGTAGCCGTAGAATTTCTGCTCCATGACCCAGGCTCCGTCCCAGCCGTAGCTCCCGAAGACCGCCGCCTTCTTCCCTTTGAGCTTCACCTTCCCGGCGTCGACCGCTCCCTTCAGGTTCTCGAGGAAGTCCCGCATAGCGGGAGTCACGTTGGCGTAGATGCACGGGCTGCCGAACAGGGCTCCGTCGGCGTCCCCCAGGCTCGAGAGGGGGAAGGGCTCCCCGATCTTCTTGACCTCGACGGATGCGCCGCCGGAGGCTGCTCCCTCCGCGACCGCCTTCGCCATCTTTTCGGTGTTCCCGGTGTTGCTGTCGTACACGACCATGATCTTCATTCAAACATTCCTCCAATCTGGGATCGATCCCAGTGGACATCCTCAATTTTCCTACCGGTTAATATATACGTTACCCGAAGATTGATACCCGGCGGTTCCAAGGATGGTTTGATCGCCTTGAGGATAGGGGAGATCACCTGCAAAACCCTGATGGGTCGAAGCGGCATCGGGAGCGTGGACTACGCCATCAACCCCTACCTCGGCTGCGCCCACGCATGCGCCTACTGCTACGCCCGGTTCATGAGGCGGATGGGGCACCAGGGGGAGCGGTGGGGGAGCTTCGTCGACGCCAAGGTGAACGGCCTGGAGCGGCTCCGGGCCGAGGCGCCCAGGCGGAGTATGGGGAAGGTGCTCCTCAGCAGCGTCACCGACCCCTACCAGCCGTTGGAGAGGAAGTACGAGCTCACCCGGGGCAGCCTCGAGCTCCTCCGGGAGCGCCAGTTCCCCGTGAGCATCCTCACCAAGTCGGATCTCGTCCTCAGGGACCTCGACATCATCAGAAAGTTCGACACCATCGATGTGGGTTTCACCCTCACGGCATACGACGATGCCGCCCGGAGAGCCTTCGAGCCCGGAGCCTCGCCTGTCGAGAGGAGGCTGGCGGCCCTTAGGGAGCTGAGCGAGGAGGGCATCCCCACCTGGGCTTTCATAGGGCCCGTGCTCCCCTACATCACCGAGGACGGCCTTGAGCCCCTCCTCGACGAGCTCGCAGGCTGCGTCAACAGGGTCCTGATCGACAGGCTGAACGTGAAGGCCGGGAACATGCCGGACATCCGGGGAGCCCTGTCGGAGCACTACCCCGACCTGCAGCCCCTCTTCGAGTCCGCACTGAAAGGGGGCTCCGTCTACTACGATGGATTCAGAAGAAAGGTGTCGGAGATGTGCCGAAGGCGCTCGATACCCTTCGAAGTCCTCTACTGAGCCTTCTCCATGATCTCGACGTCGTGGCCGTCGGGGTCCTTGAAGAAGGCGATGCGCCTACCCTTGGCGAGCGTTACCTTCCTGAGCTCCAGGCCTATGCCCTCGAGCTTGGACTCCATGGCATCGTAGTCGTCGACGCCGTAGGCGGTGTGGTTCCACCTGCCTTCGGGTGGAGCCCCGGGGCCCTCAGGGCGCTGGATGAGCTCCAGTAGCCCTCCCCCGATGTCGAGGAAGGCGATCTTCGCCTCCCCCAGATCCATGGTCCTAACTACCTCGAATCCGAAGATTTCGCCGTAGAAGACGACGCTCTTCGCCAGGTCCTTTACGTACAGGCCGACGTGGTCCAATTCATTCATCCTAGTCGCCTCTGTGCTTCAGCTCCGACTGGGCTGCTGCGAGCCTCGCAATCGGAACCCTGAAAGGGCTGCAGGAGACGTAGTCGAGCCCCGCGATGTGGCAGAACTCGATGCTGCTGGGGTCGCCCCCGTGCTCCCCGCAGATCCCCACCTCGAGCTCGGGTTTGGTCTTCCGCCCTTTCTCGACGCAGATGGACATGAGCTGGCCCACGCCGTCCCAGTCGAGCTGCTGGAACGGGTTCGCCGGAAGGAGGCCCCTGTCCACGAAGTTGAGTAGGAACTTCCCCTCGGCGTCGTCCCTGCTGAGCCCGAATGTCATCTGTGTGAGGTCGTTGGTGCCGAAGCTGAAAAAGTCGGAGGATTCGGCGATCTCGTCGGCGGTGAGGGCGGCCCGGGGTATCTCGATCATCGTGCCGAACATGTAGTCCACCTCTATTCCCTTCTCTTCCATCACCTTCTTTGCCTCCCTCTCGAGCTTCCCCCTCTCGGCTCGGAGCTCGTTGATGTGGCTCGTGAGGGGTATCATCACCTCGGGGTGGACATCGAATCCCTCCTTCGCCTTGTTGCATGCGGCCTCGAACATGGCCCGGGTCTGCATTTCTGTGAGCCCCGGATACATGAGCCCCGCGCGGCAGCCCCTGAGCCCGAGCATGGGGTTGGTCTCCCACATGCTCTCCACGGTCATGAGCATCGCCTCCTTCTCTTTGAGCAGCTCGGGGTTTTCGCCGGTGCACCTGAGCTTTGTGACCTCCACGATGAGCTCCTCCTTGGGTGGGAGGAACTCGTGCATGGGGGGGTCGATGAGGCGGACGATGACGGGTAGGCCGTCCATAGCCTCGAATATCCCCTCGAAGTCCTTCCTCTGGAAGGGGAGGAGCGCCTCCAGGGCCGCCCGGTACTCCTGGACCGCTGGGTTGGCGTCGGCCTCGGCGTTGAGCGCCTCGATCTCCGCCTCGAGCTCCCCGTTCCCCGGGTCTGCCTCCAGCTTGTTCTCGAGGTCGATAATCGTCCTGAGGATGGGGGCTGCGGCGTCGGACTGGAGAATCATCTTGACGACGTTCTCCCTCCGGCTCACCTCCTCCCCCTCCTTGTCGAAGAACATGTGCTCCGTCCTCGCGAGGCCGATGCCCTCCGCGCCGAAGATGCGGGCCTGCCTCGCGTCCTCCGGGGTGTCCGCGTTGGTCCGCACCCCGAGCCTCCTGATCTCGTCGGCCCACTCCAGGGCATGGCGGATCTCAACCTCGTCCTCGAAGTTAGGGATCTTGGTCTCGAGGACCCCTGCAAAGACCTCTCCCGTGGAGCCGTCGATGCTGATGATGTCCCCCTCGTTGAAGGTCCTGCCCTTCACTGTGAAGAGGCGGTCGTGGGTGTTGATGCGGATCTCCTCCGCCCCCGCGACGCAGGGCTTCCCCCAGCCCCTGGCCACGACGGCGGCGTGGCTGGTGCCCCCGCCGTGCTGCGTGAGGAATCCCTGGGAGACGATCATCCCGTTCACGTCGTCGGGGGTGGTCTCGGGGCGGACCATGATGACGTTCTTCCCCTGCTTCCCTAGCTCCTCGGCCCTGTCCGCGTTGAAGATGATGATCCCGCTCGCGGCCCCGGGGGAGGCGTTGAGCCCCACCGTGAGGAGGTCCCCCCTCTTCTCCGCCTCCTCCTTGGAGGCGGGGTCGAACTGGGGGTGGAGGAGCTGATCCACGTGGTCCGGGGTTATGCGCATGATCGCGGTCTCCTTGTCGATGAGTCCCTCGACCGCCATGTCCACGGCGATCTTGATGTGGGCCCGGGCGGTTCTCTTCCCGGTCCGGGTCTGGAGGATGTAGAGGACCCCCTTCTCTATGGTGAACTCCATGTCCTGCATATCGGTGTAGTGGGCCTCCATCTTCTCGGCGATGCCCTCCAGGGCCTCGTAGTGATGAGGGTGATCCTTGTTGAGGTCCGCAAGCTTGATGGGAGTCCTTGTCCCGGCCACGACGTCTTCCCCCTGGGCGTTGAAGAGAAGCTCCCCGAAGAGCCCCTTCTCCCCGTTGCCCGGGTCCCGGGTGAACAGGACGCCGCTCCCCGAGTCCCAGCCCATGTTCCCGAAGACCATGATCTGGATGTTGCATGCAGTCCCCATGTCGTCGGGGATGCCTTCAGCCTTGCGATAGGTCACGGCCCTGGGGATGTTCCAGGAGTTGAAGACCGCGGCGATGGCCCGCTTGAGCTGCTCGTGGGGGTCGGTCGGGAAGGGGGTTCCTACTTCCTTCTCGTAGACCTCCTTCATCCCCTCTACGGTTCGCTTGAGCCCTTCGACGCTGATCTCGGTGTCATTCTTGACTCCCTCTTTTTCCTTCTCGGCATGGTGGACGGCGTCGAATTTCTCCCGTTCCGCGCGCATCACCACGTTCCCGAACATCGTGATGAACCTCCGGTAGGAGTCGTAGACGAACCACTCGTCCCCCGTGAGCTTGACGAGGGCTTTCGCGACCCCGTCGTTGAGGCCCAGGTTGAGAACGGTGTCCATCATCCCGGGCATCGAGACTGGGGCGCCGCTCCTCACCGAGGCTAATAGGGGGTTCTCGGGGTCGCCGAAGCACTTCCCCGTGTTCTCCTCGAGGCGAGCCACGTGCTCGAGGACCTCCTCCCACAGCTCCTCGGGGAACTCACCCTTGGCCTCGAAGAATTCTTTACATGTACTCGTGGTTACCGTGAACCCTGGGGGGACGTTGAGCCCCAGGTTCGTCATCTCGGAAAGGTTGGCTCCCTTTCCTCCTAGGAGGGCCTTCATCTCCTTCGTGCCCTCCCCAAAAGTATAGACTCGCTTGACCATATGTGATCTCTCTCGTCAGATTTAGCCCCACATTGTTGTTCTTAAGTTTACCCTCAATGTTGTCTGATGAGAGACCTTAGAAAGTGATATCAATCAAACGGCGAGATGAATGGGGAACAGATCTTGACACTTCTGGATGAGTTGAAGGGGAAAGTACAGGAAGCGGTAGACGAGCAGAGAGGCCGCCTCCGGGAGATCAGTGGCTTCATCTACGAGAACCCCGAGCTGGGGAGCGAGGAGTTCAAGGCCGCCGAGCTCCTCACGGGGGAGCTTGAGAAACAGGGCTTCGAGGTGGAGAGGGGGACCCTGGGCATGCCCACTGCTTTCTCCGCGACCTACAAGGGCAGGGGGAGCGGCCCCAGGATCGCCGTCATCGCTGAGTACGACTGCCTCCCGGGGGTGGGTCACGGCTGCGGCCACAACCTGATAGCCGCGTCGGCGGTCGGAGCCGGTGTCGCCGCGAGCAGGGTGATGAGCGAGCTGGACGGCGAGGTGGTCGTCGTGGGGACCCCCGCCGAGGAGGGTCACGGCCCCAACGGAGGAGCCAAGGTGATCATGGCCGAGAAGGGGTTCTGGGACGACATCGACGCGGCCATCATGCTCCACCCCGCCTCCAGCTACGTGGCGGGCAGCAGGGCCCTCGGGATCTCCACGGTGGTGATGGAGTTCGAGGGGCAGACGAGCCACGCCGCCGCGAGCCCCCACGAGGGGGTCAACGCCCTCAACGCGGCGACCCTCGCCTTCATGGCGACCCACATGCTCCGCCAGGAGGCCCGCAGGGACGCGAACCTCGTCATCCACGGGATCATCTCCGAGGGAGGCCTCGCCTCCAACATCATCCCTGACAGGGCGGTCTGTAATTTCGGGGTCCGGAGCAGCGACGACGCCTACCTCGACGAGATGGTGGACAAGGTGGCCCGATGCGCCGAGGGGGCGGCGCTGGCGATGGGGGCGACGGTGAAGGTCACCAAGAGGAAGCTCTACAGCGGCAAGAAGGTGAACGAGCCCCTCGCCGAGGCGCTCTGGAACAACTACGCAGCCCAGGGTGTCGATATAAGACCCTGGCCGGAGACCATCAAAGGGATGCCAATGGCCTCCACAGACTTCGGGGACGTCTCCCAGAGGATACCCGCCGCAGGCTCATCCATCGCCGTCACAGAGCCGGGGACCCCCGGCCACAGCGTCCAGATGGCGGATGCTACGATGACGGAGAAGGGTCAGGAGGCGATGATCGTGGGGACCAAGGCTCTCGCCATGACCCTAGTGGAGCTGCTGGCTGAGCCGGAGAAGCTGAAAAAGGCGAAGGAGTACTTCGACGGCCACTAGCCCTCTCTCTTCCATGTGGAGAGGCCCCTGTACTGTTTCAATGCCTCGAATAGGAACGCCGAGACACTGAAGAGGGTGACCCCGAGGACTACCAGGTCCCTGAAGTCCCCCCTCCACGGCCAGAAAACGACATAAGAAAACATGACCCCCGAGAGGAGGGCCGCGTAGACCATCATCCGCGGGATCAGCATCCCCCTCAGAGCCAGGAAGCTTCTCAGGGCCTCAAGGCGCTCCTCGTCGTTGGTCACATATTTCCCCTGGGGGGTCGATTCGATGAGCCTGAGCTCGAGGAGCTTGTTGACGTGATACTGGGCGAGGCTGGGGCTCGAGAGACCCAGGTCTCTCCAGATATCCCTCACTCCGATGGGGGCACCGGAGGTGAGGATGCAGAGGTAGACGTCCCATGTCTTCCCGTAGACCTGCTTGTATCCCGCCACACCTTCACCCCTAGTCGAGGTCCACTCTACCGACCTCGGAGAGATCCCCCAAGCCGTTCATCTTGATCAGCCCGCCGGAGATGGTGTAGAGGGTGTCATCGATGTAGAGGCTCCTCTCCACCGAGAGGTCGGACTCGAACCAGTAGCCGCTCTTCAGGAAGGCCTGGGGATCCTCGATGTGGGTCACCCTCCCCCTGAGCTGGATACCATCCTCCGGGGAGAGATGGAAGACGTAGGCGCCCTGGTAGACGTAGTCCCCGTAGGCGTTGTCCGGCACCTGGCTACCGTAGTCGCTGGAGTCGATTTTGGCCTCCAGGACGGGTATCACCAGGAGGTTCCTGCTTAGGCTGAACAGGAAGGCCTTGTGGTCGTAAAGGGCGGGGGAGTCGGTGCCCCTGTCCCCTATCTCATACTTGGCGAGCTCTTTGGGGTCTGAGACGTCGCTCACGTCGAAGAGGCTGACCTTCACCCCCTGATACCAGGCGAAGTTCCCCTCCTCGGCCTCCACGGTCTCCTTGCCTATCCCGATGAGGGTGTTCTCGTCGTAGGGGTGGAGATAGTCGCTGTAGCCGGGGATCTTGAGCTTCCCCAGGACTTGGGGGTTCTCGGGGTCTTCGAGGTCGATGACGAAGAGGGGGTCAATCTTTTTGAATGTGACCAGATAGCAGCGCCCCCCCATGAACCGGGCGGAGTAGATGTCCTCCCCCGGGGCGAGCCCCTCAAGCCTACCGGCGACTCCAAGGGTCGAGTTGAGGACGTACAGATTGTTGCTGGTCCCTCCCCCGTTCCTGGAGACGAATCCGCTGGTGGTGGCGATCCTGAAGTAGTCTCCATTTTCGTCCATGGAGAACTGGTTGAGCACCCTGCCCGGGACCGTCCCCTCGGCAACGAGATGGATCTCGCCCTTGTCCACCCTGAGCTTGTAGACGGTGGTGGTCTCCCATCCCCCATCCACGTTATACACCCAATCCAGGTTGGTGAGGTAGATGTTATCCAGGGAGGCGTAGATGGTGCTCGAGGACCCCATGAGATAGGTCTCGCTGGTTATCTCCTCCCCGGGATCCTGAACGTTCAGCGCGACGATGTTGGTGTAACCATAATTGACGTCGGTGTTGTTGACGTACCAGACATCGGTGGCCTCCACCACACAGGTCTCGTTACCAGACCTGATCCCCGGGAGAATGGGCTCCGAATAGTTCAGCATTGCGGGCTGACTCGTGATGAGATAGACATAGTCCCCGATCATCCTGGAGCTAGTGTAGTAACCGTCGACGCTCACCTCCCTCTCGAGGAAGGGCTGAGCCCTGTCGTTGACGTCGTAGACCCAGACGTGTGTGGTCATCTCGTACTCCTCGGGAACGACATCCCAGCCATACCAATAGAAGTAGTCCGGGGCGCTGATCACGACCAGTTTCTCGCCGTTGATGTACAGGTCACTCACGGGGAGTCCAGGCTCTATTTTGGCGACGATCCCCGCCTCCTCGGGGGGATGAGCCCTGACAATGTACACGGTCTTCCCTGAGGCGAGGTAGATGTAGGTGCCATCGGTCTTCACGAGGTCAGCCTCGTCTACTCCCTCCACCTGGATGTTTGTCCCAGAGTAATCCGTGGAACCGGGAGCGGAAGGAGCCGAGTCAGCTGCTGACAGGACAATGCTTCTACCAAAACTCGGGAAGGTGCCCATGCTTTTCGCTGCGTCCTCGTAATAGTATTCCTGGGGTCTCGTGCCTATGAAGTTGGCCAACTCCTCGGATGAGCCGAACTTCATGAGCGAGCTCGAGGTGAGGAGATCCGAGGGGGGCAGCTTCGGGAGGTACACTCCTGCAAAGTTCCACATTGTGCCCCCCAGGAGGCTCCCCAGGACGAATGCCAAGATCGTGTAGGACACGAGCTTTCTCTTGTCGAGATATATCGAGAATACAGGTAGACTCGTTTCAATCACCAGTATATTGGGCGTAGAGAATGATAGATAATCCTAGGTTTTAGAACAACTAAGGGAGATCACCTCTCATCCGTTCAAATACGTAGAACAGCTGGTTCAGCCATGAATCCGGGGCTCAAACCTCGAGGACAAGGGATTCAAGGGGATGGCCACATGGATGAGAGCCCAGGCCTAGGAGGAGAAGGCCCACACCAGTGGGGGAAAGGATTAAGACTCCCGAGACAAGTTTCGAATATCGAGATAGATCCGCCATGTTCATCCTCCTAGTGGCCTCCACGGACTCCCAGGAGACCCTCGAAACCGTCCACCATCTCACACAGGCCACCGTCTCGAGGGGGCACAGGGTCGTTGTATTCTTCAATTCACAATCGACGAGGCTTCTGGGCTCAGACAGGGACTCCCCCCATCTCCCAGCCTTGTCAGAACTGGGCGTGAGGCTCCTCGCCTGCAGGACCAGTGTCCTGGAGACAGGTCTCGCCCCGAAAGTAGCCCTCATGAATGGGGTCGAGATGAGCAGCCTCGGGGAACTCGTGGACCTCATGGCGGATGCGGAAAGGGTTCTCTTCCTGGGGTAGGTGACATGATACGGACGGATTGATGATCTTGGTGCGGAGCGGCCCCGAGGAGACGGGGAGAGTCGAGGAAGCCCTGAGGCTCGCAGCTGCGATGCTCGGCTTCGACGAACTCCCCGCCATCGTCTTCATCGACGACGGGGTCCGATGCCTCCACACCCAAGCGTTCAGCAACCCTACACTCCAGGACTATCTGCAAGCCGCAGCGGACCTCGCCGAAGTCCATGCGGTGAGCAGTGCGAAAGAATCAGGGGGAGACCTCGATCCAACCCTCGGAGTGAATCTGATCGGCATGGACGACCTGGTGACCATGATGGAAGAATACGCGGCGGTGGCTACCTTCTAGGGGGCAGCGTATGGGAGTCCTCTACGTGATCTCTGACCGGCAATCTGCCTCCACAGCCATCGCGTTGGCATCAAAGGAAAGGGGCGATGTCTCCATTCTCTTCATCGGCGAAGCCCGTGGGCTGGTTGATGACAGGGAACACAGGAAGACCCTCGACCACATATCCCGAATCTACTGTCTCGGCGACATCACAAATGGGATGAGCCAAAGCGAGGGAGTAGAGGTCGTGGACTACTCCGGCTGGGTCGAGTTGATCGAGGAGAACGATAGAATCGTCTCCTGGGCCTAGCCCTCCACCCACCAGATCCAGCCCTTCCTCTCCCTGGACCTCTCCCCTTTGATGAGCCCCTTGACCCTGAGGCGGTTCAGGAACACCACGGTGGAGTCGGGGCACCTCACCAGCCTCTTCTCGGTCTCCCTTTGGACCTCCCGGGTCGTGAGGGGCTTCCCCGCTTCCCCAAGCACCCGTAGTATGAGGTCCACGGCCTCGTTCCCCTCCAGCCTCCTCAGATCCATCTCACTGGGATCGTGGTCGGTCAACCTTTTATCTCATGCGCCTCAGATGCGTCCCGGTTCACTCAATGAAACTCTTCACGGTAAGCCCCTCGCATGCTAACATGAGATCCCCGAGAGGCTCCGATAGAGGCTTCCCCTCGTCGACTTGTCTTCAGTAGACTATCCTGAATGTCTCGAACTCCCCGGTCGCCGCCTCCCAGCGGACCTCCAGGTCTCTCACGATCGCCATGGATGGACCCTCCCGACACCACCTCAGGAACTCCTCGACCCGGCCCCTCTCCCCCTCCGCAACGGCCTCGACCCTCCTGTCCGGGAGGTTCCTCACCCAGCCCACGAGCCCGGAGCTCAGGGCGCTGCGCCTGGCGTTCTTCCTGTAATAGACCCCCTGGACCCGCCCGGAGACGTAGATGTGAGCCCTCACCTTCTCCGACTCGGGGGCCAAGGCTCGGGCGTCACCCCTCTAGAACTGCGTGGGGGCCTCCACGTCGACCCTGACCCCCCGGTTCCTCTCGAACCTGACGGTGAGGCTGTTGAACGTGGCCTCGTAGATCCTGATCTTGCCGTACCGCTTCTCCCTGAGGAGCCCCAGCCCCTTGAGGGCCTCGAGGTGGCGCTCCACGCTGGTGTAGTTCATCCCGGTGCGCCGCCCCACCTCGCTGATGTTCATCTCCCGGGCCTCCGCGAGGACCCGTAGAACCCTGATCCTCCCCCGGGAGCCCATTAGCTCCTCGACGTCGATCTCAGCCCCGCCCAAGGATCTCCACCATCCTCCTCTCCAGCTCCTCGGCCGGCATCCTGGGGAGCCCTATGAGCTGGGTCCTCCCCTTCTCCGAGGCGTTGAGCTCCGCCGAGATGGCCCCGAGCCCGCTCAGCGCGTTGAGATACTTCCAGAACTGGGTGTGCCCGCGGGGCTCCTCCCCGTACTCCTCGCAGACCACCCTGTAGCTGGTCTCCGCCTCCCCCGTGGTCGCCTTCGCCTCCCGGCTGTGGAGGAAGAAACGGGCGATACCCAGGAGGGCGAGCTGCTCGTGGCGGCTCAGCCCCCGGATCTCCTCGGGCCTGATGGGCTGGAATATCCCGGCCGCTGCCTTCCGGACGTGCTCCGGGAGCACCTCCTGGGAGTGAGAAGAGTCGGCGTACATCCCCGACCCGTGGAGGAGGTCGATGGCGTACCGGGCGTCCCCGCTCTCCGAGGCCGCGAGCTCTCCGATGAAGTCGATGATCTCCGGGGGCATCGCGCCGGGCCTGAACGCCATCTCCGCCCTGCTCGCGACGATGCCGGAGAGCTGGGCCATGGTGTACTCCGGCATCCGGATCACGTTCCTCTGGAGGGTGCTCAGGGTGCTCCTGTCCAGATCCCTGAAGGCCTCCGAGCTCTTCGAGATGAATATGAGGCTGAGGCGCCTCGGCCCGTCCAGCCTCTCCTCCTGGACCCGGCAGAGGTTGTAGATGGCGTCTCCCCCCTCCCTCTCGATGAGGGCGTCCACCTCGTCGAGGCAGAGGACCAGCTGGGTGTCCTCCTCGTCGAGGATCCTCATCAGGGTGTCCAGGAGCTCGTTGGAGGAGTAGCCCCGGTCGGGGAACTGGGGGCGGAGGCGCTTCACCGCCCTCTGGAGGGCCATGAAGAGGCTCCCCCGGCTCTCCCTGCAGTTGACGTGGACGTACTCGGCCCGCACCCTGCGGCGTTTCGCCTCCTCCATCAGGTTGAGGCCGAACCTCTGGGCGAGGGCGGTCTTCCCGCTCCCGACTCCCCCGATGATGAGAGCCCTCTGGCTCATCTCGTAGGGGGCGTCCACGATGAACCGGAACAGGCTGGAGAGGAAATTGGCCTCGCCGTCCCTGTGGAGGAGCTTCTGGGGGACGTAGTTGAGGTCTAGAACCGTTTTGTCGATGAAGACGCTCCTGGAACGGCTCATGGTCTCTCCAACTTGGGTGTCTCTCGGCCATCGATTTATGCTTTGTGTCTATTCTAGCAGACCGTATGGGGAGGGGTGAGTGAAAGTGCTCCTCAGGCTTCGAACAGAGGAAAACGAGATACGATATTTCGGATTGGAATGATGTCTCAGAGGTAAGCGACCTTAAAATAGGCGTTCAGAGACAGATATTATCTAACCGGTAATTAGGGGAAACAGTTCAAATGTGCGGAATTTTCGGTGGAGTACTCAAGACGGGGGAGATCTCCCCCCTCATCTATGACGGCTTGAAAAGGCTTGAATATAGGGGATACGACTCTGTGGGCTTCGCGACGATTCAAGACGGCGCCCTCCAGGTGAAGAAGGACGCGGGGCGCATCGACGACGTCGTCCAAAGGCTCAAGATGGACAGTATGCCCGGCTCGATGGGGATCGGTCACACCCGGTGGGCCACCCACGGAGCCCCGGAGATGGTGAACGCCCACCCTCATACGGACTGTGATGGGAACCTCGCCGTCATCCACAACGGTGTCATCGAGAACTTCATGGAACTCAAGGAGGAGCTCCTCAACAAGGGGCACAACTTCAAGTCCAGGACCGACACCGAGATCATCGCCCACCTCATCGAGGAGGAGCTCAAGGGTGACATAGCCCTCGACGAAGCGGTCCTCAAATCCCTTAGACGGCTCGAGGGATCCTACGCCATCGCCGTGGTATCCAACTCCGACCCGGGCAAGATCCTCTGCGCCAGGAACGAGAGCCCCCTCGTCATCGGGGTCTCCGAGAAGGGCACCTACTGCGCCTCCGACGTCCCCGCCATGCTCCCCTACACCAACAAGGTGGTCTACCTCCGGAACGGGGAATTCGCCACCCTAGATCAAGACGGGTACGAGATCAAGCTGGTGAGCGACGGCACCGTGGTGGAGCGGGGGCTCGAGGAGGTCACATGGTCCCTGGAGATGGCCGAGAAGCAGGGCTACCCCCACTTCATGCTCAAGGAGATCAACGAGCAGCCCACCAGCCTCCGGGGGTCTCTGAGGCTCCAGCCCCAGTATCTTGACCTCCTCACGACCCTCCTCGACAGGGGAAGGGATATCTTCCTCATCGCTGCGGGCACTTCCTACCACGCCTGCATCGCGGCCTCCTATATGTTCTCGAGGCTCGCCCGGATAACCGCGTTCCCAGCGATCTCCTCGGAGTTCATTGAGCAGTACGGTTCCTCCGTGGGCGTAGATTCCGTCATTCTCTGCGTTAGCCAGTCGGGGGAGACATATGACACCCTGAAGGCCATCGACCACGCCCGGATGAGGGCGGGCACCGTCCTCGGGGTCACCAACTCCGTGGGCTCCACCCTCACAAGGGTCGCCAGGGCCTATATTATCCAGCAGTCTGGCCCCGAGATCGGGGTCGCAGCCACGAAGACATTCACTTCCCAGCTCATGGTCCTCGCTCAGCTTGCTCTCAGGCTCGCCCGGATGAGGGGTAAGGTCTCTCAGGACGAGGGGGATGACTTCAGGGAGAAGCTCCTGCAGGTCCCTGACGTGGTGGAGGAGACTCTGAGCCGGCACAGGGACTACGTCAAGAGCCTCGTCGAGAAATACAGCGGGGAGCGGCTCTTCGTGTTCCTTGGGCGGGGGATAAGCTCTTCGACCGCCCTCGAGGCGAGGTTGAAGCTCTTGGAGCTCTCCTATGTGCCCTCCCTCGCCTATCCGGCGGGTGAGAGCAAGCACGGTCCCATCAGCATCATCGAGGAGGGGGTCCCCGTGATATTCGTCTGCCCGAGGGGGGAGACCCGGAAGGATATCGTGGGGAGCATCATGGAGATGAAGGCCCGGGGGGCAGTGATCATCTCGGTGTGCGAGGAGGGGGACCGGGAGATCATCGGGCTCTCCGACGACGTCATCGAGATGCCGAAGGGGATCCACGAGATCCTCTCGCCGATCCCTTACGTGGTGCCTCTCCAGCTGTTCTCCTACTACCTGGCGGTCCGGAAGGGGCTGGACCCCGACAAGCCCCGGAACCTGGCGAAGAGCGTCACGGTTCCTTAGGGCCCTCGGAAGGCTTTTAACGCCTTTAAAAACCCCTCATTCGAGGGTACTGCGGTGCTGGATGTCGAGGAGATTCGGAGCGATTTTCCCATTCTCAATAAAGGCGTTATCTATTTCGATAATGCGGCGAGCAGCCTGACCCCGGAGCAGGTGGTGCTGAAGGAGATGGAGTTCTACAGGGAGTACAGGGCCAACGTGGAGAGGGGGGTCCACCGTTTCTCCCAGTTGGCGAGCGAGGAGTACGAGGGGGCCCACGGGGTGGTGGCTGATTTCATCGGCGCCCCCTCTGCCGATTGCGTCGCGATGCTCCGGAATACGACGGAGGGGCTGAACCTCGTCGCGAACTCTCTGGGTTTCGAGGAGGGGGGGAAGATCGTGACGACGGTGATCGAGCATCACTCTAATTTCATCACTTGGCTGAGGGTTGCGAGGAGGAGCGGCTGCTCGGTGGAGGTGGTGCGGCCGGACAGGGAGGGGCGTTTCGATATGGCGGATTTCGAGGCGGCTATCGACGACTCGACGAGGCTCGTGGCGGTGACCCGGGTCTCTAATGTGCTGGGGTGTAAAGTCCCCGTCAAAGAGATCGTTTCCCTGGCTCACGAGCAAGGGGCGCTGGTGGTGGAGGATGGGGCCCAGGGGGTGCCTCACCTGCCCACGGACGTGATGGATTCGGGGGTGGATTTCATGGCTTTCTCGGGGCATAAGATGCTGGGGCCCACGGGGGTGGGGGGCCTGTATATCTGCGAGGAGGAGCTGTACAGGACGGAGCCGCTGTCGATTGGGGGCGGGACCATCTCGGACGTGTCGTTGGATGGTTATGAGCTGGCGGTGGCGCCGTTGAGGTTCGAGGCGGGGACCCCGGCTATCGCCCAGGTGATCGGTCTGGGGGAGGCGTGCCGTTATCTGGATCGGGTGGGGATGGAGGAGGTTGAGGCCTGGGATGAGAAGTTGTCGGGGAGGATCGCTGAGGGGCTCCGGGAGATCGACGGTGTGGAGGTCTACGGCCCCAGCGCGCCCCGGGA
>JADHWM010000037.1 GCA_016783485.1 Candidatus Bathyarchaeota archaeon
AGGAGCTCGTCCCTGTCATCCACCCACTCCACGTCCAATGGCTCCACGCCCCAGTAGAGCCTGGCCCTCCTGTTCACCTCGGGGCTCCTCGCCACGGACAGGATCGGGGTCCGGGGCCTGTGCTTCGAGACCATCCGGGCGCTGAAGCCGCTCCTGGTCACCACGATGATCGCCGCAGGCCCCACCGCCCGGGCCGCCTGCGAGGCCAGCTGACCTATGACATCGGGGACCGATCCTTCGACCATGCGCTCCTGTTGGATCCTCGGGGCGTTCTCCTCCACGGTTTGGGTGATCCTGTTCATCACCTTGACCGCCTCCACGGGGAAGAGGCCCACCGCGGTCTCCTCGGAGAGCATCACCGCGTCCGCACCGTCAAGGATAGCGTTCGCGACGTCGCTCGCCTCCGCCCTGGTCGGCCTCGGGTTCACCACCATGGACTCCAGCATCTGGGTCGCCACGATCACTGGCTTCCCCGCCTCGTTGCACATCCCGATGATCCTCTTCTGGATCAGGGGCACCTCCCAGGAGGGCACCTCGATCCCCAAGTCTCCCCGGGCCACCATCACCCCGTCGCTCGCCTCGACGATCTCCTCGATGTTCGAAACAGCCTCCCGGTGCTCGATCTTCGAGATCACCGGCTGGTCCCCCCCGGCCTCCTCGATAGCCTTCCTTACGCCCTCGACGTCCCCCCTCTCCCTCACGAAGGAGGCTGCGAACCAGTCGCAGAACTCGGCTCCGAACGCGATTCCCTCGAGATCCGCCTCGGTGGGGGGTCTCATCGACAGCCGGGCCCCTGGGGCGTTAACCCCCTTGAAGCTTGTGACCTCGCCTCCCGAGACCACCTGCCCCGTGAACCCCTCGAGGCTCTCATCGATGGAGGCCACCCTCATCTCGATGAGACCGTCGTTGATGTAGATGCTGCCCCCCACGGACACTTCCAGTGGGAGCCCCGGGTGGGACACGGAGAGTTCATCGCGGTTACCGAGTACGTCCCGGGTCGTGAAATGGACACTGTCCCCTGAAACGAGCCTGATGCTCCCCTCTACACGCCCAATGCGGATCTTCGGCCCCGGGAGGTCGACCAGGATCGCGACACTCCCGATATCGCGGAGGTTCTCGGCGACTCTCCTGTGAGTTTCGAAGTCTCCGTGGGAGAGGTTTAGCCGGGCCACATCCATGCCGGCCTCCGTCATCGCCGCTAGGGCTTCAGGCCTCATCGAGGCGGGCCCGATGGTGCAGACGATCTTGGCTTTCACGAACTCGGTGCCAGCCACGTTCCTCACCCGGAGGATAAACGGAACCTGTTATTAAGAACCACGAGGAGTGAGCGGTCATCTGAAAAGAAATTATACGTCAACTTCTCCGCTGCCAGCTAGATTAACCTAAACAATCAACCCGATGAGATCTCATTATTCCACGTAAATACTCCTTGGAAACGATTTATTAACGGGCTCCTTCGTATCCCTTAGGACTCGGGATGGTATACTGCAGCAAATGTGGCTCGATGAACGACGATGAGACGGAGTACTGCAAGAGCTGCGGCGAGTCTCTCCACAGGGTGCGACGGACATCCCGCCAATACTACGACAGGAATATCTGCTTCGGCGTCCCCATGCGGAGGAACCTGCTGGGTCTCCTCTTCGGCGTCTTCATCGCCCTCTGGGGGGTCACCGAGCTCATTGGACTCAATATTGACCTCTGGGCTTTGGCCTTGATCTGCTTCGGAGTACTCCTCATACTGAACGTCCTGAAGAAGCCCACTCGCGGATTCCTCTGAGGCCCTATTCTCTTTAATATCCCAGAATTTCTTTACGTCAGACGCTTTTAGCGGTCTCAGGGGCTACTTTGACCGCTCCGACTTGGGAGCCCCCTCCCTTGAGGTATAGGATTGTACCCGCTGCGATGAGGAGGGTGCAGACGACTCCGATAATGAGGTGAGGGTAGGGCAGTCCAATGGCCTCCCCCATAAGGAACCGGTTCACGTAGGGCACACCGAAGTAGACGCCCCCCGAGATAGCTAGGGTCCCCACCACGAGCTGACCCAGGTAGACCATCTGCCCCCGGGAGACCTCGTCGACGTCGTCGTCATCGGCCCCCCTCCCCTCCAATTCTTCTCGCATTCCCCTGAATCTCACCGTGTACCTGAGGGTGAGGTAGGTGGCTTGGAGGAGGAGGCCGACCCCGAAGACCCACTGTACCGTGACTGCCGTGATGGATTCATAGGGGAGGATGAGGTTGATCCAGTTGAAGGTTGAGAAGTCGAGGACCGAGGGGAAGAACATTAGCATGTTGAGGCTGAAGAGCCTCCCGAACCCCGCCTCGTCCCCTCTCCGCCAGAACGTGAACGAGAGGGCCAGCGCCATCCCGATGATGATGAGGTCGAGGGCTGACCCCCCCTCACCCGTGGGAGCGCCCCCCAAGGAGGACGCTATGGGCCCCAGGATGACCGCGATGTAGGGCCTCGCCCTCCAGTAGAGGCTGGTCTGGACCATGGTCACCGCCGCCATGTACGTCGAGGCGAGGGCGACCACGAACTCCGAGCCCCTGATGTACGCGTCCGTCCTCATGTCATGCCCTCTGCTTGATCAGTGCCTGGGCGAAGCTCTGGGTCTGGGGGTCCCAGTTCACGACTGTAGCCCCCATCTTCCTCAGGATCCCCGTGAGGGGCCTGTTCCTGAAGTCGAGGAGCTCCGCCGCGATCCCCTCCACCTCCCTCTGGGCGGCGATCTTGTAGCCCTGGACGTTGAAGACGATGATGGAGGGCCTCCTCCTGAGCCGCCCCGAGTACTTGTAAAGCTCCTTGATCCCCTCGTAGAGGGCGTCGGTCTTGGAGGCGTCCAGCATCGTGATTATGATGAAGAGCGGGAGGGTGCCCACGATGTGGCGTCGGCAGCTGTGGATCGCCTCCTTGAGGCTCTCACCGCTGTACCGGATGTCTACGTTGAGCATCTCCCGCATGATCCTGAACTGCTGCTTCTTTCCCGTGTCGGGGAAGAGGTACCGGCTGAAGGAGGACTCCCTCGCCCCTTCGGGCTCCTCGTGGCCCTCCTCGGCCTCGACCTCCGGCTCCATCTGATCCACGCCGAAGAAAGCGATGTCGAGGTCTGGGGCTCCCTGGGTCTTCTGGTAGCTTCCCTCCCATTCGTGGGCGTCGTAGTCGTAGAAGCAGAGCCCCACCTGGCACTCCCTGCTCAGGTAAAAGTCGGCGAGGCCCAGGGTAGCTCTCACGGCGTACTCCATTGTGTTCTGCACCGTGGTGCCCAGAGCCATGTGGGTGGCGCTGTCCAGGAAGATCCAGACCATCTTCTTCCCCTCCTTCTCGAACTCGTTGACCTGGAGGGCTGAGGGGGAGCTGCTGAGCCGTCGGGCGGTGACCTTCCAGTTGATGTTCCTGTAGAGGTCACCCGGCTGGTAGTCCCGGACCTCGAGGAAGTCGGTGGTGGGGAACCCGAACTTGATCCGGGCCTCCATGGGCATCGGGATCCTTGTGATCGCCTTCCTCTCCCGGATCCGGCGCACGAACATGGGCTTGGGCTGGACGATATAGGCCCGTGGTGCCGGGGCCTTACCGATCTTGTTGTCGGTGATCTGGAGGGGGTGGCGGGTCTCGTAGTCGATATCGTTGAGCTCGTACCTGCCCCGCTTGGCGCAAGTGGCCCTGTAGCTGATCGTTACCTGCTTCTCCGTGACCCCCTTCCAGAGAAACTTGACGTTGGTCCCCTCATCGAGGCTGAAGCTCGAGGGGATGGGGTCGCTGAAGCTGACGAGGCCGACGCCCCCCTTGACTGTGGCGGTGAGGGTGTCGGCTATCTGGTTGTCGACCCAGACCTTGGCGTCCTCCCCCTCCCGGGTCACCGTGACCTCCTGGGGCTGCCCTATGAGGATCCCGAGGGCGAGGAAGACGATGGGGAAGAGGCCGAGGACGATGAGTATGAGGTTACCCAGGAACATGCCCATCACCATGAAGGTGACGCCGCTCACCACGAGCTCCTGGGTATCTTGGGTGATCAACTAGGGCTCTCACCTGTTCGTCGCTATGAACTGCTTGGGGACCTCGACCTGGTCCACGATCTCCTTGAGGATCGCGGAGACGCTGAACGCCCCCTCGATTGCATACTCCATCTTCATGATCATCCTGTGGCCCAGGGCGTCGTTAACGAACATCTTGACATCGTCGGGGGTCACGAAGCTACGCCCCGCGATCGCGGCGTGAGCCCTCGCCACCTTGAGGAGGCTGAGGCCCCCCCTGGGGCTCGCTCCCACCTCTATCATGGGGTGGCGCCGGGTGAGGCGGACGATGTCGCTGATATAGTCGATGATCTGGTCGTCGACGTAGATCTCGGTCTCGATGAACTGCTGCATCGCGACGAAGAGGACCTGATCCGTTACCGGCTTGATGAAGTCGGTTGGGTCGTCCCTGCGCCAGCCGATGCGCCGCTTCAATATGAGGCTCTCCTCGGCCTTGGTGGGGACGTAGCCCATGCTGAGCTTGATGAGGAACCTGTCCATCTGGGCCTCCGGGAGCGGGTAGGTGCCCTCGAGCTCGATGGGGTTCTGGGTCGCGATGACGAAGAAGGGGGCGCTGAGCCTGTGGGTCTCCCCCTCGATGGTGACCTGGCGCTCCTCCATCGCCTCCAGGAGGGCCGACTGGGTCTTCGGCGGGCTCCTGTTGATCTCGTCCGCCAGGAGGATGTTGGTGAATATCGGCCCCTTCTCCAGGACGAACTTGGACTCCGCCATCCTCCAGACTCTGGTGCCGAGGATGTCGGCGGCCATGAGGTCCGGTGTGAACTGGACCCTGCCCCAGGTGCAGCCCGTGACCCTCGAGAAGACCTTCGCGAGGAGGGTCTTCCCCAGGCCCGGGTAGTCCTCGAAGAGGATGTGGCCGTTGGCTAGACCCGATGCCAGGAGCTTCCTGAGCATGAGCTTGTTCCCTACGAAGTACATGCTTACGCCGTCTAGGATCTTGGTGCAGACGTCCTTTACTTCCCATACGTTCATCTTAGATCTCCTACAATCATTCCGTCACTGTGCTCGATTCCTGCTGGAGGGGTTCCCCGCCCTCCACGGGCTCTCCCAAACCAGGGGGAATTATATGTCCTATCGTGTTCTGGAGGAGGCTGAGGCGCCTCAGTTTATTCTCCATCTCTATGGCCTCGGCTCGTCCCGAGCGGGCCATATCGGGGGAACTCTCATCCCTGTAGTTGATTAAAGGGGCGAGGAGCCCCGATATCTCATCATCACCGGCCTGGTTCTCGTGGAGGAAGAGGGCGAGCCTGACGAGGAGCCTCTCCCGGTTCCCCCGCTCCACGAAGTCGTCGATGACCTCGGTGAACCCGACGAACCTGTCACCCTTGTATGTGGTGATCTCCTGCATGTGCTTCCCCCACTCCCCGAGCCGGTTCTTGATCATGATGGAGTCCTGCATCCCCCGGCGCATCACGGTGAAGATGATCGCCGCGAAGACGCAGATTCCCGTCCACTCGATATACGGGCTCAGGTTCTCGATTCCCGGAGCGTATGACCTGAGGCCCCCGAGGAAGAACCCGTAGTAGAGGGCCCCGATCAGGCTCAGGGAGACCGAGAACAGATAGTTCCCCGCGATGCTCCCCGTCGCGGCGAGGTAGGCGTTCTTCGAGGACTTGAAGACCGCGAAGAGGGTGAAGACCCCCGCGATGGTGATCCCGAGGCTCACGAAGCCGGTGATCCCCTCCGCCATGCCAGGGGGCATCGAGGCCCCGCTCGTGCTGATGAAGAGGGAGATGAGCCTCAGGACGATCTGGCCCACCATGAATATTGTGGCGCTCACCGTGGCCGCCTTGAGGGCCTGGGCTCCCCGTAGCCTGGCAAGAGTCGAGACGACGTTGTAGACCAGGAGGACCCCGAATGCTCCGGAGAGAAGGTAGCCTGCCTGGGAGTACGCGGGGCCTGACTGAAGGACCAGGAACAGGGCGAAGAACGCGGCGAACCCCGCGGCGTAAAGGGTTCCCGTGAGGACTTCGGCGAGGACTCCCTCGAGGGTGATCGCGACGACGCTCGCTATGTAAAATATGGTGATTGATGCGAGGAGAGGTATCAGGAGGAGGTCCATGTTCGCCCTGGCTATCTGGTCTGACATTGGGAGGAAGCTCCCGAGGTCCCCGAGGCGGAGGTCGTGGAAGTAGATGAGCCAGCCCAGGATCCCCGCTGAGACGGCCCAGATCCCTGTCCTGCGTATAATATCCCTACGCGCCACGATCAATCATCCCTCCCAGCAGCTCGACGGCGGCGAGGCTCTTTTCATACATCTCCTGGCTCGGGTTCGATGCGCTGTAGTCTGCGATCTCGAAGGCGGTCACCAGGTACTCGAGGGCGGGCTCCCCCTTCTCCGGGATCCACTGCAGGACAACGTCCTGGACCTCCCTGGGTGTCAAGCTGTCGTCGATCCCCTCGAGCCTTCTCCTTGATCTGGCGTAGAACCAGTTGAAGAGCTTCACTATCCCGTCCTTATAATCTTCATAGTCCCGGGGCATCTCTTCTTCGGCCTCCTCTACTATGGCGGATTGTGTGATGCCCTCCTTCTTACGCGTGAGAACCAGGACGCTCCCTATCACAACGGCGAATCCCGCGAAGATGATCACGTTGTAGGGGAAGGTCGTGATGATCATGAATACGCTGGGCTTCGGTGTCGGGGGTATCCTCACGGCGATCCCGAAGCTGCTCTCGGAGCCCAGATAATAGTCCGAGTCGTCCAATGCGAGCTCCACCGTCGCATTCCCCTCGTCCTCGAAGGTGTGGCTGAGGCGGATAGTCCCCTCCCTATCTGTGCGGAGGCTCCGGGTCTCGTTCCCCACCTTGATCGTGAGGGTCGCGTTCGGGATGGGCTGCCCGTTGGATTTATCCAGCAGTGTCCCATGGATCGAGACTCGGTCGCCGACGTTTGCTGACGCTGGGGCCTGTATCGTGACGTTGGTGTCAGCCATGATCCTGATGGGGGGGTCGCTCCACGACTCCTCGTAGATCCCTCCCGGCAGGGTGTGGGCTATCAAATTATAGTCTCCTACAGCGAGATCCGGGATGGCGTCACAAGTTATGTTGAAGAGGCCTTTCTGGACGACTCCCGTGCCGCAGGCGGCGTCGGTCTCGTTCTTTTTCAGTGTGAGGAAGAGCTCCACGGTTAGGCCGCTGACGCCGGTTCCGTTTTCAAGGGTGACGGTTCCGTGGACCTGGAATGTGCCCCCTTTGAGGGCGACGGGATCGTTGTACGTGATGTTGGTGACGGTCTTGTAGGTACTCACCTGGGGTTGCCCCTCCTCCTCCCTCGGTGGAGTAGCGTCGAAGGTGACCCAGCCCAGCCCCTCGAAGTGGGCTTCCGCCCAGAGATGGGCGTCCCTGTTCAGCACAAACTGGTGGGTCGCCTCGGGGTTGATGAGGTATCCCGCGACGGGCCGGACGGCGATGCCTAGGCTACGCGCAAGGAGGACGAACGCGGAGTTGAACTGGGTGCAGAGCCCTTTCGCCTCCTCGAAGAGGAACCACTCGATGGGGTCTGTCCCGTTGGGGGCTCTCTCGTAGCCCTGGTCGTAGACATAGTTGGCCTTGAGGTAATCCTCGATGGCCTTCAGATCAGCGTAGGGCGTGGAGGCGCCCTCGACTATGTTCTGGGCCAGCTCCTCGAGGCTCTCCTTCATGTCCTCGGGGATATCGAGATAGTCCGTGAATGGGGTGATCTCAGCCGAGTCGAAGGTCCTCTCCGTGAACCGGTAGACCTCGTGCTCGATTCCGTATGTTCTGTTGAAGGGCTCGATGCTGTTGAAGAGCTCGAGATGGCGGTTGTACTCCATGTCTTCGAGGCCCCCGACGCGTATGGTGTAGAGGGTCCCGGGGATGGTCCCGCTCAGCATCCCGATGGGTCTCACTGTGAAGAAGAATCGCTGCTCGAATGCCGCGCCCCTCGGCTCGGGCTCCAGCTCCTCCCCGCCGTAGGGCGTCCATCCCCCAGCCTCGACCGGCTCCCACGTCCCATTCACATATCCCGCCCCGACGGTGGTCCTCAGGTAGCGGGTGCCCGGGGGGTAGGCGATCTCGAATAGCACCCTCTCCCCGCCTGCCGAGGCTCCCTCCACCTGCACGGCCTGGGTCTTCCGCAGCTCCTCCTCGCCCTTTTCGGTGCCCGTCTCGACACCAGGGACGAGCTTGGTCCCGGTGTTGAACTCGACCTCGGTGATGTCGCCGAGGATGTCGATGGCGACCGACATCAGCCCCACGGAGAAGAGGAGCACAGCTAGGAACACAGCGAGCTTCTGATAACCCTTCATCCGTCCAGTTATCCCCCTCAGGCGTTTTATCTCTTGTTGGCCCAGCGGCTGTGTTTCATGCCCTCGATGCGTTAAGGGCGCCCACTGGATTTTAACGTTCTGTGCATAACCGGGCTAACTATATCCCCTTATTTTAAGAAAACGAGTCATAATTCAGGACCCTTCACACGTTCTAGGGCTGTTTTCTATTGTACCTGATCTTATTAACCTCTCAAATTTGATAAGGCCCCGGAGCCCTTGGATCCGTGTATGTGGACCGTCAGATCCGAGGCTGGGCCCCTCCGGGCCGTCCTGGTGCAGGAGTCTATCGAGCAGTTCTGGGAGGGGAAGCTCCCCTTCGTCGGGATCGAGTCGAACAGCAATTACCTGGCCCGGTGCCCCCACGCCGACATCGACGGGGGCAGGGAGCAGTGGAGGATGCTCCCCCGGTTCCTGGAGGAGGAGGGGGTCCGGGTCTTCGAGGTGGCATCGATCCTAGAGAAGGCCGTCGAGGGAGCCTCAGAGGGGGAGAGGCGGGAGATGGTTGAGGCGGTCTGGGCGGGGATGCCCGTCGCCCCGGAGCCCGGGGAACTCACGGCCGAGCATCTCCTGTGGGGGTATCCCTCCAGGGCTTACTACGACGAGGAGGCTGACAGGGTTGTGCTCCCCGACTTCCAGAGGGTGGGCTGGCCCTACCCCCGGGACACAAGCTTCACCACCCAGGTGGGCACAGTCATCTGCAAAATGAGGCGTTACAGCCGCCGCTTCGAGCCCAGGGTCGTGAAACTCTGCTACGAGCTCGACCCTGTGCTCAGGGAGAAGACGGAGGTGATCTGGGACGCAAATGAGGGGGACCCGGGATTCACTGAGCCCCCTTGCATCGAGGGCGGGGACACCCACATCGTGGACGAGGAGACGGTCGCGATAGGCCTCGGTCAGAGGTCCACGTTCACGGGGTTCATGGAGACCGCGAGGAGGCTCTTCGAGGCTGACGCCGACGGGGAGCTCCGGCACATACTATCGGTGAAGATGCCCGACTACCCCGCCTCCGACTACATGCACCTCGACGTGGTCATCAACTATCCCGCCGGGGGGAGGGCCCTGGTGATGCCCTACTTCTTCGAGAGCGAACTCGTCCCGGACATGCCCCCGAGGAGGCTGCTCCTCAAGACCCTGGAGGCGGTGAGGGAGGGGAGCGAGGCAGACGACAGGCCCATGGAGCCCGTGGTCCACCCCCACGACTTCGAGGGCGCGGGGAGCTGCGCAATCTACGCCAAAGGGAAGAGCGGCCCCGAGCTGGTGGGGCGAGAGACGAGCCTGATCGACTACCTAGTCAGGCATGGAAAGCTTGAGCCCGACGGGATCATCTACGTCGGCGGGCGCCCCGAGAAGGAGAATGATGTGGAGCACCTGATGCTCGCTCTTATGGAGCAGGCGCGGGGGGCCTCGAACATCGTCACCGTCAAGCCCGGCTTGGTCATCGCTTACGAGAGAAACCACGCTACAAACGAGGCCCTGAGGGAAGACGGGGTAACGGTGAAGGAGTGGCAGGACAGCTACCTCGATCTGCTGGGTGGCCCCCACTGCTCCACCTCGCCCCTGTGGCGGGAGCCCGCCTGAGACAGGCCCCTATACCTCGTATGACCGGGACAGCTTGTCGAGGGTGGCCTTGCTCGAGTTCCGGGTCTCCTCCCCGAGCATCCCCCAGTGCTTCTCCAGCTTCTCGCAGACGTACTCTCCGCATTCGGCGCAGTTCGCGACCCCCTTCTCGAGGCCGCACCGCCTCGTGGTGCACTCGGAGGCGAATTTGGCGGCCCTTTCAGCGTGGCAACCGTCGCATAGGACGTCGTCGGAGCCCAGAGGGAACTCCTCGCTGGACCAGCCCTTCGCGACCTCCGCGAGCTTTGCGACGTCATTCGCTTTGGTGGCGAGGTATGCGGGGCACACGCCGCAGTCGATGCCGCAGAACGAGATCTTGGATTCAACCATTTAAGACACTTGAAACGGGAATCCCTCTGGATTTAACGGTTTTGAAAGAAAAAAGAAGGGGGGAGAGGTGGCTAGAAGTGCCTGAAACAGCGCTCGTCGGTGAAAACCATCGCGATGCCGTGCTCGTCGCAAGCCTCTCTGACCGACTTGTCCCGGATTGAACCACCGGGCTGAATGCAGGCGGTTACACCATACTCCGCGAGGAGGTCGACGCTGTCTTTGAAGGGGAAGAAGCCGTCGGAGGCGAGCACAGAGCCCGGGAGCTCGTCGCCGTGCCCCCTCGCCACCGCCTTCTCCAGGGCCAGTCTCACCGCGGTGACCCTATCCTGCTGACCTGTGCCTACGCCGAGGGTCGCCCTGCCCTTGGAGAGGACGACCCCGTTGCTGCGGACGTTCATGCAGACGTACCATGAGAATACTAGGTCGGCTAACTGCTCATCAGTGGGTTTTGTCTCGGTGACTACGCGGAGGTCGTCGGGGCCCCTGATCTTGGTGAGCATGGGGGCGGTGAGGACGATGGAGCCGTCCATCTGCATGGAGACCATGACGGGCCTCAACGGCTCGCCGATGAATCGGCTCATCTTCCCGAGGTTCTCGACTCTGATCACCCTGAGGTCTTTCTTCCCCTCGAACAGCTCGAGCGCTTCATCATCGTATGCGGGAGCCACGACCCCCTCGACGTAGCTCGCGAGGATCTCATCTGCGGTCCCCTCGTCGACGCTGGTGTTGAAGCCCACGACGCTCCCGAAGGCTGCGAGGCTGTCGCTGTCCCGCGCCCGGGCGTAGATATCCCTGAGGCTGTCCCCGGGGCCCCTGGAGGCGGCGACGCCTGAGGGGTTGAGGTGCTTCATCACGGCGCAGGCGGGGCTCTCGAAGTAGCGGACGATGTTCATGCTGTTGTTGACGTCCTCGAGGTTGGTCTGGCTGAGCCCCCCCTTCCCCGTCTTCAGTATCTCCATGGCCCCCGTGGTGAGGGGGCCCCGGCTGGGGCTGTAGAATGCGGCGGGCTGGTGGGGGTTCTCCCCGTACCTGAGGCTCATTGATTTGGTGTACTCGATCTCCTCGTCGCCGATGATGAGCTTCATGGTCTCGGGGAAGCCCTCCTCGAGCCTCGCCCTGTAGCTCTTCCTCAGTGACTTGGGCTTGGACAACTCAGTTCTCCCCCAGGTAGCTCACTATCGCGGAGTCGTATTCCTTCGTTCGTCTGAATGCCTTGAGGGCGTATCGTCTCCGCATCTCGGTGGTGAAATCTCCCTCGTTCTCCTTCAGGGCCCTGATGACCTCGGGATACTGGGCTGGCTCGGTGACTATGAGGACGGAGTCGTACAGCAGGGCGGCCTTCGCCGCTGAACGGACCATGGAGGGCCCCCCGATGTCGATGTTCTCCGCCGCCGTCTCCAGGTCGGCTCCCCTCTCCACGGCCTCCTCGAAGGGGTATAGGTTGCTCACCACGAGGTCTATGGGCTTCACCCCGTTCTCGTTCATCCACTCTGCGTGGGCCTCGTCGTTCCTGTCGAGGAGGAGGCCCCCGTGGACCTTGGGGTGCAGGGTCTTCACGAGCCCCCCGGGGCTCTCAGGGTGGCCCGTGTAATCGGAGATCTCCACGAGCTCCTCGTATCCCATCTCCCTGATCCTCCGCGCGGTGCCCCCGGAGCTCACGATCTCGACCCCGAGGCCCCCCAGGGCTGCTACGAGCTCCTCGATTCCGCTCTTGTCGTATACACTGATCAAAGCCCTCTCGATCAAATAGTCAGACTCCCGAACAGTTCCTCAGCCTGTTCACCCCCTAAATGAGCCTTTCCATGACCCGGCCTAGGAGGTAAGTTTGAAATCCTCCATGAGACAGACGCCATGCGGGTGCTACGATGGTGGAGAAGGTGAGGCTGGGGGGCAGCGATCTGGTGGTCTCCCGGCTGTGCTACGGGACGGAGCCTTTCGCGATAGAGAAGGGCCCCGACGGGTTGAAGAGCCAGGGGGACCTGACACCGGAGCAGGGGGGCATGGTTTTGAGGGACGCCCTGGGTATGGGGGTGAACTTCTGGGACACCGCGGACGATTACGGGACCCACCCCCACGTCAGGGTCGGGCTGAGCCTCGTGGACCGGGGGGACGTTGTGGTCGCGGACAAGTCCAACGCGCTCACCTTCGAGGAGGGTGAGAGGGCCGTCGAGTTTTCCCTGGAGAGCCTGGGGACCGAGTACGTTGACCTGCTTCTTCTTCATAACGTGCCCCTGAGGTCTGTTCACAGGACGGACACATCGGGGAAACCTTACGAGTCGGGGAACCTGGAGCGGAGGATGGGGGCCCTGAGGGCGTGGCGCGAGGCCAAGGAGAGCGGTCTCGTCCGGGCGGTGGGCCTCACCACCCACAGCACCGGAATCCTGAGGCAGGCCGTGGATGTCCCGGAGGTGGAGGTGGTCTGCACCACGCTGAACCTGACGGGTATGGTCGTGGAGGACGGCTCCCTCGCGGAGCACCTCGACGCGATCAGGGCGGTCCACGACGCCGGGAAGGGGGTCTATGTTATCAAGCTTCTCCATGCCGGGAGGCTGAGGGAAAGGGCTGACGAGGCGATAACATGGGCTCTCCGGCACCACGAGTTCATCGACGCCTGGAACATCGGGATGTACGACACAGGGGACGTCGCCCGGAACCTGGAGCTCCTGGACGAGACCCTCCCCTAGTCAGGGCTCGTAGTCGAGGTAGACGGGGCTGCTCCAGGCCATCGCCCCGTCGCTCTGCACTACCCGGATCCAGTATGCGTTCATCCCGGGGTGAGGGTCCTCGTCTATGAACTCTAATTCGAGGTCCTTCGGGAGCGCTCCGGCCCTGATGGCGGAGACCTTAACCCTCTGGTTGACTCCCCCCGCCTCGACCACCCTGGGCTCGTAGCCAATATCCGAGGGCTTGAAGTCGAAGCTGGCGGGCCCGGTGTGGAAACTGATCACCGCGTCCTCGGGGGCGTCCAGCTCAAGGAGGACTCCGTCGGGGTCCCCGCCGGTGGTGGAGGTCCAGCTGAGCCTCTGGTTGGTGATCCGCTTCACTCCCTGGCGTTTGTCGTCGAAGGCGAACTCTTGGAAGGAGGTGATGCGCCCCTTGTCGATGTGGAGGCCTCCTTTCCAGTCCACCCTCTTGGGCCTGCTCTTGACCCGGGCGCCGCTCCACTCCACCTTGATGAGGCGTTTCTCGCCTTTCCCTGCCTCAGCGAAGGGGTGCCTGTGGATGGTCTCCGTGCCCCGTTTCACCTCGACCTCGTGGAGGGGAGCGGTCCCATGGATCTTCACGCTGATCCTCGGGGGCTTCTTACCCTTGTACTCCTCCCCCATCGCGTGGCCGTCCACGTCCACGGCGAGGATCACCCTCTCCCCGGTGGTCGCGTAGCATCGCCTGCTCCAGAGGGCCTCCCAGAGCCCTTCCCGGGTGAGCTCCTTGGCGTATATCCCGGTGTACCCGCCCCGGGTGGTGAACCTGTCCGAGGTGAGGGTGAGCCCGGGGCGGCAGGTGTGGTCGTCGCTGTTCCCGACGAATCCCACCTTGAGGCCGCGCCGCATGGCCTCCTCGAGGAACCACTCGAATGTGCCGTGGTGGCTGTGGACCTCGATGAGGGGGACCCGCTCGGGGTCGTGGAAGTCGAGGTTGGCGTGGCGGCCCCCGATGTGGGCCACCGAGATGACGTCCCGGCGCCCCCTGAAGGTCTCCCAGAGTCTGGTGACGGGGTATCGGTCCGAGGGCTCCTCGCTCCTGTCTTCGATGAGCCAGTGGTTGCTCCTGTGGAGCTCCCCCTCGTCCCCGCGGAAGTAGACGTTGTGGTCACCGCCCGCGGGGGTAAGCCCCGACCACTCGTACCCGAGGAAGGTGACGAACTTACCGGGCTCGTGGTACTCCTTCACCTTCTGGGTGACCCTGTTCCAGAGCCCCCGGGTCACCTGGAAGTCGTTCCCCTGCCACGCCGCGAAGTCGACACCGCCCACGTCCCGGGCGAAGCTGAAGTACTCGTCGAGGCTGCCGGTGGCCACGGTCTCCTTGGTCTGGCCGTGGAAGTCCCCCCAGAAGAGGGAGCGCTCGGGCTTTTTCTCCCGGACGATGATGGTGTTGGAGGTCGCCTCCCTCCCTGACCCGTCTTTGACGGTGATGGTGTGGAGCCCCAAGGTCTTGAGGACCACGCCCTGGAGCCATTTTGCACCCTTGTCCGGCTCCTTTAAAGTAGAGTCTCCAGGGAGCCCCGCTTTAGGATCGGAAGCACTGAATCTGATCGAGTCCCGGTAACCGTCGGAACGGTTACCCCAGCTATCTATGGCCCGCACGAGGACCGGGAAGGGCTCTTCTGCAACCGCACCGCTCGGGGTTACGATGGTCAGCTCGTCCGCTGGTCCCCCGATGAGGGTGACGACGGGGGAGGCCTCGATCTCCTCGTACCGTCCCGACCCGAAGCAGTCCACGAGGACCTTGAAGATGTGCTCAACCTCCCTGAAGGTCTGGAGCCTGAATCCGGGGCCGCCCCCGCTCCTGTCCCCCATCACAACGGTGACGGTGTCCCCCGGGTAGAGGGAGCCGTCGGTGACGTTCACCTGGAGGGCCCCGCTCCAGGGGCGTATGTGGCCCCTGCGGTTCCACGTGTAGCTCAGTTTCACGTCCCTGTCTGTGGCGACCGTGGTGTAACCAGAAGCCAATGGGTCGTCGAACTGGTAATCCTCGGAGTCGCTCACGCTCCTCCTCGCGATGCGGATGGAGCCCCCGTCGTCGATGCCGAACTCGCCGACGTGGTAACTCAGGGTCAATGTGACGAAGGAGCCCGCGATGAACTCACCGGCGGGCTCGATCTCGACCCGTCCCAGCCAGGATCTGTCCATAAAACCTCGGGGATATAATTTCCCCTCCGGTTTTTGAAACCTTCCAGTGAGTGGGCTCATGCGAATTGATAGTTGGAAAGAAAAAGGTTGGTCAGGGTTCTCTGTTGGGCCCAGGCCTCATGATGTCGTGGGGCGCTATCTCCTTGGCCCCCCTCTCGGTGATCAGGGCGAGCCTCGCCTTATCCCACATCTCGGGGATGGTCCTCGCCCCGACGTAGCCCATCGCGGCTTTGAGTCCTCCCACGAACTCGCTGATGATGTCGGTGACCGGCCCCCGGTAGGGGACCCAGCCCTCGACCCCCTCGGAGATGGCCTTGCTGGGCTGGGAGTACCTGTCCTGGACGAAGCGTTTCCTCCGGGCCCTGGGGCTCCCCATCCCGTAGTACTCCTTGTAGTACCTGCCCTCCAGCGCGACGAGCCTCCCCGGACTCTCGCTGCAGCCCGCGAAGACGTTTCCCATCATGGCGCAGGAGGCTCCCACGGCGAGGGCGACGGCGATATCCCCGGGGTTCCTTAGGCCCCCGTCCGCGATGACCGGCACGTCCGCGCCGTAGTCCTTCACCGCGTCCGCCGCCTGGGAGGCTGCGTAGAGGGTGGGCGCCCCGGCACGGGTCACGACGCTGGTGCTGCAGATGCTGCCGCTCCCGATGCCCACCCGGAGCCCGGCGACGCCGTCGAGCTTGGTCAGGCAGTCCTCGGCGGCCTCGTATGTGCCTATGTTGCCCACGATGACCTCGGCCTCGACCTCTTTGAGGATCTTCTCGGTGGCCTCGAAGCAGTTCTTGTTGTGGAAGTGGGCGACGTCGGTGATGAGGACGTCGACGTACTGGTCGAGGGCCTTGGCCCTCTCCAGGTCGAAGGGGGAGGTCGCGGCCGCACAGATGAGGCGGCCCTCCTCGTCCCTGAGGGCGTCGGGGTAGGTCCCCTTTAGGGTGATGTCCTTCATCGTCATTAGGCCCCGGACCCGGCCCTTCCCGTCGACGATGGGAAGCTTCTCGATCCTGTGCTCGTGGAGGATCCCCATCGCCTCCTCGAGGCTCGTCTCCTCGGTGCCGGTGATCACGTCCTTGGTCATGACGTCTCCGACTTTGAGCGCTTTGTCTGCGAGGCGGACGTCCCTCCAGGTGACGATGCCTGCGAGGCTGTCCCCGTTCTCCACGACGGGGAAGCCGCTGATGCTGTGCTCGCTCATGAGCTCCAGGAGCTCCTCGATGGTGGTCTCGGGGTTCACTGTGATGACGTCCCTGATGATGAGGGCCTCGGCCCGCTTCACCGCCCTGGCCATGTCCACCTCCTCCTCTGCGGTGCAGTTCCTGTGGAGGACCCCGAGGCAGCCGTTCCTGGCGAGGGCGATGGCCATCTCGCTCTCGGTGACGGTGTCCATGGGGCTCGCAATGAAGGGGGCGTTGAGGGAGACGCTCCGGGTCGCCTGAGTCTTCACCGACGCCTCATCGGGCTCCAGAGTCGTCCATCCGGGTAGAAGAATCACATCGTTGAAAGTGAGGGCGTTATCCGCGTTCTTGAACTTGTCACGGAAACCCATCTCTTATCACTCGAATTTTGAAATTTCTGCAGGGCCGAGGCTATTAACACTTTCGTTTCAAAAACGACGCAATCCTGAGGCCCATGATGCTCGTTTAGTGGGCTCTGAATATTCCGGACCCCCAACAGCGCTCACGCGGAGACCCCCCGTCAGACACTAAGGTTTTATTCTCCGGTCGTCTAGACCCGACCGTGAACCGGTTTTGAAGAAGGTGCTGGTAGGAGCCGGGAAGATCAACTTCCCCGAGGAGTTCGCCGACGGGCTCAGAGACCTAGCCGAGGTGGTCTACGAATCCCCGAGGGAGGAGTCTTATTTCGATGAGCTGAAGGATGCCAGCGCGATCATCGCGGGCATGGAGACGGTCAACGACGACTTCCTCGACAAAGCTCCAAATCTGGGGATAGTCGCGAGGTTCGGGGTCGGATACGACAGCGTCGACGTCGAGGCCTGCACCAAGAGGGGCATCCACGTCACCCACACCCCCGGCGTCCTCTCGGGGGCCGTCGCCGACCTCACGTGGGGGCTCATACTCTCCCAGATGCGGGGTATCCTCGAGTCCGACGGACACGTGAGAGAGGGCTGGGCCGGGAGGACCCGGAGGCTCCCCCTGGGCTATGACACGGAGGGGAAGACCCTGGGGATCGTCGGCATGGGTAGGATCGGCGTCGAGGTCGCTAAGAGGGCCCAGGGATTCGACGTCGATGTGGTCTACTACGACGTTTACAGGCGGGAGGACCTGGAGGAGTCCATGGGGGTCCAATACATGGGTCTCGACGAGTTGCTCAAGGCGTCGGATATCGTCACCATCCACGTGCTCCTCGTACCCTCGACGAGGCACCTCATCGGCGCCAGGGAGTTCGAGCTGATGAAGGAGGACGCGATCATCGTCAACACCTCCCGGGGCCCCGTCATCGACCAGGCGGCCCTCGTCGAGGCCCTGAAGAAGGGGCAGATAGGCGGGGCGGCTCTCGACGTCTTCGAAGAGGAGCCCCTCCCCGCCGGGGATGAACTCGCGAAGCTGGGGAACACTGTGCTAACCTCCCACATCGGCTCGGCGACGGTGGAGACCCGTAGGAAGATGGCGGAGGTCGACGCCGTGAACGTGAGAGCCTTCCTAGAAGGGAAGACGCCTCCGAACCTGGTGCCCGAGCAGAGGAAATAGCGCTCTATCCTCGCGGCATCGGGACCCCGCACTTCTCACCCAAATTTTGACTTCATCCAAAGGATAATATTAACAGCGGGCTCCCTTACGAATGGATTCTACGATGGTCGATGACGACTTCGTTCACCCTTATATCCCCAACTCCGTCCCCGATGTGAAACGAGAGATGCTCCGGGAGATCGGAGCCCGGGACGCCGAGGAGCTCTACGCGGAGATGATCCCCAACCGGCTTCTCCTCGAGCGTTCCCTCGACCTCCCCGAACCTCTCCTGAGCGAGCTGGACCTCAGGAGGCACGTCGAGGGCATCCTAGTGAAGAACCGAACCTGCGCCGACCACGTCAGCTTCCTGGGGGCGGGGTGCTGGCAGCATTACGTCCCGGCTGTCTGCCTGGAGATCATGGGGCGCAGCGAGTTTCTCACCGCCTACGCCGGGGGGCCCTACTCGGACCTCGGCAGGTTCCAGGCGATATTCGAGTTCCAGAGCATGATCGGGGAGCTAGTCGGGATGGAGGTCTCCGGGCTCCCCACCTACGACTGGGCCGGCGCCGCGGGGAACGCGGTCAGGATGGCCCAGCGCCTCACCGGCAGGAACAGGGTGCTCGTACCCCGGATCATCAGCCCCGGGAGGCGCTCAGTCATCGAGAACTACGCCCAGCCCAGGGAGATGCCGGGTCACATCGAGATCGAGGAGGTGGGATACGACCCCGAGACAGGGGCCCTCGACCTGGGGGACCTGGAGGCGAAGATCGATGAGGAGACCGCGGGGGTCTACGTGGAGAGCCCGTCGTACCTGGGGGTGGTGGAGACCGGGCTCAGGGAGATCGGGGAGGTCGCCCACGACCACGGGGCGGAGTTCATCGTGGGGGTCGACCCCATCACTCTCGGGGTCCTCGCACCCCCCGCAGAGTACGGGGCGGACATCGCATGCGGGGATATCCAGCCCCTCGGGATCCCCATGTTCGCGGGGGGCGGCCTAGGGGGCTTCATAGCGTCCAGGGATGAGGAGAGGTACGTCGGGGAGTACCCCCTCCGCCTCATCAGCGTCACCGAGAACGAGCGTGGCGAGTACGGCTTCGGGCAGTGCACCTTCGACAGGACCAGCTACATCGGCCGGGACAAGGCCAAGGACTGGATAGGGACCTCCACGGCCCTCTGGGCCATCGCGGCGGGGGTCTACATGGCCCTCATGGGGCCCCGGGGGATGCGGGAGGTGGGGGAGGCGATCCTGAGGAAGTCGCACTACGCAGCCCGCCTCGTGTCGGAGCTGGACGGGGTCAGCGTTCCCTTCAGGGGCTTCTTCAAGGAGTTCCTCGTCAACATCGACGCCACGGGCAGGGAGGTCGCCACCATCAACGAGGCACTCCTAGGACGGGGCATCTTCGGCGGGAAAGACGTCTCATCCGAGTTCCCGGAGCTGGGGCAGAGCTCCCTCTACTGCGTCACGGAGATGCACACCAAGGAGGAGCTGGACAGGCTCGCCATGACCTTGAGGGAGGTTCTGAAATGACCGGGGGCTCGAAGCTGAGGCGATACCACGCCCCAGTATGGGACGAGCCCATCATCCACGAGCTGGGGAGGAAGGGCGAAAGGGGCATCAGCGTGCCCCGTGTCGAAGATGAGATAACGGCTCAAACCGGGGCCATCGACTCGATCCTCCCCGGGAAAGTCATGAGGGAGACGCCCCCGGATCTCCCGGAGCTCTCCCAGGCCCAGGTCCTCCGCCACTATCTCCGCCTCAGCCAGATGACCCTGGGGATGGAGCTGGACATCGACCTCGGGGTGGGCACATGCACCATGAAATACAGCCCCAAGGTGAACGAGGCGCTCGCCGCGATGACCGCCGACATACACCCCCTCCAGCCCGAGGGGACCCTCCAGGGCCTCCTGGAGATCCTCTATGAGTTCGGCCACACCTTCCTCAAGGAGGTCTCGGGGATGGACGAATTCAGCTTCCAGCCCGGAGGGGGCTCCGCGGCGGCCTACAACAACGCCTGCATCATGCGGAAGTATTACGGGGAGAACGGGGAGCTGGAGCAGAGGAACGAGATCATCACAACGGTCTTCAGCCACCCCTGCGACGCAGCCTGCCCCGCCACCGCCGGGTTCCGGGTGGTCACCCTATACCCGGAGGAAGACGGCCTCCCCAGCACCGACGCTCTGAAGGCCGCTGTCAACGAGAACACCGCCGGGCTCTTCATCACCAACCCCGAGGACACGGGCATCTTCAACAAAGAGATCGATGAGTGGACCCGGATCGTCCACGAGGCCGGGGGGCTCTGCGCCTACGACCAGGCCAACGCCAACGCCCTGCTTGGGGTGACCCGGGCCCGGGAGGCAGGCTTCGACATGTGCTTCTTCAACCTCCACAAGACCTTCGGCAGCCCCCACGGCTCCTCGGGGCCCGGATGCGGGGCCGTCGGGGTCACCGAGGAGCTGGCGCCCTACCTCCCGGTGCCCGTGGTGGTCAGGGAGGGCGACCGTTACGGCCTCGACTACGACCGGCCCCGGAGCATCGGGAGGGTCCGGGACTTTTTGGGGAACGTCCAGGTCGTGGTCCGCAGCTACGCCTGGGCCATGGCGCTGGGGGCCCGGGGGCTCAGGGAGGTCGCCGAGGTCTCCATGATCAACAACCAGTACCTCGAGAAGAAGCTCCTGGGCATCAAGGGGGTCACCAAACCCTTCG
>JADHWM010000038.1 GCA_016783485.1 Candidatus Bathyarchaeota archaeon
GGTTCAGGTGAGACCATGGGAGAGGAGCATCCCGGCACCGACACCATCCTCGTCGTCCTATGCGTGATCTATCTGGCGGTCTTCGTCGCGGACTCCATCTTTCTCCATTTGACGACATTTCTGGGGAACTCTGTAGCGTGGCAGCTGAGGTTCGTGACGGGCTGTGCTCTGGTGGGGATCGGGTTCTGGCTCACGTGGGCTTCTCACAGGCTTGTCTTCGACGAGGCGAGGGAGGAGCCCGAGCTCCGCGTTGAGGGAGTCTACTCCATGGTGAGGCACCCCATGTACCTGGGGATATTGCTGCTCTATCTGGGGCTGTTCGCCTTCTCCCTATCCCTGGCGCTGCTGGCGATGTGGCTGGGGGTCTTCGCGGTCTTCAACAGGTTCGCGGCCTACGAGGAAGAAGATCTGGTCAGGGTCTTCGGGGAGAGGTACTCCGAGTACATGAGGGGGGTGCCAAGGTGGCTGCCCCGGAAGTTCGCCACGTAGTTCACCCGGCATGAGAAGCTCGGAATCCCTAACGCCATGGTTGCGGGAAAGGCCCTGAGTCGTGGGTAAAAGGGGAAGACCTCCAGTGTATAAAATTCCTCCGAGGGGTTAGGCGTGCACGGCTGTGGCAGGATGATCCCCTCAACCCAGATAGGGGCGCCGATCCTGGTGGTCAGCTCGTTGGCCATGGGCGTCGTCTACATCGAGAGGGTAAAACTGGGCCTCAGGGAGGGCGCGATGAGCCTCGGAGAAATGGAAGGGGCGGCCCCCTGAACGCCCTCGGTTCGAGGATTCCCGTGGATCACCAGCGGATAAGCGCTCTCGAATGGCTCTCCAATCGCATGATCTACCGAATTTTCCCTTTTTTAACAATAAACTATTAAGATTTTCATTTTAATGGTAGTTCAACTCGTTTGAGTGGGAGGTGAAACTGTGAAAGGGAAAACTGTAGCCTTTGTGGTCCTCATGGTCCTCATGGCCGGAACGATCATCGCGACTGCGGCTTCTACGACGCCCATATCCATTAGCCAGCCTATGAGCTTCTTCTCTGCTTTAGGCGTCGGAAACACGGCCGTAGCGCTCGCGGATCCTGTCAGTGGAGGAGGCCCCGGGGGAGATAATTAATAATAACAGTTAACGAAAAATATCTACCATGGTGGTTCTCGGTAGCGAGAGTCTCGATGTAAAAATTCGAGACGCTTTATCGCTTTGGAACAAAATCGACGAAACGGATCTTAAGATCCTCGAAGGGCTTTCGATGCTCGGACCGAGAAACTACAAACTGATTGCGGAACGAATCGGAGTTCCATCATCGACTGTACAGTACCGCATTCAACGTATGCTGAACAACTCCACATTATTTCTCCACGTCAACCCCTACCACACCAACATGGGCCTGAAAAAGGCCGTGATTTTTTTAGAAGCATATCCTGGGCAAGAAGATGTGCTGTTGGATTGTCTAAGGCTCCATGATTATTGGTTGTATCTTTGTAGAATATACGGTCCATTTGAAGGATGCGGGGGAGTATGGACTGTTCCGAAAGGTCGCGAAGGCGATTTCATCGATTATATGAAAGGGTTGATCGATGCCGGCGTGGCGAGTTCAATTGAGGTTAATTGGACAACGTGCCATGAAGGCATCCCTGTAAAGTCACGTTGGTTCGATTACGAGATGGGGTCATGGATCTTCGACTGGAGGGAGTGGCTAGTCGAAGTCGAAACCATCGAGGGAGACCTTCCTTGGACGATCGTCGAGCCGGACGATTGGCCAATTCGAGTCGATAAAATTGATCTTCTCATCATTAAGGAGTTAGAAGTTGACGGCCGACAGTCCCTCACGACGATATCCAAGAAGCTCGGCATTAATGTGGAGAATTTGAAGTATCACTACAGGAACCACGTTTTGAAGAATGACCTAATCGAGGGTTACCAGGTGGAGATTTTTCGTTTTCCTTCCCTCATTTCAGAGATGGTTTGGTTTAAATTCTATTTTAGTTCTTACGAGAAATTTGTTAAATTCACATTATCTCTTCATGATAAGCCCTTTCCCATACACTTGGGCAAGGTATTGGGGGAGCTTGCACTTACTAGCTTTATGTACCTCCCAAAAATGGAGTTCCGTAGATTCATCGCCTGTTTGTCGGAACTGATTGCCAGAGGCTTGCTCGTGCGTTACCATTATTATTTTCAGGACATGTTTCAGTCCTGGCGTGAGACGATACCGTATCAACACTTCGATGGCAAAGCTTGGATTTATGATAAAGAAAGATATCAAGAAGAATTAAAGGAAACACTGTCAAAGTGGGGCAAGTGAAGACGCGCGCTGAGCCTCGGAGTAAGGAAGAGGCAGCCCCCCGAACGCGCACGGCTCTACGAGGACTCTTGGGCATCACCGATAAGCGGGAGAACCCTCTTGACCTTCAACAGGTAGACCAGGGCACACGCCCCAATGTAGAAGGGGATCCAGAGCAGAATGAAGCGGTTGAAGACGAAGTTAATCTCGGTCCCCGTCCAGACCCCCATCCTCGGAGTGAGGAGGTAACCATAGAAATCGAGGATGGTATCGGCTCTGCCCGTGACGAGGAAAGCCACTATCGCGGGTATGATGAGGACGAGCGCCAGCTTGAGGATATCAGGTTTGAGGAAACTCGGCCAGTCGAAAGACGAGGGATAATCCTCTGGGTGTGTCTCCAACACTTATCGAAGGGAATGCTCGGAGGAATAGAGATAAATCATCCTCAGGTCCCATGCTGGCATTCATCATTGTTCATGGATAGATCCTACGGGTTTTCAATGGTGGAGTGCTTCAACGGAGAAAGCTCAACCTCCAAGCACCGCGAATTTATGAAGACGTAGAACCCTCTCGATACAGGTAACGGAGTCTGGGAGATGGACTGAGTGAGATACGGGATCAACATCCCGAATTTCGGGGACTATCACGACCCCAGCGTCCTCGCGATGCTGGCCTGGGAGGCCGAGGAGGCGGACTGGGACGGGTTCTTCATCTGGGACCACATCCACGGGGACATGCCCTTCGGGGACCCCACCGTGGCGCTCGCCGCTATCGCGACGAGAACAGAGGGGATACGATTCGGGGCGATGATCACTCCCCTGGCCCGGAGGCGCCCCTGGAAGGTGGCCCGGGAGATGGTCTCCCTCGACCAACTCTCCGGGGGAAGGCTCATGATGGGGGTGGGGCTCGGGAACCCCCCAGCCGAGTTCGAGGCCTTCGGGGAGCCGGCGAGCCCCCGGGTTCGAGCGGAGAAGCTCGACGAGGCCCTGGAGGTCATCACCGGCCTCTGGGCCGGGGAGCCCTTCAGCTACCAGGGGGAGCACTTCGACGTCGAGGAGGTCACATTCCTCCCGAAGCCGCTCCAGAGCCCCCGCATCCCCATCTGGGTGGGGGGTTTCTGGCCCAACAGAGCCCCCATGAGGAGGGCCGCCCGGTTCGACGGGGTCTACCCAGCCCGGGACTGGCCCGACACCCTCTCCGTGGAGGATCTACGGGAGATCATCGGATACATCCAGGGGCACAGGACCGGTTCGGGGGATTTCGACGTCGTAGCCGGGGGCTTGACTCCGGGGGATCCTGAAAAAGGAGCGGAGATCGTGGAGCCCTGGAGGGCTGTAGGGGCGACCTGGTGGTCGGAGGACATCAACGGCTGGAGGGGCTCCCTCGACGAGATGCGGGAAAGGATCCGAGCGGGTCCGCCACGGGCTTAGCGGCTGCCTCCAATAATGTCTGCTCAGACGTTCTGCTTGAGGATATACAGGTAGCGGGATCCGTAGAAACCGAGGAGCGTCAGGGCCATACCGGTCAAGAGAATCAGGTTTGCCTTCATGCGGTCATCCCTCACACTTGCGCTCTCATACGCGAGGACTAGCCCGACGACCGTCGTCAGGTTGCACAGCATGGCCAACTGGCCTTCCCCCAGTGTCTGCTCCTTGAAATCATAGTGGATCGATGAGGGGCGTCTCGTCGTGGGGACGATGATTCGATGGGGCGGCTTGTTGATCTGGTTGTATATTCCGCCCCCTGCGACGTAGGACGAGTAGAGGATGAGGGATGCCTTGATGGCAAGGGTTATGATCCTGCGTCTCCTCTCTTTTGCGGTGTTGCCTACGGTTCTCCTGCGCGAGCCAGGCATCCACGTTCACCTTCCCGGGCGCCAAGCTAAGACGACCGCCAGCAGAAAGAGTCCAGTCAGGGAGCCGATCAGGTACCCGTAGCACCCGTAGGGGGCGTACGGTCGCACGGGCCTGAATCCGGGGCCCCCGAGAAGATAATAGATCGTGGATCCGATTACTGTGGCGCCGGTCAGGCCGAGGATGAAGGGTGTGGGGTTCCTGCTCGGGTTGGAGATGTGTCGGGTCAATACTCCTGATATGGAGGTCAGGGCAAGGGCGACCAGGAAGCCTCGCCAGAGGTCCCCTGAAACCCAGCTGGGGAGGCCTTGGGCCACATCCATTAAGAACAGTTTATCACCTCATTTTTCCGTAATCAAATATTCCGAATAATTTAGTTTATGCTAATAAAATATCCTTTATGGTACACTCTTTTACAATATAGTACAACCCCTTACCAATATCATTATTAATAATCGGATTCACTGATCCTCGGGGAACATGAAGCGGGGATCAGCGCTAACAATTCTCGTCGTCCTCATGATCCTCTCCCTAGCCCTCGTGGGATCACTCACAGAGAACGAAGAGAGAGGAGCCATGAAACTGGGCCCGACATTGCCCCTCGTCTACGGATCACTCCCCCGCATCACATCAAGCGGCATCATGGGCCAGTGGATACTCAACTCCTCGACCCGCCTCACAATCTACAACTACGTCTCGGGGAGCCCTGGAGTTCACTTCAGGGGGATATGCAACGGGCTCGGTCTCTCCGTAGGGGTGATCCAGTACCACTTGGAACACCTCACGAGCCAAGGCCTCCTCACGTCCCGGAGGGATAGGAGGTACCGGCGGTACTTCGAGGCGAGGAGATTCAGCGAGGAGGAGATGGA
The DNA here is from genome assembly GCA_016783485.1 of Candidatus Bathyarchaeota archaeon. Lineage (GTDB taxonomy): Archaea > Thermoproteota > Bathyarchaeia > TCS64 > TCS64. Next base: position 5,004 of record JADHWM010000038.1, read on the forward strand.
AGTCATCTCCACCCTGAGGAGCGAGACCGCGCGGAGGGCCATCTCCATCATCCTCGAGAGCCCCCGGATAACCCACGGAGCGTTGGCCTCCACCCTCGGCATCTCATCCCAGGGTCTCACGTGGCTCATGGGACGCCTCAAGGAGGAGGGGGCAGTGGGAGTCGAGAGCGACTGCAGATACGTGAGATACACGATAAACGAAGGATACAGGGAAACACTCGTAGAATGCCTGAGCATCCTAGCGTGACGCTACTTACACCCGCCCCTCAGCTCTCAAAGACTGCGTTCGAGATAAAACACGCCGCCCCCCAGAGGGGTCGATGGTCGGAAACAGGAGCAGGAAATCAAGGGTCGTCCTTCAGTTTCGCTTAGAAGAGGTTGTCCGTGAATTCATCCACCGCTACGGAGAGAAAAACTCGTTGAAGCCTAAAGGGCCCGGGAAGAACTAGTAGACCAACGAAGAACACCCAAGTGCGTTTGGCGGAGTCCAAACAGTAAAAACCTCGCGGGTGCAATGGGCTAAGGCGGTTCTAGGGGAGGGGGGCTTGAGCGAGGGATCGGATCCAGGAGCGGGGGGCGGTAAGCGGAGCCACTGGGTCCTGCCCTCCCTCATCCTCTCCATCTTCGCCACGTACCCCAGCTCCGTCGTCTCCATCCTCCTCCTCGTCGAGATCGGGCTCTCCTTCGACCAGCCCGTCGGGGTGATGGCCCAGATGCGGACCCTTGGGTCCGTCGTGGGATTCCTCTCGGCCATCGCGATGGGAGCCCTCAGCGTCCGCTTCAAGCCCAAGACCCTGCTCCTCACCGGCCTCCTGTTCCTGGGCCTCTCGGCACTTGGGAGCGGAATGGCGCCGAACGTCGGCGTACTGTTCGCCCTCTACGCCCTGACGGGGATAGGGACGTCGATGGTGGAGCCCATGGTGAACACCCTCGTGGCCGAGCATTATCCCCTCGGCGAGAGGTCGAAGGTAATAGGGTGGATGGGGGCAGGTGGTGGGCTCTCCTACATAATCGGGGGCTCGGTCGTGGGATACATAGCGCTCACAGGGGGATGGAGGACGGCCTTCCTCGGATACGCGATGATCCTCCCCCTCATCGGATTGATTCTCTCGTCCAGAGGAATACCATCCCTCGCTCGACAGGGCAAAAAGGAGGAGATCAGCATCCTCACGGGGTTCAGGGCCATCGCATCGAACAGGTCGGCCCTCGCATGCCTCCTGGGGAACCTCCTGGCGTCGGCTATGGGCCAGGGGATATACGTCTTCAGCCTCTCCTACCTCAAGGAGGTGCTCCTGCTCTCCCCGGGGCTGGCTTCCACGATATTCTCCGCGGCCTCAACATGCTTCCTCCTCGGCAGCCTGGCCTGCGGATGGGTCGTCGGGAGGCTCGGGCGGAAAAGAGCAACGGTCTCATCGATGCTGGCCTTCAGCGTCCTCACCGTTCTCTACCCCCTCCTCCCCGGCGCCTGGTGGGCCGTAGCCCTCATCATGGCGGGCCACCTCTTCGCAGCGGTGCAGTACTCGGCCTCGGCCAGCCTCAGCCTCGAGCAGCTACCGGGAGCCAGGGGCTCCATGATGTCGGTCTACTCCGCCTCCTCCTACATCGGCTATGCCCTGGGGACCAGCATAGGCGGCCTCGCGCTCCTATACAGCGGCTGGGGCACCCTGGGAGCCGCCCTCGGGGGGCTGGGCCTCGTCGCGACCGCCATCTACATGGTTCTGGCCAGAGACCCGACCACCGAGGACACGTGAAACTCACGTCCAGAAAATCTCAGCTCAGGAGTTGCGTCGCGCGCGATATTCGGGTTGAGCCAATCTAGTAGAGAAAAAGGTAGGGGAGAGTTCCCTCGTTAGACTTCCTTGTACCAGTTCTCCGGCGCCACGTCGGACTCGGGGTCATAACCTGATGGGAGCAGCACGTCGATCCCCAGGATCTCCGTGATGAAGATCTCCAGCACCCCCTTCACGATGGTCCCCGGGTTGAGGTGGCCCCCGATGCTGGGGACGTCCCAGGCGCCCCCGGTGACGAAGTGGATGGCCGGGAAGGGCTCCTCCTCCCCCTTCATGATCCGGGGATGGATCACCCCGCTCATGCTGAGGATCATGCTCTGGTTCTGGATGGTGACCTCCGACTCGTTGTGCCAGTTCTCAGGGTTCTGGGTGTCCGGCGCCCACATCAGGAACTTGGCGGGCTGCAATCCCCCCATGAATGCGGCGTGGATCTTCGCGAACCTGATCCCGTGGTCGACGGCGAACTGCTGGAGCGCCAGGTAGACGTCGGCGCCCGTGGTGAGCCTCAGGATGAACTCCCTGGCCCGCTTAGCCTCGACGGAGTGATACTCGTTGGGCTTGCCTGCGTCCTTCTCCCAACTCTCTTTCATGATTAAACACCAGCCCAACCTAGGGCAAACTGTGTATATAACAGAGTCCACGTGCGGAACTATAGCGGTGTGATCTCCACCATGGCGAGGCCCCGGGAGTACTCTTCCAGCTCCTCCCTGCCGGGGTTCATCGAGAGCCCATCGGCCTCAAGGATCCGCCCTACCAACCGGGGGTGCCTCTCGAGGCGGAGCTCCAAGAGATCGGCGATCCTAGCGGGATCTGTCGTGCACTCGGCCCGAGCCTCGAATTTACGGTTTCCCACCCTGACCGACACGCCTGGGTCCCGTAATACGTTCTTGTACCAGTCGGCTTGGGTCCCTCTCGTTGAGCCGACGATAAATTTTCCGTCGTGTTCCTCATACTGGAGAGGAGTGGTCCTGGGGAGCCCAGTTCTCCGGCCCGTCGTGGTGAGAAGGAGTATCATGCGACCCAAGAGGAAGCCGAGGCCTATAGAATAGATGAATCTGATCAATCTATTTGGGGTCGGGAAATTGTCTAGACCGGGCATGGCTTGAATCTCTCCTCATAGTTCAAACGTCCACGCACTCAACGTTTCAGTAGATCTTCGGCTGGGCCCTGTCCCAGTAGTACTGGAAGAGCTCGGTGCACCACTTGAGGGTTTTTTCGTCCCGGGAGGTGAAACCCAGGTAGTCGAATCCCCCGGTGACCTCGGGGAACGCGAGGGCCGCGGCCTCCTTCTCGGAGATAGCCATGAAGACGTCGACGGTATCCAGCCCCCGGACCTTGCTTGGCTCCACTAGGGGCATTTGCTCGACGTGGGGGGACGCCACGATGACCTCGGGCTCTATGCGCCTGTACTCGATCCCCCTGTCGGCGGCGGCCTGGAGGTTGGGGTAGATGAGATTGAGGCGCTTGTCGGTGAGTCTCCAGATGTACTCCTCGGCCTCGTCGCACATCTCCTGGATGTTCTGGAAGACCGCCATCACGTCCCCCACGTAGAGGCTCCCCTTCAGCTCCCCCAGCCGGGCCACGAACTCATAGGGGACCCGGGCCAGGGTGTGGCCGTTGAAGTACTCCCGGTGCGCCGATGTGAACATCTGCCCCTGGAGCTGCTTCATGAAGAGGCTCCCGTACTCGGTGAGCCCGTACTGGCCCTCGCTGTCCCTCTCGGCGAGCTCGGCGTCCACGAGACGGGAGACGTGCCTGCTGCACTCTTGGTTGGAGATGTCCAGCTCCTTGGAGAGCCTGGAGATGTTGGACGGCCCCTCCTCCAGGTGCTGCAGGATGGTGAGGCGGACCTCGTTGGAGACCTCGAAGAGGAGGTCGCAGAGTCGCTCCATGGTACATTCATTGGGAATCTGCTACTGAAAAACGTAACTCTATCCCCACGGCGCGCGCGAGGCTGAGAAACGTTCTGGATGATACATTTTTACTCTGATCGGCGGCCTATTCGATTATATACAACCCTCGTGGAGGGTTCAGGGATGCTCAGCGCGACACAGATTGGCATGATAATGCACGCTAGTATGCTGATCCTCCTGTGCGTAGGGTTCTCCTTCACCCACATGATCGAAAAGTTCCCCAACTTCGCCCACACCTCCTTCGTGACCATAGGCATCATGTGCACCTACACGTTGGTACGCCTCTGGGGGTTCAACCCCTACCTGGCCTGGCCCGTCGCGGCGCTGGCTAATGGCCTGATCGGCGTCGCGATCTACCTGCTCATTGTACGCCCCATCAGGAGGACGAGATCGGGGGCGATCCGCCTCACCTTCGCGATGTTCTCACTCACCTTCGTGATCAGGAGCATCCTCGCCATCTACTCGTACTGGGTGATGAGAACACAGGGATTCAGGGCGATCGGCTTCATGCTGAGGAGCTACGACTTCGAGTTCATGGGCCACCCCGGCATAGTCCTCATGGCCCCCCTCGCCTGCATAGCCATCGTCGCCTCACTGCACCTCTTCCTCACGAGGACTAAGTTCGGTATCGCCATCAAGGCCACCTCGGAGAACCCCCAGCTGGCCTCCACCCTCGGCATCGACGTCCATCGCGTCCACGTGGCGTCCTGGTTCATCACGGGCGCGCTGGCAGGGCTGGCCGGGGCCGCCATCCCCCTCTGGGAGTACACGAACCTGGGGTACTCGGACAAGCTCATGATCGACGTGATGGCGGGGAGCGTCCTGGGCGGTCTGGACAGCATATACGGGGCGATGGTTGGGGGAGCCGCCCTCGCCTTGATCCAGACGGCGCTCCCGGGGATCCTCCTGGGACCCTTCGGCCTGGGCATCGCCAAGTACAAGCCCCTCATACCCATAATCGTCATAATCGTGATCCTCATGTACGAGCCCAAGGGCATCACGAGCATCCTCGCCAGAGGATCGCGAGCGATCAAACGAATAAGACAGCGCTAAATGGGCCTGCCTGGAGGCATCATTTCGTACTGGGCTTCATCACTCTTCGGAGGGCATCCAGGGGATGACCCTGATCGTCGGGTCGTGGAGCCCGTTCAGCACCGCGGCGTTGAGGAGAAGCGGGGTGATGGATTCGACCCACTTCGAGTTCACCAGGGGCCCCACCCTGAGGGGGCGGAGGTTCGGGATGTCCCTGACGAGCTTGGAGACCTTGGCGAGGGCTAGGTCGTCGTCCCCTGCGATGAGGACGTCCACGTTGAGGACGGCGTCGATGTTGTTCAGGTAGGCGGCGGGCACCGTCTGGAACGCGGTGACCACCGGTGAGGGGGCCACGATCTCCTGGATCGACTCGGATGCGGAGCGCTCCCCGAAGCCCGGGTCCTCCCCCTCCTCCAGGGGGGTCCAGTAGAAGAGCTTCTCCTTCCGGGTCATGGGGACCACCGTCGAGACCACAACCTTCTCCGGGGTGAGGTATTCCTTGAGGCCCTCGAGCGTGAGGAGGCTGTATTTGGCGGGGAGGCAGACGATCACCACCTCGGAGCCCTCGATGGCGTCTGCATTGAGGACCCCCGCGATGGAGCCCTCAAGATCGCTAAGGTAGAAGCCCCTGGCCACGTTCTTCAGGTTCTTCGCTATCGTCCCCGCCTTCACGAGGCTCCGGGAGCCCACGAGGATGTCGTGCCTAAGGGCGAGGCGGATTGTGAGGCCCCGCCCCATGTTACCCGTGCCACCGATGATCCCAACCTTCATCGAGTGCTCCCCTTTCTGCCAAGGGACAGGGTTCGGGGCGATAATAACATTCTCACGCCAAGAACCGCCACCAATTCAAGAAAAAAGGGTAAAGGGCTAGAAAAGAAGCAATAACATTTAAAATAGTGTTAGATGATAGTGACAAATATCCTAGATGGATGAAAGGGAATCCGACCCCACAGGAAGGGGCTCAGATAACGGGGATAACGCCGGCTCAGGCACTGGAGCGGTTGTCGCCGAGGAGGAAGCTGAACCCGAGATCATCGATCTCACCGGAGAGGAGATCCGACCCGAGAAGGAGCCCCGGATAGTCGAATACAAGAAGAAGCGCGAAGCCACGGCGAAACTAATCGCGCAGTCCCTCATCATGGGGTTCCTCATCCTCTTAGCGATCCCATACATCTTCCTGTACAACGGCGGAGCTACGGTCGCCGAAGTCGTGGACCTCCAGAAAAACATCTCGGTGATCCTGGGGGGGATCCTCGGGTCCGTCGTGGGCTACTACTTCAGGTCCGTACAGGAAGAGCAGGGCTAGATAAAGAACTTGAACTTTTTCCCGTCCTTCTCGATCATCAGCGTACCGTCTTTCTCTTTCATGTCCTCGAGGGCGTAGAGGATCTTGACGGAGTCCCGTAACACCTCGGAGATCGAGGCGGCGTTCCTCTTCCATTTCAGCTCCTCGAGCTGCTCGTATGCGTTCCCGTTGATAATGAAGTTGATCTGCTTCTTACGGATAGGGCGTTGCGCCTCCAAAGTACTCACCACTACTAGGAATTTCATATGAAAATATAAGTTTTTTTATAGAAATATTCCATGTTTAATCTATGAAGTTTATGGTGGTCATACTCCCCATTAAAAGGGGAGGGGGCTGTGTGCCCCGCCACAGCGAGTTGCATTTCGCTTACTTCAGCACCCTCTTGAAGACCCTCAGATCGTTCGCTCCGAGGATCTTCTTGATGTCGTGATCGGCGTAGCCCCTGTAGATCATGCCCCGGGTGAGGTCCGGGAACTTGGTGACGTCGTCGAGCCCCGGGAAGCCGCAGCCCCCGTCCAGGTCCGAGCCCAGGCCCACGTGGTCGGTGCCCACGAGGCCGACGGCGTGGTCGAGGTGGTCGAGCCAGTCCTCGATGGTCACCTTTTTGATGCTCTCGGGGTCGCCGAAGCCGACGCCGTCCTTGATGAACCCGGCGCAGAAGCTGAGGTTCATGACTCCCCCCTTCTCGGCGAGCGCCTTGATCTGGTCGTCGGTGAGGTTCCTGTGGTGGCCGCAGAGGGCCTTGCAGTTGCTGTGGGTCGCTAGGACGGGGTCCTCGGAGAGCTCCATGACGTCCCAGAACCCGGTCTCGTTGAGGTGGCTGATGTCCACCAGCATCCCGAGGCGGTTCATCTCCCCCACCACCTCACGCCCGAACTCTGAGAGATGGCTCCCCGAGTCGGCCCCCGAGCCATCCCCCAGCTCGTTCCGGGGGAAATGGGTCAACGTGAGGGATCGGACCCCCAAGCGGTACGCCATCCTGAGGGCCCCGATGTCCCCCTCCAGGGGCTCCCCGCCCTCTATCGCGATGACCGCGGCGATCTTCTTGGCCTTCACCGCGGCTATGATCTCGTCGTGGTTGGTGGCGAGGGCGATGGTTTCGGGGTTCGCCTCGAGCTCGGTGTGGAAGGCGTCCAGTAACTGGAGGAGACGCCGTAGGCGGCCCCTGTGCAGGGGGCTCACGTACATCGCGAAGAGGAGGCAGTCCACGCCCCCCTCCTTGATCCGGGGGATGTCGATCTGGCCGTCCTGGGACCTCTCGCCCAGGGTCCTCCTCGGCGGCAGCGTCCCGGTGCCGTCCCCGACGAAGGGCGGCGCCCTGATGAGGTGGAGGATCGTGTCGTTGTGGGTGTCCACCACCACGGAACTCCCGTGGACGGCCTTCGCCCTCTCCTCCTGCTCCGGGGTGAGTTTGAACATTATATTACACCTTGAGAACATGATCTGGCGGTCACGGTTTATATCTTCATCGAGGACCGCCCGCATACGCGGAGGAGAGGTAGTGGACAAGCAGGACGTCACGCCTCGTGGGGACCCGGCTAGTCGATGACTGAGGGGATGACGAACTCCTCGAGGAGAGCCTGGATCCTGTCGAAGGCCTCGGGCACCCTGCCGGTGGTCACCATGATAAGGTCGAGCTCGGGCACCACGTGGATGAACTGCCCCTTGTAGCCTATGGCCGAGTAGTAGCCTTCGGGGCTCGTCCACCACTGGTAGCCGTAGCCATCCAACAATGTGCCGGCGGAGATCTGCTCCGCGGTCGCCTCCTCCACCCAGTACCTGGGGACCACCTGCTCCCCGTCCCACTCCCCCCCGTTGAGGAAGAGGAAACCGAACTTCGCCATGTCGCGGGGGGTGAGGTAGAGGCTGCTGTAGCCCCAGTTGTGGCCCTGGGAGTCCGCTGTCCACGCCGCCCCGGTGATGCCCAGGGGCTCGAAGAGCTGCTCCTCGGCGAACTCCAGGGCGCTCATCCCCGTGGCGTCCGAGATGATGCAGGAGAGGAGGTGGCTCACGCCGTTGGTGTACTCGAAGCGGCTCCCGGGCTCGTAGGCCATCTCTAGGTCCAGCATGTACTGGATCGCGTCATCGGTGTCGTGGAGCCTGTCAAGCCAATCCCAGTCGTAGAGGTAGGAGTCCCTGGCGTCGAAGCCCCCGGACATCATGAGGAGGTCCCTGAGGGTTATATCGCTCTTCCAGGCGCTGGGGTTCCTCGCGGTCCTGTCCGGGAAGAGGTCCAGGAGGCGCTGGTCGAGGTCTGCGTCGATGTACCCCTCGTCGATGGCGATCCCGATGAGTGTGGATACGACGCTCTTGGTGCACGAGTAGACGATGTGGTTCTCCCAGGGGTTGTAGGGCGTAAAGTACGCGTCGGATACGATGTAGCCGTGGCGTATCACCATGAGGCTGTCGGCGCCGATGCCCCTAGAGTTGACGGCCTCGATCATGTCGTCCAGCTTCGTGGGATCGATCCCGACGGCCTCGGGGGCTGCGACCCTCCAGCCGTCCGTGGGCCAGTAGGCCTCCAGCTTGGTTGCAGCCTCGACCCCCATGTGTTCGAAGGAGTCCACTGTCTCCAGGAGCAGGGAAATGATGTCCTCTTCGCCGTAAATCTCAGGAACGGAGACGACGTACGGCTGGTATACCCTTCCGGCTTCTTCGTCGTACCAAGTGGAGATGGCACCCAGGAGGGGGGTCCCCCCGCTAGAGGCCTCGAAAGTCTGATACAACATCTCCCCGTCGTCTTTGGTCCCTGTCTGGATCGGCCTCCTTTCCTCGAGTTGCAGCCCTGAATCTTGGGCTGACCCGAAGACTGTGTCCAAGACATCTTCAAGATCGGGGGCCGATTCGGATTGCAGCCAGATCACCCCCATGATCAGGGGGATATCCTCCGAATCCAAGCTCTGGAGGTCTCCTTGATAGGGGCGGGCGTGATCGAGACCCCCCATGAGACCTCTCGCGGCGAAGACAAGCCCCTCGGGATGCTCGAAGGAGAACCCGAAACCCGTGTAGGTGACGAGTTCATACTCGGGAGGCTCCGAGGGATACGGCGACGGGCCGGGTTCAGGAGTCTGAGAGTTCGCTGAGGTCCACCACCAGATTCCCGCGATAATCACGACGGCTGCAACCGCCAGAAGGACCAGATTGTTGGTTGATAACTGGGCCTTCCTCGCCCTCCTCATATCAATCGATAAGGAAAGCGGGGAAATTCAGCTTAATAGTCTCCGCAAGCTCGATGCTGGGAGATCAGGTCGCTTCTTGTGAGACCGGTGTCACCTTCTATTGATTGTCCCATGGAGGCTTCGGGACTGCGAATCACAGGGACTGCGCTGCATTCCGCTTAAATTTGGGGTCGCCCATCTCATAGGGACCATGCCCTCCGTATATCGATGCCCCGCCTGTAAAAGAGAATACACGGTCGACGAGTACGTGGAGGACAGGTTCTGCAGGGACTGCGACACCCTCCTCAGGAGGAGGCAGGGAGAGGTGAAGGAAAAGAAGGGTGGGACGGGGTGGCGCTCCCTCTTCCCCTACGCCCCCTACCCCCAGCAGGTGGAGTTCATGGGGGACGTCGAGGCCGTGGTGGGCGAGGGGGGCGTCCTCATGGCCGAGGCGTGCAACGGATTCGGGAAGACCGCTTCGAGCCTAGCCGCCCTCCTCCCCCTGGGGCGCCCCATCGTCTACGCGACCCGGACCCACGAGCAGGTCCGGCAGGTCCTCGAGGAGGTCTCCAATATCAATGAGACGGCGGGGGAGCGGTTCACCGCGGTCAACCTCGCGAGCAGGAGCCACCTCTGCATCAACCCGGACTGCAGCGACCTCCCCCGGGGGGACGCCATGGAGCATTGCAGGAACCTCAGGGAGTCCAGGGAGTGCCCCTGGGACCACGAGATCGACGCCCCACCCAGAGGGATGCCCCCAGTCATGACCCAGAAAGCCCTCATCTCCACGGGGAGGAGCAAGGGGCTCTGCCCCTACTACCTGGCGAGGAGGGTAGCCTCGGACTGCAGGATCGTCGTGGTCCCCTACCCCTACGTCTTCGACGGGAAGGTGAGGGCGGGCGTCGGCCTCGAGATCCCGGGGAAGACCCTCGTCCTGGACGAGGGGCACAACCTCGACAAGGTGGGGCAGGAGACCATGAGCGACAGCCTCAGCGAGTTCGTCCTGGACATGGCCGGGGAGGAACTCAAATCGGTGAAGGCCCCGACGAGCCACGTCCGGCGCCTCGCGAGGCTCCTCCAGCAGAATACGGGGGACAGACCCACACTCCAACCGGCGGACTCCCTCCAGAGGGATCTGGAGCTCGCCCTGGGGGGGGACCTGGAGTCCATCATCGAGGGATACTACGACCACGTGAAGGAGATCCGGGCCCACAAGCAGAAGCTCGGTGACCCCCCAGCGAGCTACCTCAACGGGGTGCTGACCTTCCTGAGCCTCGTCCACGGGAGCGACAAGTCGAAGTACGTCGCCCTCTACCACAGGAACCGCAGGGGGGACGACATCCTCGACTACAGGTGCCTCGACCCCAGCCTCGCCGTCAAGCCCATCGTGGAGTCAGCCGCGGGGACCCTCATCATGTCGGGGACCCTATCACCTCTGGACCTCTTCGCCGAGGTCCTCGGCCTAGAGAGCGCCGAGAAGAAGGCCTACCCGGCCATTCAGGACCCGGAGAACATCAGGATGTACGTGGACCCCCGGGTCACCACCACCTACAGGGAGAGGACCCCGGAGATGACCCGCGACATCGGCAGGCGCATCGCCGTGGAGCTGACCCGGGTCGAGAGCGGGGCCCTCATCTTCTTCCCCCAGAGGGGACTGATGGACAGGAGCCTCGACGCCTGGGGCTCTGAGGGGATCGTCGAGGCCCGCCGGGGCCTCCTCTACCTGGGGGGGAAACGGCTGTTCGTGGAGGGGAAGACCGCAGTCTCCAACCGGGAGCTGGTGGCGAGGTACAAGCGGGCAGCGGTCTCCCCGGGCGGGGCGGTGCTCTGCGCGGTCTTCCGGGGCCGGAACTCGGAGGGCTCCAACTTCCCCGGGGAGCAGGCCCGGGGCATCATGCTCGTCGGGGTCCCCTATGCCAACTACGGGGACCCCCTCGTGAAAGCCCAGATCGGCTACTACAACAGGAAGGGAGATGGGCTGGGCCAGCGCTGGTACACCATGGACGCCTTCAGAGCCGCAAACCAGGCCCTGGGCCGGGGGATCAGGGGCATCGACGACTGGTGCCACTACTGGCTCCTGGACCGGCGGTACGTGAACCGGATCTCCCTCGTCTCCCCTTGGGCCCTCGGGAACGGCCCCGAGATCCTCGAGTAGCCCTCCAACGAGATTTTAAACAGCTGAGACCCTACTTCAGACCGTACAATCCATGGAAGAGCATCACGTTCTGGGGGTCGACGGCGGAGGCTCGAGGACCCGCTGCGTCATCGCCTCCCTCAGTGGCCACATCCTCGCCCGGGGATCCGGGGGGCCTTCCAATCCCCTCACCGCTGGCTTCGACTGCGCCGCGGAGGCGATCCAGGCCGCTGTCGAGGAGGCGTCGAGGCGATGCGGCATCAACTCATTCGAGGCGTCGGTCATGGGGCTCGCGGGGACCGAGAGAGCCTCCGCTATGGAGTCCCTGGTAGCCCGACTGACGCTCCACGACCTCGGAAACCTCAAGATAATTGGCGACGCACAGGTAGCCCTCGCGGGGGCCACGGGGTGCAGGCCCGGGGTGGTGGTGATCTCCGGGACGGGATCCATAGCCTACGGCGAGAACGATGCGGGGGAGACCGCGAGGGCCGGGGGCTGGGGCTGGAGGCTGGGGGACGAGGGGAGCGGCTACGACATCGGGAACAGGGCCCTCATCGCCGCCCTCAGGGACCACGACGGGAGAGGGCCGGCCACCCTCCTGACCGAGAAGATCCGGGGCGTACTAGGCCTCGGGGACCTCGACGAACTTGTCGACCTCACCTACAGGGGGAACATGGGGAGCGAGGAGGTCGCCGCGCTCGCGGGCCTCGCCGGGGAGGCTGCGGGGGAGGGGGACAACGTCGCCCTCAGGATCCTCGAGGGTGCAGGGGTCGAGCTCGGGATAGCCGCCTCGGCGGTGATAAGGAGGCTGGGGCTGACCGGGGGCTTCAAATTGGGCCTCGTGGGGGGCGTCTTCAACCTGGGGCCCCTGATCCGGATGTCCCTCGAGAGGTCCGTCAGGCGGACTGCTCCCAACTGCGTGATCTCCCTACCAAGATTCCCCCCGGAGGTGGGGGCCGCACTGCTGGCGCTCCGGGATATGGGCGTAGAGCTTGAGGACGAGCTCCTGCACACGATGGAGGTATCCTTCGAGGTGTTGATGGAGGCGTCGGGATGAGGCGGACAGAGGAGAGGAATCCCAGATCCGTGGGGATGGACGAAAAGTCCCCGGAGGAGATCCTGAGGATAATCAACGCGGAGGACAGGACGATCCCCGAGGCCGTCGCCGAGGCGATCCCGGAGATCGCCGAGGGGGTCGAGGCCATTTCCGAGACCGTCCGTGCCGGAGGAAGGGTGCTCTTCCTAGGCGCCGGCACCAGCGGGAGGCTGGGGGTGCTCGAGGCCGCCGAGATCCCTCCCACGTTCGGAGTCTCCCCGGATCTCTTCAGGGCCCTGGTCTCCGGGGGGCCGGGGGGAGTCTTCGGCTCCATCGAGACATCGGAGGACGACGAGGCGTCCGGAGGGAACGTCCTCGTCGACCACGATTTCGGCGGGAAAGACCTCCTCGTGGCCATCTCGGCGTCGGGGGGAACCCCTTTCGCCCTCGGGGCTATGAGGAAAGCGAGGAGCCTGGGGGCTCGAATAGTGGCCATCACCAACAACAGGGGCTCCGAGATGGGGGGGCTCGCGGACGTCTCCATAGTCGTCGATACGGGCCCCGAGGTGGTCTCGGGCTCAACCCGGATGAAGGCGGGGACAGCCCAGAAGATGGTGCTAAACATGATCACCACCGCGGCGATGACGAGGCTGGGCAGGGTCCACGACGGCTACATGATCGGTGTCCAGGCCTCCAACGTGAAGCTGAGGGGGAGAGCGGCGAGGATCGTGGGGGAGATCGCCGGCGTGGGGCCCGAGGAGGCCATGGAGGCGCTGGAAGAGGCGAATGGGGATCTCAAGGTGGCGGTCGTCATGATCAAGTTCGGGGTTAAGAGAAAAGAGGCGGAGAAAGTGTTGGAGGATGCAGGGGGGATCCTCCGTCGAGCCTTGGAGGGAGCGCCATGATCCCCGAGCGCGGGGTCTCCTACTACGGGGTGATGCTCCGGGACCGGGCCGCCCTCGATTTCCAGGAGATGGCGGACCACGGATGCAACGCCGTCCTCCTCGCGGTCTCCGAGTTCGACTGGTGGTTCTGGAGGAGGAACGTCGCGGGGCTCATCGAGGAGGCTCACGAGAGGGGGCTCAGGGCCTACGTCGACCTCTGGGGCTGGGGGAAGACCCTCGCCGGGGAGCCCCCGAGCCTCTTCCTGATGCGGGAGACGGAGCACAGGCAGGTCGCCGCCTCGGGGAAGACCTATCATGCGGCATGCCTCAACCACGGGGGATTCAGGGAGTTCCTCGTCGAGAACATCAAGCTAATCGCCTCGGAGACGGATCTCGACGGATTCTTCTGGGACGAGCCCCACTACGCCAACTGGCACGAGGAGGACTGGGCCTGCCGATGCCCCATCTGCCGGGGGCTCTACTGGGAGGAGACGGGAGGCGAGATGCCCGCCGAGCTCACCCGGGAGGTCATAGATTTCAGGGAGGGGAGGGCCGTCGGGTTCCTCCGGGAGCTCTCCCAGACCGTGAAGGACGCGGATCCATCCCTGGACGTCATCGCCTGCCTCCTCCCCACCCAGAGCCCCCTCATCGGCATTACCGACTGGGAGAGGATCGCCGAGATCCCCGAGATCGACGTCCTCGCCACCGACCCCTACTGGTTCCACCAGGGAATGGGCAGGGAGGAGGGGCTCGCCTTCCTCAGGGAGATGGGGGGCAAGGGAGTCGAACTCGCCAGGAGGCACGGGAAACGGTCCCAGCTCTGGCTCCAGGCCTTCAATGTCCCCGCAGGGAGGGAGGAGGAGCTCGCCGAGGGGGTCGCCGTCATCGACGAGCTGGGGACCGACTCGGTATTCGCCTGGCCCTACAGGGCGGGGGAGGGGAGCATCCTCGAGTCCGGGGACGCCCGGGCGGCATGGGAGGCCATCGGCAGGGGCTTCAGGGGGGCTGCGGGTTGACCGTGAGGAACGGGGTGGACGTCCTCCTCGAGGACCCTTCATCCTTCATCGGGGACGCCAGGATTGGGCTCATCACCAACCCCACCGGGGTGACCATGGGGCTCTACTCGACCCTCGACGCCTTCCACGAGCACCCGGGGATCGACCTCGCCGCGGTCTTCGGGCCCGAGCACGGGGCGAGGGGGGACGCCCAGGACGCCCTCCCCGTGGAGTCCCGGGTGGACGAGGCGACGGGCATCCCTGTTTACAGCCTCTACGGGGAGGTGAGGAGACCCACTGCGGAAATGCTGGAGGGGGTGGAGCTCCTGGTCTTCGACATCCAGGACGTGGGGGCGAGGTTCTACACGTACGTCTCGACCCTCACCCACGCCCTCGAGGCCGCCGAGGAGCACGGAAAAGGAGTCGTGGTCTTGGACAGGCCGAATCCAATCAACGG
>JADHWM010000039.1 GCA_016783485.1 Candidatus Bathyarchaeota archaeon
GTGATCACGTGAGCCTTGAGCCAAGTTCACTTGGGTGTGGGGAGAAAGATTAACTAAAAACATCCCATCGGTTAATAAACACGTAATTATTGAAACGGCCTGATGTCATGAGAAGACGTTTATCCGGTCGGCGTTCAAGCCATTCTATGAACGTCGTTGTTTCTGGACTGGATGTCCACAAGGACTACACCTACGCAACCATCCTGGGACCAGACGGAGAGAAACTGGTCCAGAGAAAAATGCCCAACGAGGAGGTCCCCGACTTCCTCAAACCCTATGGTGTGGAACGGGTGGCCATGGAGGCCACCACAAGCATCGCACCCCTCTACCGAAAGCTCACCGAGGAGGGGTACGACGTCCTCGTCTCCCACCCGAAGAAGACAAGATACATCGCGGAGGCCCGCATCAAGACAGACAAGGTTGACTCCATGGCCCTTGCGGAGCTGCTCAGGCTGAACAGCCTCCCCCTGAGCTACATGCCCCCACCAGACATCGCAGCCCTCCGGGAGAAGGTGCGGCGAAGATCGTTCCTCGTCGGACAGCAGACCAAGTTGAAGATCAAGATACGGAGCACCCTCACATACGAGGGCGTCAAGCCTCCCGTGGAGTACGGGTTGTTCACCCGTAAGGGCAGGGAGTGGCTCACGGGTCTCGGCCTGGGGCCCGTGGACAGCTATCTGCGGATGATGGAGCCCCTCAGAACCGAGATCCGTCTGCTATCCTTGGAGATGAGGCACATCGCGGCAGGCGACGAGGACGTCCGGCTCCTCACGAGCATCCCCGGAGTTGGTTACTACATCGCATTGCTGGTGAAGGCCGAGATCGGGGACATCAACAGGTTCCATTCGGGGGATCAGCTGGCGAGCTACGCTGGTCTCGCCCCGTCCACCCACAGCAGCGGAGGAATCACCCACCACGGCCGCATCACCAAGGAGGGGTCCCGGTGGCTCAGGTGGGCGATGGTGGAGGCGGCGATGGTTCACTTCAGGTTTGACTCACCGGTGACCCGGGCGTATCACCGGATTGCGGAGCGCAGGGGTAAGGGCAAGGCGAAGGTGGCGGCGGCTCGGATGCTGCTGCTGGTATGCCGGTCGGTGCTGAAGAACCGGCGGCCCTACTATAACCCGGTTCACGGTCAGGCATACTAGTCTCCTCGTGTGCGCGCTGCCCCGCCTGGTGTGTGGGCGTCGGCCTGATTGAGGGAGCCTGGGGACGGAGATATCTTGCCCTCCTACGGATGGGCGAATAGGTGCGTGTCAATCTATACTGGGAGTGATTTGAGAGAAGGAAGTGGAAAGAGATTTAAACGTCTTCACATAGGTGCATGTACTCTCGTCCCAGTTTCCTGGCTTTTTCAATCAGCCTACCTTTCTCAGACATATACTACAACCCTGCTCAACCATTCAACCTACAGACTGGGATTGGGTGGAAGTGAAGAAAAGAGTATGGGCGCTACGCATCGCGTTTGCGATCTTACCTTTTTATCGTCGCTAAACCGTTTTCGATGCCAGCGGTTGCCCATTGACTCCATGGTAGGGTGAAGAACTTGAATCCCCTCTCCACGAATCCGCTGGGATCTTGACCCCCGGGGATGAAGTACATGCCGGGGACGACTCCGGCCTCCTCGCAGGCTTCCGCAATCTTATCCAATGTCCCCTGATACATGGGGTTGAGATAGTCCAGCGTTGTACCTATTGCGATGGAGAGGTCCGAGGGGCCGACCAGGAGGACGTCGATTCCGGGAACCGAGAGGATCTCGTCCAGGTTATCCAGCGCCTTCAGCGTCTCCACCATGGGGACGATCAGCAGCTCCTCGTTGACCGCGGATATGTATTCGTCGTAGCTCTCGAATTCTCCCCACTCGCCCCTCATCCCGGCGGCGCTCCTGATCCCTTCGGGCGGATATTTGCAGCAGCGGACCATGTGGAGGGCTTCCTCCTTCGAGTTGACCATGGGCACGATTATGCCCTTGGCGCCGATGTCGAGGGCGTAACAGATCTGATCCTGGTAGTTGTCCCCCACCCGGACGATGGGGATGGCTTTCTTGCCCTTCATGGCCTGGAGTTGATGCTGCAACTCCTTGATCTCCACGGCCGAGTGCTGCGTGTCGAAGAGAAGGAAATCGAATCCCGCTTCTGCTAAGAACCCCGCGGGGCTTGCCAGATTGGCGGATGTCCCGATGGCGGTTTTACCCGCTCTCAACATATCCTTGACGATGTTCATTTACTCTGAACCTCCGGAGATTAGTCGTCAATGAATGTTTAATACAGTTTATCTTGCGCGTCTTGATTGGAAAGAAGAAAAGAGTATGGAAAAATCGTTAACCAACGAAAAAATACACCATCTAAAACTTTCCCAACCACCATTCAACAAAGGACACCTGGAATCAACCCCCCACAACCCAATGGAGAGCGGGGATACACACCAAACATGAAAACACCATCAAACACCGGAAGGAACCCGAAAGACACCCAGAAACCGCCGCAGCCAGCCGTTCAAGCAGTTCAGGTGCTATTCAGTAGCCATTCAGTAGCAGACGCGACACAAGATAACCCGGAAAAACCCGCCAAACAACAAAACAACCCCAAATAACACTCATCCTGTATGAGGGGGGAGGGGGGGGTCATGCGTCGGAGTCTGAACAATCCGTCCCTAACCGAAAGGAACCCGGAAACCCTCCCGATCACGATCGAATCATACCAAAAGGGGCTATTATTCATACCATAAACCATCCAGTAGAGTAATGACCCCTCAGAGCCAAGACTGCACCTTAACGACGCTTAAAGAAGGAAACAACCACATCCAAAACAGGGGGCCCCCCGCGCCCACCCCACGCCACTCAAAGCCTATAAGCCCCACACACCCCACAAAGACACGAACCACCATGCCCTACATACTCATGGAGGACAGACCCAAATACGAGGAATCCCTCAGCGCCCTCATCGCCATCCTCAAGGAGCAGCCCGTCGACCGCATAGACGGCGAACTCAACTACATCATCACCCGCATCCTCAAAGAAGCCTACCCCCTACGCTACTTCAACATCAACCGTGCCATCGGCGTCATGGAAGCCTGCAAACTAGAATACTACCGCAGAGTCGCAGCACCCTACGAAGACACCAAAATAGAACAGAACGGCGACGTCTAAACAATCCCCATCCCCCCTTTTTTCACCCTCACACAACATCACGCCATTTATATCCCCCACCCCGACACAAAAGAACTGAAAACCCATGGCCACAGAGCGAAGAGTCATCGTCTGCACAGGCTCCCCCGGCAACGGAAGAGACGACATCCTCAACGAGATGCGGGAACTCACCACCTTCAACTACTACCACCTATTCGAATACATCGTCGAAGAGGCCCGCCTCGACGACACCAACCTCACCAAGCTCAACATCCTCGACTTTTACGACAGCAGCCCCGAACGCATGGAAGCCTACCACAAAGCCGCCATCCACAAGATCACACAAGAGATCGGCAAACGCCCCGGAACCCACATCGTCAGCACACCCCTCCACTTCGAATGGAAAGGCAACAGATTCCAAGGCCTCCACGACGACGAGATCAAAGCCCTCAACCCCGACATGATAGCCATCATATTCGACGACATACTACGCGTCCGCAAACGCCTCGGCCAAGACATGCAATGGCAGGAACACACATTCACCCTCGGAGAGATCGCCAACTGGCGCCGCGAAGAGATCAAACTCGCATACCACCACGCCAACCTATTCACCCCACGCCCCGAGATCCAACTCATAGCCTACGAGAACGGCCCCGAATTCCTCCAAGACGTCATCTGGAGCCACGGCCGCGAGAAAGTCTACCTCAGCCACCCCATCACCGGCGAGAGCGAGACAATACTCAACGACATCTACGAGTTCGGCAACACCCTAAGCGAATACTACGTCGTATTCGACCCCTACATGATCAAAGACTGGAACACCGTCGAAGCCTGGAGACGCACAGTCAACGCCGCCATCGAGGCAGGAGAACCCCGCCCCACCAAACTCAACTTCACCATGGAATACAAATCAGGCGCCATCCACGAGGAGATCGACGCCATCGAACTCGAGGCGAGCATCAAGAACCTACGATTCCAGATCATCGACACAGACTACAAACTCATAGAGAACAGCGCCATGGTCGTCGTATACCACCCCCGAGCCGCCATCAGCGCCGGCGTCATGTGCGAGATGGTCTACGCCAAAGCCCTCGCCAAGATGGTCTACGTCTACTACCCCTACGAGCCCAGCCCATTCTTCGAGTGGTACTCAACCAGGATATTCACCGAGGAGAACGAGCTCAGGGACTTCCTCATCAAGGAGTCCAAGGTCACGGGCCAGACACCCCTGGACATCTACTCAGGGGAGCCCAGAGAGTAAACCCCCGTCAAAAGGGGAAAGGAGACTACCTCCGCCTGAACAGGAACAGCACCACGACGCCCAGCAGGAGACCCGCTGCCACCGAGGCATACGGGATCGGTATGCCCCCACTCGGCGCCTCAGTCTCCGGCTCAGGTTCGGGTTCAGGCTCTGGCTCAGGCTCCGGTTCGGGCTCGGGTTCAGGCTCAGGCTCGGGTTCCTCAGCCACTACCTCCTCGTAGACCGCCTCAAGATCCAGATCACCCGAGAGACTCACAGACCTCTCGGCATCAGCCGATCCATCGGCCCATCCCGTGAACGCGTAATCGACGCCATCCACAGAGACCTCCTCCAACACCACAACAGTGTGACCCCCCTCCTCGAATTCAACCGCGAACGGGGACTCATACCCGACGCCATCGACGGTCACGGTGACCCCCGAGACAGGCGACGAATCCACCGAGAGAATATGAGTCTCAGGGGGCACAATCCCCAGGATGAAACTCCCCTCCGAGGAACCCAGATTACCCGCAAAATCGGTGGCCTCGACCTGAACGAGAAGGGTCACACCGTCAGGGAGATCCTCCACAGTGAAATCGAGGCTCGTCTCCACCAGATTAACCCGATAGTCATCCCTGTCGACGACAGCAGATACCGCCGAGTCGACGTCGACCCATGTCGCGCCCCCATCCAAGGAGTAGGAGACAAATACATCCCCCACACCCCAGCCCCCGTCGGAGACGTCGACACTCACATCAACGGGGTCCCCCTCGTCGTACGCCTCGGGGAACTGGATCACCACCGAGGGGCTCGTGCCGTCGTCAACTGCCGCGAGGGATAGGTCGTAGACTCCCCCAGCCGGAACATCCACAAGGACCACGAAGAGGTGCCCTGCATCGGTCTCCACCACATCGTAGCTCCCCGGGTCGCTGGGATAGAAGCTGTAGGCGTCCACAGGATTCTCGGAGCTCACGAGGAACTCGAGGCTCGCATCCTCCAACGCCATCTCGAGGCCGTTCACAACCCTCGCGGAGACAGCCTCCCCCGACCCGTCATTCGCCCCCCAGTAATAGTAGGAGAGCTCCCCAGTCGGGATCGCATTAGGGGGATCGAAGAGACCCGCTACAGCGTACTCATCGAGACGAATGGTCCCATCGGAGTCCAGCTCGATGAGCCTCGAACGCGGCCCCTCATAACCAGGGGGACCACTCCCGCCACTGTTACCGGTGGTCACGAAGTAGTTCTCCCCGTTAAGAATGTAGATGATATCCCTGTGAACGTGCCCCGACATGATCAGCCTCACATCATATGTCTGAATGATCCTCAGAACCTCCTCCGCGAGCCCGATATTATCCCGCCAGGTGAAATACATCACATCCCTGAGGGCCTCGATATCAGTCCAGTCCCCCTCGAGCTCACCGCCCTTCACAGCCCCCTCATCGTCCTCGAACTCGCTGCTCAAGAGCGAGTGATGGAAACCCATGAACTTCACTTTATCTGGATTTCCAGCAAGGACACTCTCAGCCCAGTCCAGCTGCTCCTGATAGATATATCCCCCGCCGTGGCTGTCGAGGGCCATGAACAGGAAATCCCCGATGACGACGCTGTAATTTTTCATCCCCCCATACTCCTGGTACAAGGCTGAATGCGCACCCGCATAATCGTGGTTCCCTGGTAGAACAAAGAAGGGGACACCCAGCCTCCCCATCATCTCCTGGAGATAATTCCACGACGACGCGATGGTCTCCACATCCACGATATCCCCCGTAGCCACGATCATATCCGCATCCACGAGATTCGCCTCATAGACATAGGTCGCGAAAATATCGGCACCATAGGGGAGATGAATATCCGAGATATGGGCCACCCTCAAGGTCTCCGGCCACTCCTCCAGAACCCAGACACTTCCAGGCTGAGTATACTCCACCGAGGAGCCCTCATCGCTCCAATCCAGCTCGAGATCATACAGAGCAGGATAGACATCGGAGGGAATCCTGAAGAAGACGGTCCACCACCCGCCGGAATAGCTACTGTTCACAGGAGTCAACTCGCTGGAACCATATTTCCCGGTCAGGCTCCCCGACCACGACGTGGCCCCCGACCCGGCACGAACCTCAACCCTCAAGGCTCCCCCTAGCAGCACCGGCTCCGGATTCGTCGGGAGAGGATACCCCACGGGATCATTTATCGGGACAGCCCTCCCCAAGACCGGGACTATCGTCGCGAGAGCTGCCAGGAAGATAACCAGGGCGACCAGCGCCCCATCCAACTTACGAGTTTTCATCAACATTTACTTCACCTCATCCCACGGTAGAACAATCGTCCTACGGACGGGGATGTAAACTGTGAGGCTCCCCCCCACAGGCGTCTCCGTCTCCGGAGGCACATCCACCAACAGAGTGGTCCCCCCCACATTAAACTTAACCTCCCTGTACGGACCGATGAAAGAGGACCACTCCACAACGCCATCCAGACGATTCGAGGGCTCCCCCGGCTCGGTGACCGAGAAACTCTCAGGCCTCATGACACACGCTGCTCGGTCCCCGTCCCCGACAGCCGAAGCGGTATCCACGCCGTCGACGGTGAAACCCCCCAGGTCAACCCGGGGCCCACCATCGGAGAGACTCGCAATCCCCTCTAGGATCGCCCCTCTCCCGATGAACGTCGCTATAAAGACATCCCGGGGGAAGCTGTAGATCTCCGAGGGAGTCCCCACCTGCCGGATCACCCCATGATTCTGGATGGCCACCCGGTCGCTCACAGCCATCGCCTCCTCCTGATCATGAGTCACGTAGATGGTGGTAATCCCCAGCTCTCTCTGGAGCTCCTTTATCTCCTCCCTCATCTCCACCCGGAGCTTCGCATCCAAGTTACTCAGAGGCTCGTCCAACAGCAGAACAGAGGGATTGATCACCATGACCCTCGCGAGGGCGACACGCTGCTGCTGACCACCGCTGAGCTGAGAGGGAAACCGGTCCCCCATTCCACCGAGATGGACCAGCTCTAGAGCATCGTCCACCCGCTTCTTGAGCCCCGCCCCGTCCACCTTCCTGATCCTGAGACCGTACGCTACATTCTCGAAGACCTTCATGTGGGGCCATAGGGCGTAGTTCTGGAAGACCATCCCCGTGTTCCTCCTGAAGCTGGGGAGGTTGGTCACGTCCTCTCCGTCGAAGAAGACTCTTCCCTCGTCGGGGTACTCGAGGCCCGCGATCATCCGCATCGTGGTGGTCTTACCGCATCCGCTGGGCCCGAGGAAGGTGAAGAACTCCCCGTCCTCGATCTGGAGACTGACATCTCCCGCGGCCAAAACGTCCCCAAACCTTTTCGTGACACCTTTGAGCTCAACTTTAACCATGATTTACACTCCCAGGAATGCTACCTTCTGTTTTAGAATGTAGTTGGAGATCGCCATCGCAGTGATCTGCACTGCCATGAGCAGCACGCAGAGGGCAGCCCCGATACTCACCGACCCCACAGCAGCCACACCGTACACGATCTGGCTGATGAAGAACGTGATGGGAACTCGATCCTCACGCAGAGCCCCTAGGGTGACGCTGGTGCTCACCTCGGACATCGAATAAACGAAACTCAGGATGGCTCCTCCAAGAATGTGGCCTATTATGAGGGGGAGCACGACCTTGAAGAAGGTGGTCGGCCGGTCAGCCCCGAGGTTCATCGAGGACTCTTCGAGGCTCTTGTCGACCTGCGCGAGGCCCGCCGACACCGCCCTCGTCGTGAACGGCAGTCGGCGTATCGAGTAAGCGAAGACCATGAGGAGGGCGGGGTCCAGCAGTGGATCTAGGATCGAGCCCCGGAACATTTTCGATGAGAAGAGAAGGAAATATCCAACCGCCAGGGCAATCCCTGGCACCGCCACGGGAATCGTCGCTAGGATGTCTAGAACGGATCGCCCCGGTATGTCTCTCCTCGCGACCACGTAAGCGATGCTAGCGCCTACGAGGACCGTGATCACCACTGCAGCCCCTGAGTAAAGTAGGCTGTTAACGATGGCTCTAGTCACATCGGAATCTGATATGAGAGTTCCCAAGTACTGCCCTGTAGCCTTGGTGGGCAGGGTCCCGCTTATGGCCCAGTTCGATGTCGCAAGTATGACGGTTCCGATCTGGGGCATCGAAGCCAATGTGACCAGGAATAGGAGGGAGAGGATGATGGCGACCCGAGTCTTGACCGAGGGGGTCCTGAGTCTTGGGCTCCATCTGCCGCCTTTGCTCAGCATGGCATATGTGCGTAGGTTGACGTACCGTCTGATGATCAGGAACCCAGCGACTGCGATGAAGAGGATGATCACGGCTAGGGCGGCGATCTTCGGGGAGAAGCTTCCTGTGAGCGCCTCGGCGAAGCTGCTGTAAACCTGATAGGAGACCAGCTTCCTGGACAGGGGATTCGCTCTGGCCCCGGTGAAGCCGATCGGCGCTCCGAGGTCCTCGAGGCTGAAGATGAACACGATGATGGCCCCCGCCGCGAGTCCCGGGAGGAAAAGGGGAAGTGTAATTGTCCTGAACAGCCTTAAGCCCCGGGCTCCCAGATTCTCGGCCATCTCTTCGACGCTGGGGTCGATGTTGTTGAGGGAGGCGAGGACGTTCAGGAATATGATGGGGTAGTAGGATAGGGTCTGGGCGAGGATCACCCCGACGAGTCCGTCGATGTCGAGCCTCCATGGGAGGATGTGTAGGAGGTCGACGAGGAGATAATTAATGAGGCCGCCCCGGGGGTTGAAGAGCTTCCCGATGATGTACGCGTTCACGAAGGGCGTAGCGAGAAGGGGTATCAGTAGTAGGACTCTGAATATGCCTTTCCCAGGGAACCTGTAGCGGCCCATGAGCATCGCGGCGACGACGCCGATGATGGAGCAGAACACGGTCACGAAGAAGGCGACTAACAGGGAGTTTAGGAGGATCCCGTAGTCGTGGCCCCAGAGATACATGACCCCTCTGCGTACTTCGAAGAGTCTACCGCCCCTAGAAGTGAATGAGACGTACTCGGGGCTACTGAGGAGATCGACGAACCATCTGAAGGATGTTCCCCCTTGATAGACGAAGGCTTGGCCGACCATGAGGACGAGGGGTGCGATAAGGAAGACCAGCAGAAAGGCGTATGCTATAAAAGTCTGGATCGCGGTCATCGCGTCCAGCTCCCTCTTGAGCGTCCTGATGGTCTTCTTGAGATCCACTCGACGTACCTCTGCGAAGCTCCGATTAGGCCTCGACTATGGAACCAGAGCGGCCACCTGGGCCCTGACTGAGTCGTAGCGGGCTTCGGCAGCTTCCATCCATGAGTCGACTAGGTCCTGCTTATACTCCGGATCGGTCCTCAGCCTCTCGTTGATGGAGATGGCGAACTCCTCTGTGAATGTCACGGTCTGACCTGTCTCCGGATCTGTGAACTCGAATAAGAGTGGGTCGCTCAGCTGATTCACGAGGTCCGTGAACTGGACCTGGGTGATGTCCCCATTGAGCTTCGCCTCAGCCAGGACCTCCCATGCGTCTATGAGCTTGAGCTGAGGCCTTACGAGGGTTCCGTGGAAGTAGTACATCATGGTGAACTCATAGGAGAGGGCGAGGTCATCACTGAACCCGGATATAATGGCCTCCTGGGACCTCTCGTAGATCTCCTTGAGATCAGACCTCTCCAGACCCTCCGGGGTGTCGAAAACCGCGGGGTTGATGGGCAGCCTGTTTATATTGGGGTCTAGCCAAGGCTTTTGTCCCTCAGGAGAGAGCAGCCAGGATACAAACGCCTGGGCAGCCTCCGGGTTTGGAGATGTAGTGAGGAGGGCGATCGGGTCAGCGTTGACCAGGGTCCCGTCCTCGGGGAAGACGTACCAGCATACCCCGGGGTTCTGTAGTTGCGCTGTATATCCATAGAAGTCGATGGTCGTCCCTGCACCGATCTCCCCCTGGATGGCCGCGTCTCTCACGCTCTCAGACCGGTCGTAGATCTTTGCGTTCCCGCCCATCGTGGTCATGATCTCCCAGCCCCTCTCCCATCCGTGGGTTTGGAGTATGATCTCGAACATCCGGGTGTTGGAGGTCGAAAGGGTTGGGTCAGCGGTGCCGATCACAGCGGACATCAAGAACCTTGGAGAATATGTCTCGTTGGCTAGGTCGGTCCATTTAGTGGGTTGGGGCAGCCCTTCTAATTCTAGGACTTGGGTGTTGATGGTGAAGCCGAATGAGGAGATTGCGGCGCCGACCCAGTGGACGTCTCCGTCGTCGAACCTCTTGGCGGCGACTCCTCCGATCTGGTCGGGTATTTGGGCGAGAGCGTCTAAGACATCGTCGCTGTCGAGGGGGGCCGTGAGCCCTTCCCCGTAGACGATGTCGAATAACACGGGGCCGCCGCCCCAACCGAGGTCGATGTCTCCCCGTCTCACGATTGTGTCGACCCAGAGGCTCGAGGCGACAGGGATCCATCTGATGTCTTCGAAGTTGTACATCTCCCAGTACTCCGTCTCTCTAAATAGTAACTCCGCTTGCCGAGTGATGTCGGAGCCGTGCCGTGTGATCACGTTGAGGATGATCTCCGTGGACGGGGTCGCCGGGATCAGGGTCAGAGTTATGTCCAGAGCGTATTCGTTATCATCGGTCTCTGAAACCAAACCAGTCTCGTCCTCATACCCGTCATTGGACACGGTCACCGTATAGGTGCCCTTGTCGACCGTGACCTCGTAGCTTCCATCCGCTCCCGTGATCACGGTCTCTCCATCGATTGAGACTGCGGCTCCTCCGATAGGTTCTCCCGATTCGGAGTCGCTGATTATCCCGGATACTGTCACCTCTGTCGTGGGGTCAGGATCCGGCTCCTCAGTGACGATCTCCTCATAATGCGCCTCTAGACCGGTATCTGCCGAGAGATCCACAGTTCTCTCGAGGTCAGCCGATCCATCAGCCCATCCCGTGAACGCGTAATCGACACCCTCCACAGTGATCTCATCCGGCACCACCACCGCGTAACCTCCCTCCTCCAGTTTGGCCGCGAACGGGGACTCATACGCGACGCCGTCGACTGTGACAGTCACCCCTGAGACAGGCGACGAATCCACCGAGAGGGTATACTCGCTCGGTGGGGTCTCCGGTTTCTGCATTAAGTAGTATCCACCTATGGCGATTATGACGACGACGGCTATGCCCAGGATTACCTTCCTATCCATCGATTCATCCTCATTCGATAGTATTGTGATGCCTTTTTAACTTTGTCCGGGTCCTCTGAGAAGTGTTTTAAATCCGGTATGGGATATTGAATCGGAAGGGAATATCTGAAAATGAAGAAGAAAATCCTTTCGATCCTTCTGCTGACTACGCTTGCTTTGTCTCTCTGTTCCGTTGCTGCGCCGACTTGGGCTGCTAATCCTAAGGTGGTGGTTCATTTCAAAGGGGCGTTGACCCCTGACACTCAGCTGACCCTGATCATGAATAATATGTCCTGGGTTACATGGTCTGTTGTGCTTGAGGATATCGAGGCGTCTGATCTGACGGGGGCTGATATGCTCATCATGGTTCAGCAGGATTCCTCGTTGGACTATTCTGATGACGAACTGGCTGCCATAAAGTCTTGGTATGACGGTGGCGGTAAGGCGGTCTGGATTGCTGCTGACAGTGACTACGGTACTGACTCTCTGCGTCAGGCTACAGCCAACTCTGCGCTAGAGTACCTCGGGAGCGCCCTCAGGATTGAGGCGTCCTCCGTTGAGGACCCCGTCTCTAATGGGGGTGCGCCCTACAGGGTTCTCGGTGTCTCGGATAATGTGGACCCCGAGTTCGCCCACCTGGTCTCCGGTGTGGAGAGGGGCCTGTTCCACGGGCCCGGTATCGTCATCGGATACGTGGACGGGAGCTACGTCGCTCTCGAGACTGATGCCCCGGATGGTGTCTATGTCATCATGACGACGACGGAGGTCGGTGTCGTGGTGGATAGTACCGAGCCCGTTCCTGAGGTCCATGAGGCGGGTGACGAGGGCAGCTTCCCGGTGATGGCTTTGGAGGTCGACTATGACTCGGGTAACATCGTGATCGCGTCTGGTGAGGCTCCGTTTGGACAGTATATGGGTCTGTATCACCCGGAGATGATCCGGGCGGACCGGTACGGCGAGGATGCGAATCCCCAGCAGGGCGGTCGGTTGTTCGAGAATATCATCGACTATGTGACGCAGTACTCTGGATTGCTCATCGACTCGGTTAATGTGATCGAGGCGAAGGAGGCTGAGATCTCCGATCTGGAGAGCGATGTCTCCGGGCTTTTGGGCGAGGTTTCCGTGCTTGAGGGCCAGGTGAGCGATCTGAACAGCGATGTCTCTGGTCTCGAGGACGACGTGTCCGGTCTCGAGGGCGATGTGAGCGGGTTGAATGCTCAGGTCGCCGCTCTCGTGGGGGACGTGGCGGGCCTGGAGGCTGATCTCGCTGCGGCGCAGAGCTCCGCCAGCAGTTGGCAGATGTATGCGATTGCGGCCCTGGTTATCGGGGCTATAGTCGGGTACTTTGTGGGTCCGATGCTGAAGAAGTAGAGGACCTCGTTTCTTCCCGTTATTTTTCTCATTATCTCGTCTAGTCCATTTTGGGTTGATGCCTGCGGGGTTTATGGTTGGGCTTATGTTCTGTATTTGGGGGTTATGGTGCGGGGGGCGGGACTTGAACCCGCGAAAGCCTAAGCTACGAGATGTCTTACCCGTGGTTGGGATCTTAAGTCTCGCCCCTTTGACCAGCCTCGGGTACCCCCGCTGTTGGTATGTGGGGGTGGTGGAGGTATTTATTTATGGATGTGTGTGTTGTGTGTGTTGGCGTTGGGCCCGTAGCGCAGTATGGATAGCGCGCCGGCCTCCTAAGCCTGAGGTCGTGGGTTCAAATCCCACCGGGCCCGCCACCTTTTCGGTTCAGAACCTTTATATTTTCGGGCGTTTTCGCTAATCTGTGACAGTCAAAGGCGCTCACCGCAAGCTTCTCGAGGATAAAGACATCTCCCGCTGGCACGGAAACGTTGCAAGAGGCTCCCTGGTCACGGCGGATGTCTATCTCAGGAGACTGGGAAACTTCTGTGGAAGGTTCCAGGTCACACCCAGTGAGATTGCATCAATGGGGGAGGACGAGTTGTTTAACTTGATGCTGGACGCTATAACAACTCTCGAATCTGACTACAGCGGCAGCTACATCCTCTCTATCGTCAAGGCGATGAAATCCTGGCTCGCTCACAACAATGTTGTGATCAAGAGAAAGCTCAAGGTCAAAGGCAGTCAGGATACGCCCTCTTTGAGGAATGAGAGGGTCCCGATTCAGGATGAGCTGAAAAAAATATTCCTCTCCGGGGATAAGAAGACCAGAGTCGCCTCCGTGCTCGTTGCACACACTGGTGTGAGGCTGAAGACCATTGGGAACTATCAGGGTGACGACGGTCTGCGGGTGAAAGACCTCCCCGAGATGAAGGTGCAGAACGGGGCGGTGGATTTCGAATCTGTGCCAACCCTCGTCATGGTCAGGAGGGAGCTGAGCAAGGCGGGGCACCAGTACCTCACCTTCCTGAGCGAGGAGGGATGCGACTACCTCAAGGACTACCTGGAGACCAGGATGAGGGAAGGAGAGAAACTCACCGAGGATTCGGCCATCGTCACTCCGAAGCGGAGGATGAAGCCCTTCATCAGGGCCACGAACGTGGGGGACGTGATCAGATCCGCCATAAGGAAGGCGGGGTACGAGTGGAGGCCCTACGTGCTGCGGTCGTACTTCGACACCCAGCTGATGCTGGCGGAGTCGAAGGGCCTCGTGCTCCGGGACTACCGGGGATTCTGGATGGGCCACAAGGGGGACATCGAGAACCGGTATACGACGAACAAGGGCAGGCTCCCCGAGAGTGTAATTGAGGATATGAGGGAGGCCTACGGGAGGAGCCAGGGGTTCCTACAGACGACGGGGAGGGATGAAACGAGCGAGGAGAGGCTCAGGGAGTCATTCAGGAAGCAGTTGCTCCTTGTCGCCGGATTCAGCGTTGAGGAGGTGGAGGAAATGGATCCATCCATGGACGACGAGACCTTTCAGGAGACCGTGCGAAAGAAGCTCCTCGGCGCAATGGCGAATAATGGGGCAAGTCAGAAAGTGATAGACGTGGATCAGGTTGAACGTTTTCTGTCCGGCGGATGGGACTTCGTAGCGACGCTGCCCGACGACAGGGTCGTCGTGAGGCTCCCTCACTGACCACCCTCGTCTTCAGGACATGATTGGGACCATAAACTCTGGAGCAGCTTTCCCTGAGGGTAATTCAAACGTCGGTGCGTAGTTGATTTTAATCTTGAGCCGATAGACGTGATGGGTTTTATCGAAGAACCCTCCTTCCAGAGGGCGTGCCGTCTCTTAAGCTCTTCTGCGGGGCATATGTTCTCGACCAGCTTAGTGCGGAGGCTCCGGATTCTGCTCTCGCCTCCTCACCTATATTTATCCTGTAGCATGATCGACATACGAAGACTCAAAAGGTTCGCATCAGGGGATCTGCCCATAAACTCCCAGCTGAGAAACGTTCTACTCTCGGAGAAGGATACGCTTACAGCCAACGATTTTCTGGCTAAGATGGGCACCTGGATGACGCTGCTCAACCTGGAGACGAGAAGCTCATAGTACCCCCTTCCTAACCCAGAACAGCCCGACTGGATGTCCAGCTCTCGATGCGAAGAGGAAGGGCGGTCATTCGGATTCCACGAGTTTTATTTTCTTCTCCATGGCGATAAGAGACCATTCCAGGTCGTCGAGGGTGGCTCCCGCAATGCCCACGCCCCCTTTCGGCCCCAAGTCAAGCCCTCCAATCGCGTTCAACTCCAATATCAGCTGCCTGACCCTGCCGTACCCGAGGGGCCTCACCCCCCGAGTATCGCAGGCCATCCTGTAAAACTCGTGAACATCCTTCACAGAAACGTATGGGGTCATCCGCCTCTTGAGGACCAGCACCGCCGCCCCGAGCACCAGGATGCAGTGAGGGCTCAGGGCGTTCAACTCCTCGTCGCTCGGTCCCCACGTGGCATCCGCATACGAACTCCGAACGTGCTCCAGCGAGACCGTCGCCTCCCTCCGTTCGTCGGCCATCATCCCGGCGGTGAGGAGGAGGTCCAGCGCATACCTGCAGTCCCCCGGATCCTCCCTCCTCCCCGAGGCCAGGTCGGCCACGTATCCCACGACCTCCGGAGGAACCGTGTCCGGGTTGAAGGCCTCCTCGACCCGAGCCCGCAGAATATCCACGAGCTCGTCCTTGCCGTAATGGGGCATCCTGACCACGAGTCGGCCCAGGCTGCTCCTCTCTGAGGAATCCAGCAGGCTTCTGAACCCGTCGTCTCGGGCTATAAAGAGGACCCCCAGGACATTCATGTACTCGCCGAGGTGGACCTCGTTTAGCCGGGTGAGATCGTAGATGACCCCTCCCTCCGGCTGCTCCTGCTTGCTCAGGCGGATCAGGTAGTCCACGTCGTCCAGGATTATGACAAGGTAATCTCCCTGCTTTCGCAGGTGATCCAGCAGCAGGGTGAGATACTCCTCCGTAGGACCGCCTTGGACATCCCGCCCCGCCGCCTTCATCAGGATCTTCCGGTAGAGGCTGCGCTGGGTCTTGGCCTCCACCTTGCAGTTGACGTGGACTATGCCGAGGGTTATCCCCCTCCTCTCTCCGGCCTCCCGCTGGAGTTTGCTGCCGAACCATAGGGCGGTGCTAGTCTTCCCCGAGCCGGTGGGGCCCAGCAGCTGGACCACCCTCATGTAGTTTTCCCGGGGGTTCTCGAGGGTGTCCCTGAAGATGTTGTCGAGCATCGAGAGCTGGCGTTCCCTGTGGAGCAGGGCCCCCGGGATATATCGGGGGAGGAGTTTGCTACCGTCCCTGAACACCGATGGATGGCGTTCGCTGGACTCCGATGACATGGATAAAGCCGGTGATAGACAGCTGCAGCTCACGTTTAAGATGTACATAGATCGGTGGGGGAGGGAGGTGGGTGAAAGTCTGGTTGCCGTAGACCAGGTGCCCTAAAGCACCTGGTCTGCGTTACGCTGTGCCTGGACGGTGTTTCATGAGGGTGCTTAAGAGCCGATAGGAGACCCTGTGCCCGGTCGAGGTCAAGATGCTGATCATCAAGGATCCAACACTGTGCTGGCGAAACTCGTTTGGTTCCAGCTCTCTATTTGGCGGTCATTAAAGTTGAGCCGTTTATCGTAATCTAGCGATCCAGCGGGGTTGCCCTTATATTTGAGTTCACAGATCTGTGCAATAGCCCGTTGAAGACCGTTTCTAACACGCGAAAACGAAAATCCGTTTTAAACCTTCTCCCCGGGAAAGAGCCTGTTTCCATGCAGTTCTCTGTCACTACACCCCCTCCCCCCTGACACTGCGGTAAGATAAGAAGAGGGCGCCTCCCCCACCATAACCTGCTAAGGATCCACCATAACCTGCTAAGGATATGAACGAGAGGGGAATCCGGGATAAGCGGCGCTGAGCCCGTATATATCCCCTCACTATCCTTTCGACGCGATACATGCGTCCAGCCGAAGCATCGATAGTGCTTCGCCCGGCGCACTCCACTCCCACGCTTCAACCCACCGGCATCCAGATCACCGCGGATCACGGCATGATTCGATGAACGGCGAAGGAAGATGGTTGATTGGCGCCACGCGATGGGGAAGAGCCTCCCTTCAACAGGGCAGAGCTATACCCGAACGAGACGGTCCTCGAAGACATCATCCGCCACGCCGGCATCCTCAAGAACCGTGCCGACCTCAACCTCGGCCTCTTGCACAGGCTGTCGGGGATCCTGAACAATCAGGGTTTCCGCATCTTCCTCTTCATACTCGAGAACGGCCCCGCAACCGATAAACAGCTGAGACTCTTCTTTCCCCGGAGGACCCTTAGCTACTGGTTGGAGCCCCTCGAGGCGGGGGAGGTTATCGTGAAGCACGACCACAGGTGGAGGATCCGAATCTGACAGGGGTGGCAAGATCTTGCCCTAAAACTTATAAGGAGACGGCAAAGTCTTGCCAGAGTTCTAACGAGAACCTATGAGATGGTTTGAAACAATCTTCAGAGCCCGCGCTCTGCACGGGACAAGAGACGCCGTGACGGAGAAGCCCATCACGGTGGCGTTCACCGCGGCCCTCGACCATGAACGGGGAAGCCGGATCGCCATCGAGATGGTGCCCGGCTCCTATGCGACGATCCCCGAGTTCGACGAGGCATGTGAACGAGAGACGGAGAGGAAGGATTCGGGGCTCTACAGCCTCATGGTGCTACCGCTTGCTGAGGCCAAAGCCTTCGCTGAGGCGCTCAGGGGGTTCCTGGAAGGCCTCGAGGACGAGGAGATGGCACCCCAAGGGATGCCCGGTGAAAAGCGGATCCGGGAGGAAGCCCCTCGATGAGAATTGGGGATTGGGACGGCGGCGTTCGCCACGCGTCCAGCCATGCCGGGACGGGGCCCGCGGAGGCGCCTAGCGTCGATGGTTTATGGGGGGAGGCCGGGCCTCGCCAGGGTCAGGGACAACCTTTGCGAGATCGTCAGATCTCTAAGTGGAAGCGTCACTCCGGGGGGGCTGAGAGCTTGACAGAGGTTCCGGCTAACTTGCACTATGGGGATGGTGCATTTGGGCTTTCAGAGTACCTCAGCCGACCCTGCCGCATGAAGATGGTTAACGCCCTATATGAACAACTGAGCTTCGACGTCTTGGAGAAAAAGAGCGCAGCACGGAGCAACGGGCAGCCGGTGAACCGGAAGGAGACCGCCTTCAGCATCCTCGCAGGGTTGCTTGGGGTTCACAGGAACACCGTCTCAAGGTGGATCAACAGAGGATACCAAGCCTGCAACGCAAACGCAGACCAGCTGATCACCGCAGCCATGGAGTACTGCCCTGAAAGAACATTGGAACTCCTCGGGGAGGACCTGGAGACACACCGCTTCCACCTCGACAACATTATGTCTGAAAGGCACTATGGGGGTGGTGCAGATCAGCATAGACAGGAGGTGGTCGCATGACCCCTCCTCGCAGCGAGGTGACAGAGGTTCAGAGGATTCCCCTCGACGAGATCAGGCCCTCTCCGTTAAACGTCAGGCAGGGGGTCGATGTCGGCAGCCTCACCTGTTCCATTGGGCGCGCGGGTCAGATCGAGCCCCTCAGGCTCAGGCCCGTCGAAGGGGGCTACGAGATCCGGACCGGGATGCGCAGGTTCCTCGCCCTCAAAGAGGCGGGCGCCACCCACGCCGACGCCATAGTCGTCGAGGGCACCGACGAGGAGGTCATCATCGAGCAGTGGGACGAGAACGAGGAGCGCGAAGGCTACACGGACTATGAGCGGGCGCTGAAGCTCCGGCAGATGATGGATGCCCTCGGGCTCACCCAGGCGGAGCTCGCCAAAAGGATCGGGATGGGCCGGAGCCGGATTGCCCAGCTCCTCAGGATCCTCAAGCTCGAGGAAATTGTTACGCCCGTAACAATTCAGAAGATGACTGAGTACCAGGTCCGGGCTATTCTTGCAGCACCTGAGGATGTCCAGGCGTCTCTCGTAAACTACGTCGAGCTTTTCCTTGAGGAGAAAGGAGAGCTTCTTCCAGCCTCCGCTATAGAGGATTACGCCCGGCAACTGGCCCACGCCACCGAGATCGGGAGGAACCGCCGTCGCTTCCTCTACGAGATCGAGGAGGAGGCCGCAGGTGCTGTAGAGGAGTTGCCTGGAACGGCTGAGGAGCCCGCCTCGGAGGCGAAGGCATACATCGAGGAGCATGACCTCAGCTGGGTCTTTGACGCTGATGCCAACGGCGCAGGCTTCCTCACCAAAATAACGATGCTCACGGACGAGGAGCTTGAGTTCTGCCTTGCCAATGAAGACAGAACCCTGAACCTTCAACGCCTCAACGAGGAGATGAATGGGAGAGTACCGGCTCAAGCTCCACGGCCTCTCCTGAAGGAGCCTCCGACCACATCAGCCCAAGTCATCTCCTTCATCACCGAGAGAATCGGAGAACCCGTCGAAGAGATCCAGGCGAAGCTCGTGGAGGAGCATGAGCTCAACGAGGAGGAGGCCCAGGCGGCTCTCCAAGCCTACAGAGAAACATATCCTGACATCTGGAGCGTTTGCTACCCCGAGGAGAAGGCGGGAGAGACCGAGGAGCCGGAGGAACCCATGACCGCGGAGCAGTACGTCGCCGACATACTGCATTATAACCCGGAGGTAAATCACGCCGAGCTCGTCAAGGCAACCGTCGAGATGTTCGATGATGTCTCCGAGGCATATGTTCAGGGGCTCATTGATCGCAGCCGGAAGCGCCGGGACATC
>JADHWM010000040.1 GCA_016783485.1 Candidatus Bathyarchaeota archaeon
TCTTCGACATCCACGGAGGGTCCACCGTGGTCGTGCCTCACTGGGGGGCCAAGAGGATGGAGGAGAGCGGACGATACGGGAATGTCATTGCGATCAAGCAGGAGAAGGGCCATCACCTGAGGGCGACGAAGCGAGCCCTAGAGGATTACGACCCCGGCAAGGTATGTTTCGACCTCTCCACGTTGAGCGCTCAGCTCGCCCTACGGCTCTCCAAAGAACTCGATGTCAAGCTCGACGAGCGTGTTGATGTCTCCGACCACGTCTTCGAGATGAGATCCATCAAGGACAGCTATGAGATCCAGGAGATCAGGGAGGCGATTGGCATCACCGAGGATGCGGTCATGGAGATGATAGAGGCCTCGAAGCCCGGTGTCCACACGGGGGATCTCAAGAAGATGCTGGATGCGGGGATGATTGAACGGGGGGCCATCGAGTTCAGCTTCTGGTCGAACGTGGGCTTCGGAAACGGTCCGAGTGGTCCCCCGAGGATCGTGAAGCACGAGGATATCCTGCTCACTGATGTGGGATGCCGTGTCCCCTCGGGCTACTGCAGCGACATGGGGCGCACGTGGCCCATGAACCTCACACCAGTCGTGAAGGATTGGCTAGACCGGATAGTTTTGGCCCATGAAGAGTCATTCGCAAACATCAAGGCTGGGACCACGGGGAACGAAGTCCTCAAGAAGGCTTCAGAGATCAACCAGGAATACGGCCTCGAACCCTTGGTGAGGTGCGGTCACCAGATTGGGCTCGACGTCCACGACTATACGATGCCTCACTCCCCGAGCTTCGGACCCATCGAGACGGACGATCAGCCCCTTAAGCCCGGGATGACCCTCACATTCGAGCCCCAGCATGAGGACTCTAAACTCGGTTTCCGTAGCCATATCGAGGACATAGTGCTGGTCACCCAGGGAGATCCGGTACTCCTTAACACGCTCCCATGGGACTTGATCTGGTAAGCCCTCGAAAGGCGACGCGTGCGGGCGACCGTTATGTAGTTCAGATCCTCATTTCATGAAGACCCAGTAATAGGTGACTATCCCCAAGAGTATCATGAACGCCCCGCCAATAGCCTTCATCTGCCTCCTCCTTATCACCCGCCATTCGTCGATCCTTGCGAGGGTCTCAGCCCGGCTTCCTACAAGGAGTATCACGACGAGGGGGGTTACGAACGCTAGGTTGTAGAGGAGGAGATAGCCCACGCCTTCCCAGAACCTGGCGGAGCTCGATAGGAGCACCAATATCCCGACGTAGACTCCGCCTGAGCAGGCGAATTCGAGCATGCTCACGAATCCCCCCAGCAAGAGGGCTGCGGGGACGACTCCCTTATTGGTGAGGGCCTTAACGGTGGGGACTGCCCTCTTGGGGAACTTTAGGAGGTCCTCTCCCCAAGAGAAGGCGTCCCTCAGATTCAGTAGCCCGAGAACGATGAGGAGGGCGGTGCCGAGTTTACCGATGGGATGCTCGATCCCCAGGAAGCTGATGGCCTGAAGGAGGCCCAACCCGAGGGCGAGGTACATGATGAAGTTCCCGGCGATGTATGCGGCGCCCATCCGAAGGATGTTGCCTCGAGTCTTTTGAAGACCCAGGAGGAAGCTGATGAAGAAGACCAGGAGGCTGAAGGCGCAAGGGTTGAAGCCGTCGACGAGCCCCGAGACAAGGATTACGGGGAGCGAGATTGTTGCCAAGCCGCCCATTGGAAGCGGGGCAGACCCGGGGTCAAGGAGGGCATCGACGGCTTCTCGGAGGCTCTCTGATGTGATCTCGTCCCTGACGAGGCTGTGCTTCCCGTCAAAGACCACCGCAGGGGTCAGAGTGATGTTATACTCCATGATCCTCATGAGGTTCTCGTTTTCGTTGAGGTCTATCCACTCGGTCTCTATTTTGGGTCCGTATTCGTCCTCTAGGTCCCTGATGATCGCGTCGAAGCCCTCGCTGTTGAGCTGTCCTCCGCAGGTCTTGCATTTGGGCTTGTGGAAGTACTCTATCGTGATCTTATCCGAGGCCCCCCACGCGGGTTGAATAAAGGCTGTGAAGAAAATTATGGATACGGCTATTGAAATAAGCGCGCGGCTCTCTCTACCGCTCCCCATGGTGTGGATAGAAGGGGGGTTACGCTTTTAGGTTTTTTCGGGTGTTGCAGGGCCCTGGCTGTATTGTAGTGAAAAAAGAAAAAGGGTTAGAGTTTTTGTTTAGGACTTTTTCAGGTAGGGTGTAGCAACGCCGAGCAGTGCCACGAGGAGTGTCGCCACCACCGCGTAGAGCAGGGTGCTGGAGCTGCTTGCGAGCTGTGAGATGCTGTCGTTGGTGTCGCTCACTGCTTGTGTGACTGTTCTGATGTCGCTTGACAGGTCGTCGATGTCTTCGGCGATAGCACCCGTGCCCGCCCCGATCAGACCTGATAGGGCGTCGAGCGAGTCCGCTAGATCGGACGAGAGTTCGCTAAGGCTGTCGCTGAGTTCATCGATCTCCCCCGTGAGCTCGTCGACGGTCTCGCCTAGTCCCACGATGAGGGGGTCCCTGACGACGAATCTCTCCGTTGCCTCGGAGAGGAACGCGACGTCGGGGCTCTTCCCCAGGATGGTCAGGACGTACCTGCCGCCGATATCAAGGAGGTCTGTGTCTTCTGTGGTCAGCGGGACCTTGAGCATGCCGTAGGTGGCCGTGATGTCGGCCTCGCCTTTGAGCACGAGGGCTCCCGTGGCTTCCTCTGTGATGATGTAGGTGGCTGCGAGGGTCTCGGGGCCGGTCATCTCGATGTCGATGGTCGCCGCGATGCCTTTGGTTACCGTGGGCACCGTGACGTCAACGACTTCGGGGACAGCCGGCCGGCCATAGTACCAGTCGCCCGGACTGAAGGGATAACTCTCATCCCTGTAGGCGACGGTCTTGGCGTACTGAGCCTCTGCGTCGAACTGTTCCAGTGTGAAGGGTCCGTTTCCGATCCAGAGGATCCCCTTGTCATCGTACCAGTCGATTGACGCCTGATACCTCGCCAAGGCATTGTCCAATGTATCGTATGTCGTGTCACCCAACGTGAAGTAGCCAGATGGGAAGTACTCCGCTGCAAGGAGCTCCACGAGGGAGTCCTTGACAATCTCCGCGTGATCGCTGAGCACGAGGCTCATCCAGGGCACGCCATAGACGTCTGCGGCCGCCTGGTCCATTGCCAGTAGGCCTTTCTCGAAGACGACGTCCTCCTGGGCAGCCATGAGCTCCCAGGGGTTGTGGCCTATGCCGCTGAATCCTCCCCAAGGCTGGGCGAAGATGGCGATCTCGTTGTCGTCGAAGTGATAGAAGTCTAGGTAAATCTCTAGGGTGTCCTCGTCGGGGACGACGATTCCTTTGACAGTAGTATAGTATCCACCAGCTCCACTGGCAACAGCAGATTCCTTGGCCGACTTGTCGGCGTCGTCCGTGATGTCCCATCCGCTGGCGTAGGCATACAGGATGTCAGCCATCGAGATGGGGATGTCGTTATGCCACTTTGCTGAGGTGTACTTCGAGAGATCGAAGGACACCTTGCTCGTAGACTCGACGCCGGATCCGACTTCGACCCATTCATCTGCCTCAGCATCCCATGTGTAAGCGTCGGAAGGAACATCCATCGTTCCTAATGGTCCCTCAGTTTCGACTTCATAGTCCGCCCTGAAGGGCTGTGCCGATGCCGTGAAGGGGTGCCTCCAAACGGTTGGGTCGTAAGTGGATCTCGCGATGTCGACGCTGTAGACGTCGTTGAAGCCGCCGAACATGTTCCAGACAGTGGTCTCGGTCCAGACCCAGAGGTTACCGAAGGTGAGCGTTGTCGAACCCTCGCGATAAGCCTCACGTGGAGCCCAGACGGCGCCTCTCAGGCCTTGACCCATGTCTTGGGTTAGACCCTCGACGTCAGTCCGGGCGGGGTAGGCCGTGAGCTCCCTGATGCCGAAGATCCTTATGGACTCGTCCATCATGAGGTCGGTGGCCTCCCTCATCTTCTCCTCCCTGTCTGCCAAGTCGTCGTATCTACCGTAGTAGATATCTGTGGTCAGAATGTCGATCCTAGCTCCGGGACTGATGTAGTTCCACCAGCCCTCCTCAGCCCATCCGGGCATGTTAGCACACCAATCGCCAAGCTCTGGGTCGGCGGAGCCTCCCCAGCAGCCGGGCTCCCATGTGTTCCAACGGGAGGCACCAATGCCCCAGCCTTCAGTATAGAAACCCCACTCGAATGCTGCGGGGTCCGTACCGTAGACGATGTCGATGGCGGGTCCGAAGGTCGAGTGGAGGTACTCGATTGTGAAGCCGAGTTTCTCGACGTCGGCGGCGAAAGCGTCGCCCATGTCTCTCCTCTCGTCCTCGACCCTGATGAGGGCTTTGATGGTAACAGCCTCGTCCTTGTAGTACCACTTACCGGCTCTCTTCTCGGCTCCGGCGAGGACCATAGCGTCCTCGACCATCGAGTTGGCGCGGTCGAAGTCGTATACGAAGCCGTGACTGAGCTTGATGTCTGCGATGGACGGAACCTCCGGGTGGAATGGCCCCAGGTAGTCGTACATCTGGGCTGCTGTCCCCTGGTAGATCTCGTTCACGATGAAGTCCCTGTCGAAGATGAAGTTCATCGCGTACCTGACCTCCTTGATCGAGAAGGGGTTCAACTGCCCTTCGGGAGCAGGAGCGGGGTTCAGGAGGATGTCATTCATACCTGAGACTCCACGGTAGAACGCGATATCCTCGTCGTCGTCTCCGATCTCGATCTCAGCCTCAGAAGGTATCGAGAAGATGTAGACGTCGATGTCCCCCTGCCTGAGCGCTTCAGGAGCAAGAGGCCTGTCTACTCTAACGTACTCGATGACATCTGTGGCCGGTCCCTTGATGGTCTGAGCCGGAGACACTTTGACAGAAGCGTAGGATAGAAGCGGAGTTATGGCGATAGCAAGAATTAGAATTAAAGCAAACTCTAAGCGTAGTTTTTTTCTCATGTTTATCCGAAGATTAAATTGAGCTTGATTATATTTAACTATCGCTACTCGATA
The DNA here is from genome assembly GCA_016783485.1 of Candidatus Bathyarchaeota archaeon. GTDB lineage: Archaea > Thermoproteota > Bathyarchaeia > TCS64 > TCS64. The sequence continues at coordinate 5,019 of JADHWM010000040.1, forward strand.
TAGTGTCTCAATCGAGACTTTTTTCGTTAGGTATGTTGCAGTGAAGAGGTTTTAAGCATAAAGTAATCATTTATAATTATCCAATAACACGGAATTTGGATTTGAGGAGAGAAGCATGAGACTAGGCAGGAATCTGCTGGTGAGAGGGTTCACCCTTCTGATGGTTGTCGTTGTTACCCTTCTTCTGATGAATGTTGTTCTTGGAGCCACCGGCTTCTCAGACAGGATGCTCAACGCTCTGATCAACGATCAGGTCAGGATATACAGACAGGGACTCGTCCAGACTATACAGGATCCAACCGAGCTTCAGAGAATAGTCAATAATTACAAAGACGTCCTAATCGAAGCCTATGGTCTCGACAAGCCTTGGCCTATGAGGCTCCCCCAGATGATCTGGCGGGTAATGACGTTTGACCTAGGAAAAGCGAAGAACGCTCAGACATTCAAGGGGAGCACGGAGATATACGACCTCATAGCCGAAAGGCTCCCCAAAAGCATATTATTGATCACGACATCGGTGGGCATAAGCGCCCTATTAGGGCTCACGATAGGAACAAAGATTGCCACCATGCCCGGTTCGAAGATCGACAGATTCTTCTCCAACTACTCGGCGTTCTCCTACGCTCTCCCCACGTGGTGGACGGGAATCCTGTTTATACTTATTTTCGCCCAATACCTGAGAATTCTTCCCCCGGGCGGAATGTATAGCGCTCCGCCTCCCACGGAGGCTATACCCCGGTTCCTAGATCTCCTATTTCACGCGATCCTGCCCATTTCAACTCTCGTACTGGCTCTATCAGGGAGCTGGATCTACCTGACGAGAACCATGGTTTTGAACACGGCGCAGCAGGATTTCGTAAACGTGGCTCGGGCGAAGGGGCTCCCAGAGAATCTGGTGATGAGGAGATATATCATCAGGGTCGCCGCTCCCCCTATCATAACGAACATTATTCTTGGCCTAGCCGGATCGCTCTCGGGCGCAATTCTCACCGAGACGGTTTTTGGGTGGCCCGGGATGGGGCTGCTATATTGGAACGCCATCGTGACCGTGGACGAGGGGCTCATCATAGCCCTCACGTTCGTCTACACGCTGATCTACGTCATTGCGAGGATGATTCTCGAGGTGCTATACGTGTTTCTTGACCCGAGGGTGGAATACTGATGGGATTCAACGCTAAAGATGCTTTAAACGAGTTCTGGTCCAGCCGAGTCTCGAAGCTCGGAGTGTTCTTCATGGTCACATTATTCGCGATCTCATTTTATGTTCTAGTATCCTACCCCTCGAACTTCGGGACGAGCTACTGGAACAGACCTCAGCACTGGGCGGACTATCCCAAGGCGGTGCCCCCGACCTGGACCCAGATGTTAACGTCGGATAAAAAGGCGCAGCACCAGATTCTCGTCACGGATGAGGTATATGTGAGAGACAAGGGGATAAGGGCCCTCGAGTACTCGATAAGGTTCAATTACAAGGCGGATGAGTACCCGAAGTTCACGTCGTTCAGCCTGTCCGAGCTGACGTTTTATGACGACCCGCCCTTCGTCTATCTCACACTGGAGAGGCCTGATGGTACCGTGATCGAGGACCTTTTGTTCCACTCGATACCGTATCCGAGCCCTGGCGATGAGCCGCCTTTCGTAAAGTACGTTGAGTCGCCCCTCAGAATATACCTGCCGGGCTCCTCCGAGGTCAACTCTGCGCTCTCGAGGTTCGTACGCAGCGAGTATGAGCTCGGGCTCACCCCCCTCGACATAGGGAACTCGGGTCAGGAGCAGTACATTTTCGGAACACCGGACAGCGAGGGTAATTTCGATCAGCCCCTCACGGGGAGCTACACCATGAAGATCCGGGTCGAGACGTTTCATGAGGACGACACCGTGGGCAGCGTCAAGTTCGTGGTTGGTGGCACAGTCTTCGGCTACATGGGCACCGACACCCTTGGGAGGGACCTCGCCGTCGGCCTCCTGTTTGGCTTCCCAGTCGCCCTGTTCATAGGATTCATCACATCGACCCTCACGACAATTGTGGGTTCGGTGCTCGGGATCTGGGGCGGATACGTCGGGGGCAGAACCGATGACGTGATCCAGAGGGTCTCAGACATCCTCAACAACCTTCCTCAGCTCCCGATTCTCATCTTCCTGGTGTTCATTTTGGGACAGAACATCTGGAACATAATCCTCGTACTGGTCTTCTTCGGCTGGCCTGGGCTCACGATACTCGTCAGGTCTATGGTCCTCCAGGCCAAGGAGGAACAGTTCATCGAGGCTTCGGTAGCAATTGGGGCGAGCCGGAGCTGGATCATGGCGAGACACATCTTCCCCCAGGTTGCCCCTTTCATATTCACCCAGATGATATTTTACACCCCCTCAGCGATCCTGGCGGAGGCCGCCCTCAGCTTCCTGGGGCTAGGGGATCCGAGCCTCCCCACCTGGGGCCAGATCTTGGAGCGGGGCTTCCAAACCGGGGCCATCTACCTCGGGTACTGGTGGTGGATCATTCCGCCAGGACTCCTCATCGTCATCACGGCGCTGTGCTTCGTCTTCATCGCCCAGGGATTGGAGCCTGTGGTGAATCCACGGCTCAGGAGGAGGAGATGATATGGTCCTGAAGATCGAGGAGCTACACCTCCACTACGTCACCATGAGGGGCATGCTAAAGGCTGTGGATGGCATCTCCCTGGAGATCGGTTCGGGGGAGGCCCTCGGGCTCGTCGGGGAATCGGGATGCGGCAAGACTAGCATGAGCCTCGGTATAACGAGGCTCCTCCCGTCCAACGTCTCGGAGTACAAGGGGAGCATCGAGCTCGAGGGGAGGGAGCTCATGAAGCTCTCGAAGGAGGAGTTCAGGAGCGATATCAACTGGAAGAAGATCTCCATGGTTTTCCAAGGGGCCATGAACTCCCTCAACCCGGTCATCCGTGTCGGAATACAGGTCGCCGAGCCGTTGGTCGTTCACGAGAAGATGAGAAAGCAGGAGGCCAAGGAAAGAGTGCTGGAAATCTTCGAGAGGGTCGGGCTCCCCCCCGAGACCTTCGACAGATATGCCCACGAGCTCAGCGGCGGGATGAAGCAGAGGGTAGTTATCGCGATGGCCCTTTTGCTGAATCCTCCTCTCATCATCCTGGATGAGCCCACGTCGGCCCTAGACGTGAGCATCCAGGCCCAGGTCATGAACCTCTTGAAGCAGCTCAAGAAGGAGAGGAACATGGCGATGATCTTCATCACCCACGACATCGCCCTCAGCAGCGACATTTCGGATAAGATGGCGGTGATGTACGGGGGGCGTATCGTCGAGTTCGGGACATCGGAGCAGGTCATCAACGACCCGAGGCACCCCTACACCCAGAAGCTCCTCGCGAGCACGCCCCTCCTCAGGAGCTACAACGAACCCGAATTCATCCCCGGGGCGCCACCAGACCTCGTGAGTCCGCCCACGGGGTGCAACTACCATCCCCGATGCCACATGGTGATGGACGTGTGCAGCAGGAAAGATCCGCCGACGGCCTACCCCGAAGAGGGGCAGAGGGTCGAGTGTTGGCTATACGGTGAGGAAAATGAGTAGCATAGTCGAGACCCGGAACCTCCGGATGTACTACACGGTCAGACAGGGCTTGTTCAAGACCGTGCCCGTCAAGGCCGTCGATGGCGTTTCCATGAACATAAAGGCCGCGGAGACCCTCGCCCTGGTAGGGGAGTCGGGGTGCGGAAAGACATCCCTGGGCAGGACGACGCTACGTCTACTAGAGCCTGTGAGCGGGGAGCTCATCTTCAAGGGGAAGGACATCACCCATGATAGTCAACAAAGTCTGAAGTGGCTCAGGAGGGACGCCCAGATCATCTTCCAAGACCCCTACTCGAGCATCAACCCATACATGAACATCCATCAGATCATGGAGGAGCCCCTCATCATCCACAAAATCGAGGACGCCGACAAGAGGACTGAGATGATTTATAGGGCTCTCGAAGAGGTCCGTCTCTACCCCGTAGATGAGGTCGTGAGGAAGTATCCTCACATGCTCTCAGGGGGCCAGCGGCAGAGAGTCACATTCGCCCGGGCGCTCCTCCTAGACCCAACCTACATCGTGGCGGACGAGCCGGTCTCTATGATCGACGCCTCGAGCCGTGTCGAGCTCCTCCAGATCCTCAGTAACCTCCAGAAGCTCCACAACCTCTCTATCCTCTACATCACCCACGACATCTCCACCGCTAAGTATGTCTCGAATCGCCTCGCAGTGATGTACGTCGGGAAGATGGTGGAGCGGGGAGACGTCCTCAAGGTCATCGGTAAGCCCCTCCACCCCTACACCCAAGGACTCATCGCCTCGGTCCCGGATCCTGACCCGAGCAACAGGCTCAGCTACAGGGAAGTCATCCCCGGAGAGCCCCCGAACGCCATCAACCCCCCCGCGGGGTGCAGGTTCCACACGCGATGCCCCCACGTGATGCCCATCTGCAGCGAGAAGGAGCCAAAGCTCATCGAGATTGAACAAGGCCAGGACGCCGCCTGCTTCCTGTACCATAAAGAGTTCGTCGAAGAGGAACAGCCCGGAGACAAGCGTTGAAACCCCGGTACCTATACGCAGCTCTAGCAATCTTGTCCGCGGGCTTGCTAATCAGCTCCCAGGCGCCCCTCCTTTCAAGGCTTCTCTTGACCCGCACGGTAGTATTCGAGATCCCTCGAAGGGATTTTCGGCTCCACGTAGAGCGGGTATGGAGCGGGGACATCGTCCGCCTCGATTTCGAGGTCGAAGGAGGAGATGAGAACATATACGTCTACGTGGAGAGGACCCACTTCTACATAGCCCCCAGGGTCGAGTTCGGGGCCCCTGCCAGGGTCCTCACCGCGACGGTCCATGATACGAGCTTGATCAGCGGGTCGGATAGCATATCCCTCACCATCGACCTGGAGGGGCACCTGAACATTTTCATCAATAACACCATCTCCCCCATGCCGAAAACTGTGACATTCACCCGTGTCTTCGAGAGATCTACTAACATGATCTACGCTAGCCTGATCATCAGGAATCTGTTTTCCCTCGCCTCGTTCACGTTCGTTCTCCTAGCGGTCGCAGAGAACTATCTTGAGATCAAAGCCTGGATCGGGGCCCGGAAAGGGTAGATCCAAGACGGACAAAGTCCTCGAATAGCGTTAATATTCACCGCTGCGAGTTCATTCTCAGAAATGAACTCCAGAGTCTCGACGATAGCGCTGGTCCTGCTTGCGACTGCTTCGATAGGTGAGGCGTGGTTCATCACGAACCAGCAGAATCAGATCGATCAGCTGAATTTCAGGATCATGTCCCTACAGTATCAGACCACAGTTCTCTCAGCTAGGAGCAGCCTACTAGAGTCCAACATGAGCGACGTGCTGGCGGAATTCGAAAAACAGGTCCAAGAGATTCAGGATGAAAACGCGAAGCTAGAGCTGGAGTACACCGATATCGTGGGCGAGAACGAGCGCATCGAGTACTCTCTCGCCGTCCTACAGCAGGATCACGAGGATTTATTGGAGGATTTCGGGGAGTATGTCGATCAATTCACTCAGATAAGAGGAGAGATCAACTCCAGAGTGGGGATTGATGGGAACCTCTCGAGGTTCGTGACGCCTCAAGACCCAGCGGTGGCGGGATGGATGCTGGCGATCACGGGGGGATACGAAGACCCCGACTCCCCAGACGAAGTGTGGGGAGACTATGAGGCCCTATATAGCTGGGTGACGAGCAGAATAAGGGAGGAGCTAGACTCGCCCTACCCTTTCATTTACGCTGACTCCTCTCGGCAGGTCCGCTGGGTCAAGCATTCCGTGAGGTACCCGAACGAGACCCTCGCGGACCTGTCTGGAGATTGTGAGGATCAGGCGATACTATTACTGAGCATGATGACGGCCTACAGCGATCGCCTCGAGAAATGGAGCATCAGCATCGACTGGGAGGGGGGAGGCCACGTCGCCGTGGCGTATCCATCGGGTGACGGTGGACTGGTGATCCTCGATCCCACTCGGGACTTTAGATCTGATTCACTCGTCTCGGGAGATCCTGCGAGTGTCGCCTTGGAGGAGTGGATTGGCAGGTTCTCCCATGATGATGCGTACGTGAACTCTGTATACGACGGCGAGATGTACATGGAGTTCAAGAGCACTGCTGATTTCCTCGCGTGGTTCAACGCTAACCATGGCGTATGATTCCAAAAAATGAGGAGGGAATCGACAGCAGCCGTAGAGTTCTCTAGTTTGCCTTAGAGGCTGCCGCCTTCCTCGAAAGGGCATAGTGATAACATCCCTGGTTAGAATATCGAGGATACTAGCACGATCACGAGCCTCGAAGACAATGGAGGTGTCGAGTCCCTCGTAGGAGCCGCGCGAGCGATCTGGACTAGTAATAGTCTTTGAGGCTGCTCGCCCTGTACCTGCTCCCCCCGATATAGTCCTCGCCCGGCACGAAGGGTCTCAGGAGGTTCCACGCGGCCCGCCGGGTCATCTCGGCGTATTTCTTCCTGTCGTACCCCTTATGGGCTCCGTTCAGGAGGGAGGCTGGCATCACCCTGAGGTAGGGGTTCTTCCTCCCGGTGTTTAATAGGAGGTAGTTCGAGTCCTCGCCCTCCTCGGCCCCCAGCATCGCCGCCACGATATGGGGCTGGCGGGCCCGGTACTCGGAGAGCTCCTTCCTCAGCCTCTTCGAGATCACGAGCTCTTGGGGGTTGACCCGCCCCCTCCGGACATCTCTTATGGAACGATTCGCGATCTCCAGGGCATCGTTGACCCCCTCCCCGAGGACGGTCTCGGGGTCGTCGGCGTCGAAGAGGGCCTCCATCATCCTGGTCTGCATATCCTTGAGATAAGGCGGGGTGTCGTGGCGGCGGAGCTCGATTCCCCGGTAGAAGAAGCGCCCGTCGGTGAGCTTCCCGTAGTAGCGGCGGGCCACCACCATGCGGGGGTCGGTGGTCCGGGTGAGGAGGACGAGGTAGCGGAAGTGGCGGTCGAGCCCCATGCGGAGGCGGGTATCCTCGGTGACCTCGGCCGCGAGCTCCCTATAGTCCTCCTCGGAGGCATCCGGACCCTTAACGAACAGGCTGTCGGTGTCCCCGTAGACCACCTCGAATCCGTTCTCGAGACAGATGTTGAGGGCTTGGACCATCGCGATCCGGGCCTGACGGTTGATCTCCTGAAAGACCCTGACGTTAGCGAACCGGTTCGCGTAGCACCCGCTGTAGCCGTAGACCACCACGAGCATGAGCTTGAGGGCGCTCTGGCGGCGCTGGCACCACCACCACTCGGGGCTCCCGGGGATGTATGTGTCCCTCTGGTGCTTGAGCCAGAGCCTCCGCTCCAGGAAGGGGCGGGTGAAGCCCCCCATGAAGCCGGGTTTCGAGGTGTCCACCCCCTCGGGTGTCACGGTCTCGTAGCTCACGTTCTTGTGGACGATGATGTTGGGGAACATCGACTCGAAGTCGAGGCAGGCCACGTTCTCATGGAGCCCCACCACCGGGGAGAAGAGCATGCCGCCCCGGTCCCTCCTCACGGCGTCCCAGGCTGTCGTGGAGTAGCCGAAGCCCCCCTTCATCTTGGGCACCACGACCCCCATCTTCGCTGCGGCGTAGCACTGTCGGCTGTCGATGGTTTTCCCGGGCTCCCAGTCGGCGCTCACCCCCATCGGGGCGAATGTGAACCGGGACCTCTCCACTAGCCCTGGGATCCCCGGGTCCAGGAAAGCCGTCAACCCCAGAAATATCCGGCCGTGGTATAGCTCCCCGTCTCTGCCGAAGCGGAAGTCCATGGCATTGCAGGCGGCCCTGTGGACCACCCGCTTGATGGTGGTGACGGGGCAATCTGTGACTATCACGTCGGGGTCCCGCTCCGCTATCAGCTCCTGGAAGCCCTCGAGGACCACTTCCTCCTTGCCTCGTAGGCTTGAGATCAGGCGCTGGGACTCGTCGTAGACGTTGATCTTCTCGATGGGGGAGTCCGAGGCCTCGAAGAGGAGGGCCTCGAAGGGGGGAGGCTCTATGGCCCCCTCGTCGTCGACGACCTCCATAGACTTCAGCCGCCCGTCCCTCTCCTCGACAGTGCAGAGGTTCGAGGGGGCCACGTCTTTGTGGATGAGGTACCACTGGACGGGGATGAGGCCCGTGTCGTATACCTCATCCACCTCGGGGAGCCTCTCGGCGTATTCGAGGATGCTGTCGAGGAACCTCGCTGAGTAGACGCTGACCTCCACGTATTTTTTCATCTCTCTGCGGCTGAGGGTCGCGTATCTATCGACGACCCTCGTGGCGTGGACGTCGGGGTGCTCGTCGAAGAGGTATCCGATGTCTCCAACGGTGTAGCCCTCCTTGGGCTCGGCGATGAAGCGGGGGTGGTGGCGTTCCTTTACTCTGACGGTGTCCCCGTCTATGGTCTTGAACCAGAGGGTCGCATGCTTGCCGCTGACGTATGGCTCAAGGAGCCACCCTTGAAAGTCCACCCTAGTCCGGCCTCAGTCGTTCTTCGATGCGGGTCATCCTCTCGTCGAGGCCCTCCACTCTCCGTCTGAGAGCCTCTCCGACGCTGCGGTTCTCAACCACCGAAACTAGGAACAGGAGGTCGAGGAGCTTCACGGTCTCTGCGAAGCTCACTGCCCCCAGCTCGGCCGACCAGGCCTCGATGAGGAGGTCGAAGGCCTCGCGGCGCTCGACGCGTATGAGGGCCTCCTGGAACTCCCGCCGGAGCCTGGCTACCAGTTCGTGGAATGTCTGTCTGAATGGCGGCGTGTCTCTACCCAATTCTCCGTTCACCTCGAATGCGTACTCCGCTGAGCCGGGGGGCTTCCCGGGATGGCTCAGGAGGAAAGCCCTGTTGAACCTGGAGCCCTTCCCCCTCCCCCGGATGTAGACTATGGCGTTGGCCACGTGCCTGAGGAAGCTGCTGCTCTCAGGCTTGGGAATGAGCTTCGCCTTCTTGGGCCTCCCGGAGGCGACGATGGGGATCCCCCTCTCGGCGCACAGCTGGCCGAAGCGGTTGATGGATCGTTGGACCTCCTCCCGGACCACGTGGCGGTTCCTTATCCGGGCGTCGTCGAAATGGAGCTTGAATATCCCCCGGATGAGGACGAGGCTCACCTCGGGCTCCCGCTCCAGCACCCCGATGAGCTCATCGATGAGGAGGGCCTGCTGATCGGCCGACGATGCCGTGAGGATGTGGATCCGCCTGAGGGCCTCCTCCATCCCGTAGCCCGAGGCCTCGACTAGCTCCACGAGCTCCTCCGTCCCAATCTCGGTCCTCTCCTTCCGGTAGTTCCCGCAGAGCATGTAGACCACGACGGGCCTCCCGCTCCCCTCCTGAGGCTTGAGAGCGTTAGCTATGAGGTACCGGAACAGGGTCTCGATGAGCTCCTTCTCCCCGTAGAAGAGATAGAACATCCCTTTCCGGATCCCCCCGACGAGGGCGTCCAGCTCCGGGCTCCCCGTGGATAGGGTGCCCTTGGAGCCCGAGAGGAGGAGCTCCAGCCCGCTCGTGAATCCCGACATAGACCACGCGCCCTCCCCGGGCGGCGATATATGTGGGACGCAGCTTGCACGGGGTAGGAGGAGGCAGAAAGTAGTATGGACGCGCGCGAGTCGAACTAAATGAAGGATTTCCTCGAAGAGGAAAATGGGGATTAGAGGGTTCTGTTCTTGAGATGGTCTACCTCTTCGGGCCCCCTGTGGGCGGGCCAGCTCTCCGCGTTCATAATCCGGTACCCTGAGACAGCTCCGATGGCCACGACCTCCCTGAGGCTCCGGGGCTCGATCTTGTCCAGGGTGTCGTAAACGGTGTGCCTGTAGGTCTTGAGCAGCTCCAGCATTCCCTGCTTCCTCTCGTCGATGATGCTCCCCGTTGGGATGCCGATGTCGAAGAAGACCCTGCTGTCCCCCGGTCCCCGCCTCTGGTCGAAGGGGATGGGGAGTTCGAGGTCGGCCGAGAGCCTCCTGTAGAGGGGCTCCAACTCTGGCCAATGGTCGACGGTCACCATCTGGGTGCCGCCGCCCCCGCAGCAGTCGAGCTGGTAGGTGAATCGGAGGTCATCCATCTCGTCCCTGTGCCTCTTGACGTAGTCCTGGGAGCCCCAGCACCCGAACTCCTCGGTGGAGAAGAGGACTATCCTGAGGCTTCTGTCCAGATGCTGCCTCTCCTGGTTGAGGATCCTTCCCATCTCGGTGACCGCGACGCAGGGAGCCCCGCAGTCAAAGGCCGCCTGGGCGATCTCGTGGCCGTCGTAGTGTCCCCCGAACAGGAGGAACTCGTCGCTAGAGCCGTTTCCGGGTATCTCCCCGCAGACGTTCCAGGACTCCCGCTCGAATACGTCGCACTCCCCTGCGACCCGAATCCTGACTTCGCCGTGGCGCTTCAGGAGTCTTCTGAGCATCTCCCCATCTTCGTGCTTCACGGAGACGCCGGGGATATTGCTGTTGAGGCATCCTGTGGGGGATCCTAGGGCGGGCCAGGGATGAGTCCAGATGAATCCCCCGACTTCCGTCTCGGCGCCCCTGATGAAGGAGAGGCGGGTCGGTCCCAGCACGATCTTCCCCGCCAGCTCATCGACGTCGACCTGGGTCTCACCGTCAACGTAGACGAGGTCGCTCTCGACATCGCCCGAGCCGGTCATGGGCAGCGTGAGACAGGGGACATCTCTCCGGATTGGTTCAACGATCTCGAGGGTCGAAGGGCCTACTTTGCACCCGTTGAACGTGAATGACTCGAGGTGGGGGTCCTCGAAGCCGTACTCTTCGAATTTCCCCAGCAGATATTCGGCGGCGCCTCGGTTCTCGGGTGTCCCCGCGAACCTTCCGCCGTATACGTCGCACAGTACTGTGAGGTTCCGCATCGCCTCGGAGCTAGAGTAGGCCTCCCCGAGAATCCTACGCTCCATGTCTGACAGCCCAGCCATGCTGGATCAAGGGATGGAACGATATTTAGCGCTGATCTTGGAGCACATACAAAATGGGATACCCCAAACCTGAGATTGGGTTCAATTCCTAACCTTGTAGATGGGAGCCCTACCCCTCTTACCGACGGCTTTGATGGCCCCCATATGGCGGAGAGTGTAAACCATCTTCTGGGCGATGTTTAACCTGAGCCCGAGGGTCTTGGAGAGCTGCCTCGTGGTAAACTCGGGTCGCAGGGATTCGGGCAGGAGCCCTTGTATGTCTCGGGGCTCGGTGAAGACGTGGCTCTCCAACACCTCGAGGAGGCGTCTGTCGTGGATGCTCCAGCCCCTGCGCCTCCAGCTGCCGCGCCCGTCGTCTATGAGGACCTCCTCAGAATTGACCAGGAGAACCTCCAGGGAGAAATTCGGTTCCTGAATGAGGTCGGGCATGTAGACCAACTCTAAGAAAACGTCCTCCACTCGCCCCCTCCTCGGGGATCTACGTCGAGAAACCATTTCCCCATTGGCATCGATTCGCACGATCCACTTCCGTTGAGACACGGGGTGAACCAGACGTACCCTATGATGGCGTATGAGCTTGGCGAGTTTCTTCTTGATGGCTGAGAAGTTGCTCGTCTGGATCTCGATGAGCTGCTCCCCCCGGACGACATCGATGAGATAGCCCTCCACGTTCTCCTCGATCAGGTCTCCAGGCTTGGCGTACCAGCGCTTCACGCCCTCGTGGAGGGAGTTCTCGACCATCACTAGCCATCTCCTGTGGCAGTGTTCTATCAATGCTTCGGCTCGGTAGACTCACCGATTTTGAGGGATGCATGCCGGCGAATCTTCACGAGTGTCTCCAGAATAGGTGGTCCATTGGATAAGCTACAACTCCCCGGGTAGCTCACCCCGGCGAGCCAAAGAATGCGAGAGGGCGTGACCATCCCTCGTGAGGCTTTTAGGCCTACCCTTTTCCCCTGATAAGTATGAGGGGCTTGGTATGCAGGCCGTTCAGGTACTTCTGGTCGTACATGATCTCTAGCTTGAGGCCATTGTCGTCGAGGAGCCGCAGCACCAGGTTGTCTCTAACCCAAGCTGGTATCTCTGTCGCGGGGGATTGGCTCCCTGCCTCGTTCTTGCTCATACCGCTCACGGTTTGCTCGGTGCCTAGTGAATAGAAAAGAGAACGTGTGTGGGAACTCTAGACCAACAATCAAGGCTCTGAGGATGGGGAGACCTCAGCTTGGGCGGGCTCAACCTTGGGCTCTTTGACGAAGAAGTAGATTATTAAGATGCAGGGGGCCACGAAGACGATCTGGAGCCACCAGGGAAGGGTGTGGGATACGTTGTCGTAGATGTAGCCTCCTAGGAGGTTCCCGATCGCTGCGGCAATGAGGGTGAAGAAATTGCTGGAGCCCGAGACCTTTCCCCGGTGCTCCGAGGGGACCAGGTCTGCCTGGAGTGCCGCCGAGGCAGACATGAGGGTCACCTGCATCAGCCCCACCAGGATCATCGCGAGGAGGAGCCTGTAGAAGTCTCCGTAGACGAAGAGGGGGATGGTCGCGATCCAGATGATGTAGGCAGCGATGAGGGGGCGTTTCTTGCCGTATTTGTCGATGATCTTCCCGCATGGGATGGAGAGTACTATCATTGAGACGAAGAGGCTGGTGAGGATGATGGCCCAGCTCACCTCGGGTATCCCGAGGTCCTCCACGATGTACAGGACCATGATGGGCATGAAGATGGAGATGGAACCCATCAGGAGGACGTCGGTGGTGAACAGGGCGAATGCCGATCTCGGCACCTTCCCCCAGACGGAGATGCTCTCCCTGATAGCCACCGGGATGGAGCCCGCCATCTCCCCGAAGTCTATCTTCGGGGGATCCTCCAGGGTCTCCTTGAGCCTCAGCCTGATGACCCCGGCGATGAGGAAGGCGACCAAGACGAATGTATAGCCCATCCTGACGCTGGGGACGAGACCGTACGCCTGAAACAGCCACCCGGCGATGAGGGGGCTCGGAGTCGTGGAGACGCTGTTGATGAGGGTGATGATGGAGAACCCCATTCCCCGCCTGTCAGAGGGAAGGGAGTCGGCGATGATGGCCTGGAGGGCCGGCCTGTAGATGAAGCAGACACTCTGGACAACAGCCCCCACCATGAGCCACTGCCAGCTGGGGGCGAAGGCGTAGAAGACCTGGCTGAGGGCGATCCCGAAGGTCATCGTGGAGATGAGCCAACGCCTGCCGTACTTGTCGGCGAGGTAGCCCCCGGGGATCTGGACCAGGGCTTGGAAGAACATGGAGACCGAGCCGATGAGGCCGATGATGGAGGCTGAGCCTCCGAGGGCCTTGACGTAGAGGCCGTAGTAGGTGGAGGGCATCTCGCTGGCGAGGTCCATGACGAGCCAGCTCAGGGCTAGTACGAGGAAGTTGCCCCTGATGAAGGAGAACTCGGATCTCACCTTGGAGAGCAGGCCGGGTTTCTGTTCCTCAGCCTGTGGTGTCTCTTCCGTCATCTCATCCGAGCCCCCGGTTTCCTTTGCACTAGAGGACCTGTCAGGAATTTAAACGAGATGAAAAAACCACCAAAGTATCTCATCATTGAGGAACTCCATCCCAAGACTCAGCCAAGGTACATGTCCACCGTCTGGAGGGCTTGGAGGAACTCGCCGCCCCTCGGGGTCATCCGGTACGCCTTCCTAGTGCCGTTGAGTTCCTCCTTCACTAGGTTCCGCTCGGAGAGGTACGTAAGGACGTCTCTAGCCCGATCCACCGGGAGGTTCGCCCCGTAGGAGATACGGGTTATCCCGCCCAGGCCCGTCCTGCGGATCGTCTCCAGGGTGTCCCTGTAGATGTCGTAGCGGGTCCTCCTCTCCATGGGCGTTGACCGTCCTCCCTGGTTAGTCGCTGCGTTTCGAGATCTCGTAGGCCATGTTCACCGCGAGGCGTCCAGGGACCGTGATGAGGTAGCGCCCCCTCCTCCTCTCCTGGGTGACGAAGCCGGATTCTTCGAGGACGTCGAGGTGGCTAGAGAGGGTGCTCGCCCCGATGTCCTCGAGGGCCTCCTGGAGGTCGCCGGCGTAGAGGCCTCCGTGGCTGAGGGCGTCGAGGATCTTGAGCCTGTTCTCGTTTCCGAGGGCGCTCATCACCGTTGCGGCCCTGTTCACGTCTACGCTTCTGGGCTTCTTGTATCTCCTAGTTTTCTCGACTCGGTCCCTGGGATGGAAGCGGAAGCTCGTCTCGATCTCTGCGGCCACCCCCTCCATGACGTCCTCGACGAAGCTCCCGATGTAATCTCCGAAGCTCTCGCCCCATGCGTCCCAGTCACGCTCTCGGCGGCTCCTCCGCCAGGCCCGGGCCTCCTCAGGTTCCTCCGGGGGCTCTGGTTCCTCAGGTTCCTCCAGTGGCTCAGCGGGCTCGAGGGGTTCCGCTTCCTCAAGTATCTCCGGTTCCTCGATTTCCAGGGGCTCTACCAGTTCCACCGACTTTGGTGTTTCGGGAGTTGTTGTCTGGATGCTTGCGAGCTCTTTCATGCTCTTCTTCAGCTCCTCGAGCTCCTCCCTGAGTTTGGAGATCTCGTCCCTGTCGTCTTTTTTCCTATACATCTCTATCTCACATGTTTTCTTCTATAATA
>JADHWM010000041.1 GCA_016783485.1 Candidatus Bathyarchaeota archaeon
GGGCTCTTGGTTGACTCCCGCATTCTGATGGGCTTCGGGAGCGTGGTCGCCTACTTCGCCGGGATGCTCTGGCTGGGGGGGAAGATCGCGGATCGCGCCTACAGCCTGGAGCCGACCGCGATGACCGACACGAAGGTGGGGAGAGACGGGGCCTTCTACGGCGCGGTGAGGGCTTTCAGCGGGGGCGGCTCCTTCGGGGCCCTAGTGGTCTCCGTCTTCAAGGACTACGCCCGGAGGCTAGAGAACATCACCAACGTCTCCTACATCATCATGGTGCTGATCATGATGAACGTCTTCATCACCCCCCAGTACCAGGCGGGGCCCGGAGAGCCCCCCGTCCCCCTGATGATGGCCCTGTTCCTCCTCCCCATCATCACGGTGATGGTGACGGGGGACGTCACGGTCCAGGGGAGGGAGCTACTCTACATCTACAAGAAGGCCCCCGACGCGGTGTGGCGGTTCCTCAAGGCGATGGTGCTGAAGAGCTGGCTCGTCGTGGTCCCCATCGCGACGGGGACAGTCCTAGTCACCAGCCTCCTCCAGCCGGGTGCCACCCTCGTCGGGATGCTGGTGAACGCGGGGCTGATGGCCATATTCTCGTCGGCGAACGCCGTCTTCGTCACAGGGCTCTTCCTGGTGAACCCGGCCTTCTCGGATAAGTCCCCCAAGCTCTTCATCAACATCATCATCGCCCTCTTCGGTGGCATCGCACTATTCGCGGTGTCCCTCTACGTCTCCACCATGGGTTTCAGGTTCCCAGACCCGGTGATAGGGATGACGGGGGTCTCCCTCCTACACTCCGGGCTCAACCTTCTCCTGGGATACGTTGCATTGCTCGTGGGGAGGAGGAGGCTCCTCGCGATGGAGTGAAAACTGCCCGAGGGTGTAAAACATTTAATCAACGGGGGAGCATGGTTTCAACGTGTCCGACAAGTTCGAGTGCGAGGTGATGAGCTGGGACAGCTTCCAGAGCCTCGCCGAGGAGACCGCCCGGAAGATCGCCGAGTCCGGCTACGAGCCCGACTTCATGGTGGGCCTCGCCCGGGGGGGCTGGGTCCTGAGCAGGGTCCTCTGCGACTTTCTAGGCGTCAAGGACCTGGTGAGCCTCAAGGTGGAGCACTGGGGGGTCACCGCGACCCCCGACGGGAAGGCCCGGATCAAGTACCCCTTCGATGTCGACCTCACCGGCCGCAGGGTGCTGGTGGTGGACGACATCACCGACACGGGGGAGAGCATGATCGTCGCCATGGACTATGTTAAAACACTGAACCCCCTGGAGGTTAGGACCGCCTCCCTCCAGCATATCACCGGCTCCGGGTTCACCCCCGACCATTACGGGGAGGAGATCAGCTGGCGCTGGGTGATCTTCCCCTGGAACTACGTCGAGGACATGTGCAACATCATCCAGAAGATGGTGGAGAGAGGGGTCTCGGCCTCTGAGATCAAGGAGCGCCTCAGATCGGACCACAAGATCGAGATCGACCAGAGCGAGATCAACAGGATACGAGACGAGATAAAAAGGAGAAAAGGGTAACCGGGCCCCCGGAGCCCTTCGCGAAGCTTATATTGGGCCCGCCGTTCGGAGGTTCAGAAAAATGGGCTCCCACAACGAGACGCCGCCAGAGGACTTTCTCCGAGAACTAGCGGAGAGGATGAGGCTCAAAGAGGGAGAGGAGGCCGTGAGGCGCGTCCTCGGGGAGATCCATCGCCGGGGGAAGGTGGGCACCAAGGACCTCGCAAGGGCCACCAGGCTCCCCACCCCCGTCGCCGCCGCGATTCGCAGGGAGCTCGAGAAAGCGGGGCTCGTCGCCAGGAAAGGCGGAGCGATCCTCACCGAGACGGGAAAAGAGTTCGTCGAGGGGGTCCTGGGCATGGTGGCGGAACATAAGAAGACCGAAGGATCGATAGGGATCGCTCCCGAGCACGAACCGATCCTGGAGAAACTCCGAGACTACTCCTCGAGGAGGCCCAGCGCCGACCCCAAGCTGGACCAGGCTCACGCCACCCCCGAGACGGCCCTGCGGAGGGCCCTCTACATGCTCGCCGGGGGGAGCCTCGCGGGGAGGAGCGTCCTCTTCCTGGGGGACGACGACCTGACATCAGTGGCGGCGGGCCTGCTCAGGGTGGCCAAGGGGATAACGGTGGTCGACATCGACGGCAGGCTCCTCGAGGCCATCACCGGAGTCTCCGAGGAGGAGGGCCTCGGCATCGAGTGCGTCCTCCACGATCTGAGGGAGCCCCTCCCGGAGGAACTCAGGGGAGCCTTCGACACGTTCCTCACCGATCCCCCCTACACCACCCCCGGGCTCGAGCTCTTCCTGTCCCGGGGGATCCAGGCCCTCAGGTGGAGGAAGACATCGACCGCCTACCTGGCCTACCCCGACAAGCCCCCGCTGGAGATGCTGGAGGCCCACGGGGCCATAAATTGGATGGGGCTCTACGTCGACGAGCTCATACCCCGGTTCAACCTGTACGTGGGCGCCGAGATTCTGGGCAACACCACATCGATGTTCCGGCTCGTGGTCACCGGGGAGGCGAGACCCATCGTCACAGGCCCGTTCCAGGGCGGCATCTACACGGGGGAACTTAGACCCACGACCCGGGTGTACAAGTGCCGGTGCGGGGAGGCTATCGAGGTGGGTTCGACGAAGAAATTCACGACTGTCGAGGAACTCAAGTCGAGGGGCTGCCCCAAATGCGGGAAGAAAGAGGGATTCAGGCTAGCCGAGAGGCAGCGAACCAACTGAGGCTTTCAGGAGATTACCGGAAAGCCAAATAGAGGGGGCTGAATATGGAATCGACGATGCTCAAGATCAAACAGCTTCTGGTGGACCTATACGGTTGCCGGGCCGACCTCGACGACGATGAACTCCTCCAGAGAGTGCTGGAAGAGGCGGCGGAGAAGGCGGGCTCCACCGTGGTGAACCGGCTCGTCCACAGGTTCCACCCCGTCGGGGTCAGCGTCTTCCTCATCCTCGCCGAGACACACATCTCCATCCAGACCTGGCCCGAGCACGACTACGCCGCCGTGGATATCTTCGTCTGCGGGGAGGGAAACGACCCATCCGCGGCGTGGGAAGTCATCAGGGAGAGGCTGGAGCCCGAGTCCCACGAAATAAAAGAGATAACTAGATCGATCGGAGAGCGCAGAGCATAGAACCCCACTGTACTCCAAGCATCTGACATTAAAACCATGCATCGGGCTTGCGGTCCACTTATTTCGAGTCCCCCGGGCATCTTGAGATGAGTAAGATGGGCAAGGTCAGGGAGAGGGGCTTCTCTGTGGAGATGTCCTCCAAGGAGCACGTGCGGTCCCTCATCGTCTCCGACGAATCCCGGGGCAAGGTGCTCTTCGAGGGGAGCCTCGGCGAGCTCCAGGAGCTGGGGATGGTGGAGGAGATCGTTCTACAGGTGAAGGGAACCAAGGGGACGCTGAGGATAGACCTTGAGGAGAGCGAGTTCGTGAAGATGCTGGAGAAAAAGAAGGAGGGTGAATGAGCTTGAGCAAACAAGATGAGCGCGACGCAAAGAAAGGCAACCCCATGATCTGCACTACGTGTGACAGGGCACTAGAGTACGTGGGCCAGAAGAGGTTCCACGAGGGCGCCCGATGGGGCTTCTTCGGGGGCCTGGGCGAGCTATTCGTCAACCGGGAAAGGTTCGACGTCTACGTCTGCCCCCGGTGCGGCCGGGTGGAGTTCTTCATCGACGGCACCGGAGAGCACCTGAGGCCCTACTAGTTCCCGAGGACATCGGGCCGCATAGTCGCAGAGATCGAGGCGCTATTCGTCGACATAGATCATGTCGGGGTCGAGGGGGGCATAGACCTCGATCATCCTGAACCCGTCCGTGCCGATCCTCACGAAGCCGTGGGCGTCCCCGGGCGTGATGTTGACCACTGTGCCCGCTTTGATCTCGTGCTCCTCGCCGTTGAGCATGATCGTGGCGCTTCCCTCCAGGACGATGTAGGCGCTCTCCCTCCCCTCGTGGTAGTGGATCCCCCCGGGCTCGACGCCCGGCTCGTACTCCACGATGATCGCGGCTATCTTCTCGTTCCCGGTCCCCTTTCCCATGAGAGCCGTGACGGTCCTGACCCCCGGGTCCACAATCCTGTGGGCCTCCTCGACACTGTAGATCTTGGACATCTAGACTGTCATCTCCAATCTGTCGACCGAGATAGAGCCTGGAACGGATATAAGCGAGGCGGTCGCTCAGGGTCAGAGCACGGCGTACTTCAGGGCTTCTCCGCAGCCACACTCCCGCTCGGTCGGGATCCCCGGGAGGGCCTCCATTATCAGGCTCTTGAAGTTGGCCGAGTTCACCCGCAGAGTCTCCAGGATCTCCTGGGTGGAGACCGGCTTCTCCGCCCAGACGTCGTAGTCGGTCACCATCGCGACGGAGACGTAGCAGATCTCGGCCTCCCGGGCCAGGACGCACTCGGGGTAGAGGGTCATACCGATGATGTCAGCGCCCCACTGCCTGAATAGGCGGGACTCGGCCCGGGTGGAGAAACGGGGGCCGTTGACGCAGACGTATGTCCCGGTGGGGTGGACGGTGACCCCGAGCTTCCCTGCGTGGTCCACGAAGTAGTCGTGGAGCCGGGGGCAGACGGGGTCGGCACTGGAGATGTGGCAGAGCTGGCCGCCGTCGTAGAATGTGTCGGGGCGAGCCTTGGTGCGGTCGATGAACTGGTCGGTGATCACAAAGTCCCCCGGGGCATAGTCCTCCCTGAGGCTCCCCACGGCGGAGGAGGCGACGATCCGTTCCACCCCTAGCTCCTTCATGGCCCAGATGTTGGCCCGGGCGTTGATCCGGTGGGGGGGTATCCGGTGGCCCCGGCCGTGGCGGGGGATGAACGCGATGCTCCGGCCCTCGTAGATGCCCAGGGTGACGAGGTCGCTGGGGGCCCCGTAGGGGGTGTAGACCTTCACCTCCCGGGCGTCCTCGATGACCTCGGGGTCGTAGACCCCCGTGCCGCCGATGACGCCGATCTCCGCGGAATCCGCTAAAGTCGTTGACAACACCAGAATTATCCCTCGGGGGTCGGGTTAAGGTTTTTTCGGTGACGGGAGAGGCGGAAACGCTTAAGAGGTGAACCACGTCCATCAATGAAAATCCGGTGGCCAATGTGGGGGAGAGGGGGAGGTACGCCTGGGTCATCCTTGCCGTGGTTATCCTCACCTACTTCATGGAGAACTTCCTCAGGTCGGCCCCCTCCGCCCTCAGCCCCATCCTCATCGAGGAGCTGGGACTCAGCTACGGGATGGCGGGGATCCTCTTCTCCAGCTATTTCTTCCTCTACGCCCTGATGCAGGTGCCCAGCGGCATCCTCTCGGGGGTACTGGGCCCTAGGCGCACCATCGTGACCTTCACCCTGATCACCGTGGTGGGGACCCTCCTCTTCTACGTGTCCCACGACTTCTGGACCCTCATCCTCGCCCAGCTCCTCATCGGTTTCGGTTCCAGCGTCTTCTACATCAACGCGGTGAGGCTCACATCGGAGTGGTTCCCCCCCGAGAAGAGGGCGAGCGCCCTCGGGTTCCTGAGCGCGGCCACGGGCCTCGGGAACTTCGCCTCCTACATGGGCTTCCCCCTCGCCATCACCCTAATCGGGGGATGGAGGCCCCTCTACCTCTACAGCGGCGTCCTGATGACTGTGGCGTTCGCCGCCAACGTCCTTTTCCTCAAGGAGAACCCCGAGGCCGAGAACAATAACAGAGGGAAGAGCGGAGCGCCCCTGATGTCCCTCGTCAAGGCGGCGTTCATGGATAGGAGGATCTACCCGTTCGTCGCGGGCTTCGTCCTCATGAGCTTCACCTGGGTTCTCATGACGTGGCTCCCCCAGTTCCTCATCGACACCCGGGGCCTCAGCTACATGGAGGTCGGGATCGTCTCCAGCGCGGGGAACATCATGGGTATCCCGGGGTGCATACTGATCGCCTTGATATCCGACCGCCTCAGGAAGAGAAAAATGCCGCTCGTTGCTTTCTCGGCTCTCTCCGCCCTCTTCGTGGCCCTGCTCCTATTATCTGGACCCGGTACACCCAAAATCGTCTACGCCATGCTGGTCGGGGGCATAGGGTTCTGCCAGTCGACCTGGGTCCTCTTCTTCCCCATGATAGGGGAGACCCTCCCCCACGAGACCTCCGGGATCGCCCAGGGCCTCGTGAACGGCATCGGGACCCTGGGGTTCTCCCTCATGTCCCCGATATACGGGGCCCTTGTGGACGCTACGGGGGGCTACGGCCCCTCGAACACCATAGTCATCGGGATCGGCGTGCTCACCACTCTGATGTTCGCGTTCTTCACTTCGGAGACCTACGGCGGAGCCAACCGTTCAGACTAGGCTATCAGGGGACGACGGGAGCCGGCTTCGTCCTCGACGACCTAAGGAAGACCAGAACGAGGCCCGCCAACGCGATCACTATCCCGAAGAGGTAGAGGCGGCCGTTGGTCTTGGCCGCTGAGAGAGCAGCATCCAACTCCTGGACTTCTAGGCGGTGGGACGCCGTGAGGTCCGCCAGGGCAGCTTCGATCGTCTGGAAGTTCTGGGTCAGGTCCTCGAGGTGCTCGCTGGCATCCTCCAGGGCGCTCTCCAGGGTCTGTTTCTCCTCGGCCTCGGCCAGGAGCTTCTCCTCGAGGTTGTCCCTCCATGCGGGCTCATACCCCTCGTAGAGGCCCATGGCTGTGACGTAGTCCCCCTCCTCGATCGCAGCTCCCATGGTCGTCTGTAGCGCCTCGAGGCCCCGTAGGTCGACGTTCAGGCTATACCCGAGCTGTCCTTCCACCTCCGCGATGGCCGCCCTCGCCCGGGTGAGTTCCCAGTCGACGGCGTCGAGGACGTCCCCCACGTAGTCGACTTTGGACCGGGAGGTGACGTAGTATTTGAGGATCTGCTCCCCCACGAGGTCCCCCAGGTAGTACCTCTTCTCCCCCTCGCTCTCCCTGTACTGCTCCACGTAGAGCTGGGCGTCCACGGTGAATGTGACCCACTCGTCGACCCCCACCCGGGAGTCGTAGCCCCTGGTGCTGCTGTACTGGAAGGGGAGGGCGTTGGAGCCCCCGATCTCGGGCATGGCTATGTCGTAGCTCGTATCCCACTCCTCAAGGGCCGTCACGTAGCTCCGGCTGCCGGGCCCCACATGGAGCACCCCCTCCTTGCTCACAGTGAACGAGATGTAGAGGATGAGGTTCCCCGAGAACCTGAACTCCCGCTCGCTAGGGTCGATGAAGGCGCCCTCCTCGATGTCGAAGTTGAGGTTGTCCACCAGAACGTCGAACTGGTAGCTCTCACCATACTCGATCTGGTTGAAGGCGGGCTCCGGGGTGGTCACTATCTCCAGGGAGACGGAGCCCTCCGGGACCTGGCCTAGAGCCACCATCGTGAAAGACGCCAGAGACAATAATGAAATTAGGATAAGAAGACGGGTTTTCATGGTCTAAAATAGAAACGAACAGCGAATAAACTTTTTGATCACATCAGGGGGATGGAAACGGTTCGAGAGAGGGAAAAACCCATTTTTTATGTAACTTTCAGGGTATTACGCCGGAGTTTAGGAGAAAAGGCCACTCGGCGTCCATGAACATAACATACTTATTGAGTCGGGGTCCAATCCCCAGAAATGGATACCCTCGGGACCATCAGGGCACTCCCCAAGGCCGAGCAGCACATCCACCTCGTCGGCTCCACCCAGCCAGAGACCCTCCTCTGGCTAGCCGAGGAGGGAGGCCTCGACGTCCCCTTCGAGACCGTAGAGGAGGTGAGAGACTTCTTCAGCTACACCGATTTCGACCACTTCATCAGGGTCTACAGCACCGTGGTCGACTGCATCACCGAGGAAGGTCAGTTTGAGCGCATCGCGTATGAGATGCTCGAGGCGGGCCACCGCTGCAACGTCCGGGACTTCGAGGCGAGCTTCTCCGCCCCAGACCATGTCCGGAAGGGCCTCGACTACGGTGGGATGCTGGACGCCATCAACAGAGGCCTGAGGAGGGGGAAGAGGGACTTCGGGGTCGACTGCCGCCTCCGGATAGACCTCGTCAGGAACTACGGGCCCGACTATGGGATGAAGGTCCTGGACTGGATCGAGGAGAAGGGAGAGAACATCGTCGCCATCGACATCGGGGGCTCCGAGAAGGGATACCCCCCCGAGCCCTACGGACCCGTCTATAAGCGGGCCAGGGCTATGGGGCTCCGCCTCGTAGCCCATGCGGGGGAGGCGGCGGGCCTCGATAGTGTCTGGGGGGCTGTGGAGGGGCTGGGGGTGGAGAGGATAGGCCACGGGACCATCGCGGCGAAGGAACCGGAACTCATGAAGGTGATAGCGGAGAGGAATGTGACCATCGAGGCGTGCCCTGTGAGCAACGTGAGGACGGGCGCCGTCGCCTCCGTCGCCCAGCACCCCATCAGGGAGTTCATCGACAGCGGCATCAGGGTGACGGTGAACAGCGACGACCCCCCCATGTTCGGCACGGACATGAACAACGAGTACATCCAGCTCCACAGGCAGCTGGGGTTCACCGTCATGGAGCTCTTCCAGCTGAGCCTCAACGCCGTCGACTCGGCCTTCCTACCGGAGGAAGAGAAGGCGGCTCTGAGGGAGCGATTCGTCCACGAGTACGCAGCTCTGATGGAGTGAATCCCGCGGGGCTCCACGCCCTAGAACCTCCTGATCCTTTAGTTTGAGCGACAAGTCGAGGACAGCACAACAATTATCAACCAGCTCACTGTACCAGTTTCAGCACGAATAGAGGTGTATTAAACTCAAATCGAATAATGAAGGGGGTCACAAGTACCCCCTGGACAGACCGGCACTGGTGACGTGCGGCTTACCCTACGTGAACGGCCCCGCCCACATCGCCCACCTCAGGACCTACGTCCCCGCGGACATCTTCGTGAGGTTCCTCAGGAAGATGGGGCAGGATGTGGTCTTCATCTGTAGCTCGGACACCCACGGAACCCCCATCACGGTGAAGGCCGAGGCGGAGGGGGTCACCCCCCTCGACATCGTCGAGGAGTATCATCGACACTTCCTGGAGTTCTTCCCCAAGATGGGGATCCATTTCACCAACTACGGTAGCACAGACCACCCCTTCAACCACAACAGGACCATCCAGATAGTGGAGGCCCTCAAGGAGAACGGACACGTCTACGCCAAGAACCTCAAGCTCCCCTACTGCCCCAACTGCGACCGCTTCCTCCCGGACCGCTACCAGAGGGGCACGTGCCCCCACTGCGGGGCCTCGGCCAGGGGGGACGAGTGCGACCAGGGCTGCGGGCGGTACCTGGAGCCCGGGGAGCTCATGGACCCGAGGTGCAGCATCTGCGGGACCAAGCCCGAGATGAAGGAGACCCGCCACTACTTCCTCAAGCTCACCGCGTTCGAGGACTTTCTCAGGGAGTACCTCCCCAGCCTGGACGGCACCGATATCGCGAGGAACTACGCCCTCCAGTGGGTGGAGGGGGGCCTCAAGGACTGGAACATCACCCGGAACCTGGACTGGGGGGTCAAGGTCCCCGGCGAAGAGGAGCTCGTCTACTACGTCTGGGTCGACGCCCCCATCGGGTACATCGGCTCCACCGAGGAGTGGGCCGAGAGAACCGGGGGGGACTGGGAGTACTACTGGAAGGGGCCCGGAGCCCTCATCCATTTCATAGGGCCCGGCATCATCTACCACCACTGCCTCTTCTGGCCCAGCATGCTCAAGGGGGCCGGGTACAGCGTCCCCGACGCCGTCATCGCCTCGGGGACCATGAAGGTGGAGGGCCACGTCTTCAGCAAGAGCCGGGGCTACGTCATCTGGGTCGAGGAGGACTACCTCGACAAGGGGCTGGACCCCGACGCCCTCAGGTACTACATCGTGAGCTACACCGGGCACACCCGGGACCTCGACTTCGCCTGGCAGCCCTACACCGAGAAAGTGAACAAAGAGCTTGTAGGCACCCTGGGCAACTTCCTCTACAGGACCCTCCTCTTCGCCAATCGCAACTACAAGGCGGTCCCCGAGGGGAAAGTGGAGCCCGAGGTGAGGGAGGAGGTCGAGAAAACCATAGAGACCATACGGGATGGCCTCGACGAGTACGAGTTCAAGAAGATCGCCGACGCTATAATCGGCCTCGCCGCCTACGGCAACCGATACCTCCAGTCCAGGGAGCCCTGGAAGCTCACCAAAACGGAATCCGAGAAGGCCGCTGGGGTCATCCACAACTGCCTCTGGCTCACCAAGGCCCTGGCGGTCCTCATGGAGCCCCTGCTCCCCTTCAAGGTCGAGGCGATCTGGGAGCAGCTGGGGACCCCGAGGAAAGACGCGCCCCTCACGGAGGCCCTGGAGCCCCTCGAGATAGGTACGCCCATCGCGAAGCCCACCCCCCTCTTCGAGCAGATCTCCGACGAGACCCTCGCCGAGCTCAGCGAGATGGCCTCCAAGAGGATCGAAGAGGCCTCGGGTTGAGAAGGCTGCCCAGATGGAGCTCAGGATCGACCTCCACCTCCACACCACCCTGAGCCATGACAGCACAGTCACCCTGGAGGACGCCATCGAGGGATGCCGGAGGCTCGGCCTCGACGGGTTCGCAGTGACGAACCACGACGTGCTCACGAGGGTACCCGAGTCTGCACTCGACGACTCCGGGCTCATCATCCTCCCCGGGGTCGAGATCAAGGCCGAGGGGATCCACATCGGCGCCTTCGACATCCGGGAGCTGCCCGAGGATAAGTTGAGCCTCGGCGAGACCGTGGACAGGATCCACGACCAGGGGGGGATCGCCATCATCTGCCACGCCCACTCGGTTCTAGGAACCTGGCTGAACAGGGGGAATATTGTGGAGGCGGGGTTCGACCTGGTGGAGGTCGCGAACGCCTATCAGTTCCCCTACTGGATGATGGTTGATTTGAACAGGAGGCTCGCGAGGAGGCTGGGGCGCCCCGAGACCGGGGGGAGCGACTCCCACATCCCCGACACGGTGGGGAGGGCCTACACGGTCCTCGAGGCCGAGGAGAGGTCCGCTGAGGGCGTATTGGATGCCCTCAGGAAGGGGAGGTGCAGGGGGGAAGGACGGGGGATCTCCCTAGGTGAGAGGCTGAAATGGCCTAAGGTCAGAGTGTAGAATTAATGGTCTGAATTTAAAAACGTCGATCCGTGTTAATGAAGCAGGCTCTGGAGGCGGACGCGTTTTCGGATAATGAGCGGAGATATCAGGAGGCCATCGAGTGGCTCTTCGCGGTCAGGAGGTTCGGCTCCAAGCTGGGGCTGAAGTATGTTAGTCACCTCCTCTCACGGATAGGAGACCCTCAGAACGACTTCAGGTCCGTGCACATCACAGGAACCAACGGGAAGGGCTCCACGACGAACATGGTGGCGACCATCCTCGCCGAGGCGGGATTCAGGGTCGGAATGTTCACCTCCCCCCACCTGTCCACCTTCACGGAGCGCATACAGATCAACGGGCGCCAGATCCCCGTAGCTGACGTGCTCAGGCTCGTGGATGTGATCAAGCCCCTTTGCGAGGAGATGGAGGCGGACCCCGGGCTGAGGCACCCGACATTCTTCGAGATCATCACCGCGATGGCCTTCAAGTACTTCTCGGAGGAGGGGATCGATTTCGCCGTCCTCGAGGTGGGGATGGGGGGGAGGCTCGACGCCACCAACGTCGTGAAGAGCGATGTGTCCATCATAACCAACGTCAGCCTCGAACACACCGAGGTCCTGGGAGACACTGTCCTGGAGATCGCCGAGAAGAAGGCGGGGATAATCAAGGAGGGGGGAGTCCTCGTCACGGCCACCCAGGACGACGATGTGTACGCCCTCTTCGAGAAGATCTGTGCGGCTGTCGGCTCCAGAATATTCAGGGTGGGCACGGACATCAAGTTCGAGAAGGTGAGCGCCGACTACGAGGGCCAGAGGTTCAGGCTGGAGGGGATCCGGGTCCAATATGAAAGACTCAGCCTGCCTCTCATCGGAGAGCACCAGCTCCTCAACGCCGCGGCCGCGGTGGGTGCTGTGGAGGCGCTTGGGTTCCACGGCGTCGATGTTCCCAGGGAAGCCATCGAGAGGGGACTGGAGAATGTGAAGTGGCCCGGGAGGATGGAGGTGGTCCAGAGGAAGCCCCTGGTCGTCCTAGACGGGGGCAAGGACGTCGAGGCGATGAAGGCCGTCAAGGAGGCCCTGCTGGGCGAGTTCTCCTACGAGAGGCTGGTCGCGGTGGTGAGCATCTCATCCGACAAGAGGATCCCCCTGATGATGGGGGAGCTGTCCCAAGCCGTGGACCATTACGTGGTCACCACCCACGGGGTCATGGGGCGAGCGGCGGACCCCACCCTAATCGTCGAGGAAGCAGACAAGTCCTGGAAACCGAGCGAGATCGTTCCCGACGTGAAGGATGCCATCGGGCGGGCCATGGAGCTGGCGGGGGAGGACGGAATGGTGATCGTCGTGGGCTCGCTCTTCCTGGTCGGGGAGGCCAGGGAGTTATGGTTCGAGCCCCAGAACCCCTTCACCCACCTGGAGAGATAGATGCGTCAAGGACTGCCCGGGCGAGTGTACGCTATCCCGGGTTCTATTATGGGATAGAATAGAAACAGTTGAAGATGTTGTTTAAGCTCAGCGGTACATCTTGTTCTCGATGTCGTATAGCCCGAAGTCGATGCCCAAGTGGGTCTCCGGCTGGGCGTAGGGCTCCATCTGGAGGAGCTTCACCATGGGGATCTCGTAGCCGCTCACCAGATGAGGGCTCCTGATGCCGGTGAGCACCAGGGTGACCCGGAGCATGTCGTTGAGGTCGGGGTCGACCCTGCTGCCCCAGATGACCATGGCCTTGTCCCCCATCATCTCGGTGACGTACTCCGCGGCCCTGACCGCCTCCCCTAGGCTCATGTCGGGCCCGCCGCTGATGTGGATGAGGGCCCCGTCGGCGCCGCTGTAGTCCACGTCGAGGAGCATGTGCTCCAGGGCGTTCCGTGCGGCGTCCTCGGCCCGCTCCGGGGAATTACTCTGGCCCATACCTACTATGGCGACGTCTCCTTTCGACATTATGGTGCGGAAGTCGGCGAAGTCCAGGTTGATCAGGCTCGGCAGTGCGATGGTCTCCACGATGCCCTTCACCATGTTCGCCAGGATGCTGTCGGCGAAGGTGAAGGCGGTGTTGATGGGCAGCTGTGGAACGAGGTCCATGAGCTTGTTGTTGTCGATGATCACCGTCGTGTGTGTTGTCTTCCTCATCTTTTTCAGCCCCTCTATGGCGTAGTCGAAGCGACCCTTCTCGTGACGGAAGGGCATGGTGACGACACCGACCACGATAGCCCCCTTCTGTCGGGCGATCTCGGCCACCACGGGGGCCGCCCCGGTCCCGGTCCCCCCGCCCATGCCTGCGGCAATGAAAACGATATCGGCTCCCGTGATGAGACGCTCCAGGGTGTCGACGCTCTCCAGCATCGCGTCCTTGCCCACTTCGGGCATGTTCCCCGCGCCCAGGCCCCTGGTCACCTTCTCCCCGATGAGAACCTTCTTGTCGGCGTGGATGGTATCCAGATGCTGGACGTCGGTGTTGATGGCGATACACTCCGCCCCGCTGATTCCGGATTTCATCAGCCGGCTGAGGGTATTGTTACCGCATCCCCCGACTCCTACGATCGCGATCTTACACTCCCCGGGCCTCCGAAGCCCCCTGGCATCCACCTCGTGGCGGGTCCAGCTCAACGCCTTTTCCATGAGAACCATTTATCAATCCCTCCAGAAACACCCCGGGGGTTGTCCCCCCTACCTAAAGATTGTCTCAAAAGGTTGGGTATTATCTGACTTGTATCAGTTATTCTCATCAAGTGCTAATAACGTCTGGGGAACGAGAGACTATACAATATAACAGGGACAAATAAATCCCGTCAATACCGGCATGCTATATTAACAGACCCATGTATTTTTCCACGTTTTACCTCCGAATGAAGGCGAAATATCCCGTATTTACGTGTTAAATCTAGGAAATTTCGCATTA
Organism: Candidatus Bathyarchaeota archaeon; assembly: GCA_016783485.1. Classification (GTDB taxonomy): domain Archaea; phylum Thermoproteota; class Bathyarchaeia; order TCS64; family TCS64. Next base: position 13,988 of record JADHWM010000041.1, read on the forward strand.
GAAATAAGATCGAATTTACACACTGCATGCAAAAGACGCGAAGCGTTCCTTCGGGATTATCAAAACGAGGCACCGAAAAAGCCCTTATAAATCTTTCAAACTTCGATTTTTTCGAACAGTTCGGAAGGGAAATAAGCCTCGAATAAGCCCCGTTTACTCCAACTCGCACGGTTTATCAGGGAGCCGGCGAAGAACAGAGGGAGCGTGAGCCGTTGGCGAGGGTATACGTCGAGGCGTATGGGTGCAGCGCGAACCTGGCCGACTCCGAGATGGTCCAGGGCCTCCTGGGGAAGGCCGGCCACACCATCGTGGGGGAGCCGGGGTCCGCCGACGCCTCGGTGGTCCTCAGCTGCACGGTGAAGACCCCCACCCAGAGGAAGATCGCGAAGAGGATACGGGAGCTCCACCGGCTCGGACGCCCCCTGGTGGTCGCGGGGTGCATGCCCAAGGCCCAGAGGGACCTCGTGGCAGAGATCGCCCCGGGGGCCAGCATGATGGGGCCCGACAACATCAGGGAGGTGGTGGGGGTGGTGGAGGCCGCCCTCAGAGGGGAGAGGCGCGAGGCCTTGGAGGGGGGAATCCCCGACAGGACTTGTCTCCCCAGGATCCGGGAGAACCCCGTGGTCCACATCGCACCCATAGCCTCGGGGTGCCTCGGGAGCTGCAGCTACTGCATCGTGAAGCGGGCCCGGGGTGACCTGACCTCGTTCCCGGCTGAGGCGATCCTCGACGATGCACGCGCTGCCCTCGAGTCGGGATGCAGGGAGATCTGGGTCACCGCCGAGGACACCGCCGCGTACGGCTGGGAGGGCGTGGGGCTCCCCGGGCTGCTGGATGGGCTCTCGGATCTCCCCGGACGGTACTTCATCCGGGTGGGGATGATGACCCCCAACCAGGCGATGCCGATATTGGACTCCCTCATCGAGGCGTACCGTTCTGACAGGATCTACAAGTTCCTCCACGTACCGGTCCAATCCGGGAGCGACGAGGTCCTGGGGCGGATGGGCCGCCGCTACACCGTGGATGACTACCGGGGGCTGGTCCGGAGGTTCAGGGAAGAGAACTCCCTGGTAAGCATCTCTACGGACATCATCTGCGGTTTCCCGGGGGAGACCGAGGACCAGTTCGAGGAGTCCATGAGGCTCGTGGAGGAGACGAGGCCGGATGTCCTCAACATCTCCAGGTTCTGGCCCCGCCCCGGAACCGAGGCGGCCTCGATGGAGGGTCGGCTCCACGGGAGGGTCACCAAGGAGAGGTCCCGGCGCCTCACGGGGCTCTGGAGGGACCTGAGTCTGGAGGGCAACCTCCGGTGGGTGGGCTGGGAGGGGGAGGCCCTCGTGGACGAGGCGGGGAGGTCCGGCGGGATGGTCGCGAGGAACATCGCGTACAAGCCCATCGTGCTCAAGGACCCCGTCCGCATCGGTGACTTCGTGGAGGTCAGGGTCACCGAGGCGATGAGGGGCTACCTCATCGGGGAGACCGCATAGCTTATCGGTTGAAACGGTTAGAGTGTTTCTGATTCACTATGAGAATAGCGGTAGCTTCATTCTCCCACGAGACCTGCACATTCTGCCCCAGGCTCACCACCGTAGAGGACTTTGAGTACAACGGGGTGCCCGAGGGGAGGGACGTGCTGGAGTCTGCGAGGGGGATACCCAACTACATAAACGGCTACATCAAGGTAGCCGAGTCAGAGCCCGACGTAGAACTCGTGGGCATCCTGGGGGCCCAGCGGAGTCGAGGAGGTTCCTCGGGGAGCTGGCTCACCAAGGAGTGCTTCGACAAGTACTCCTACGGGATAGCCAACGGCGTCGAGGCGGCGGGGGACATCGACGGCGTCCTCCTCGCGCTCCACGGCGCCATGGCAGCCACGGGTGTGCCTAAGCCAGAGGCGGAGATAGTGAGGAGGGTTAGGAAGGTGGTGGGCCCCGATGTCCCCATCATGGTGACCCTGGACCTCCACGCCAACGAGGACCAGGAGCTCGCCGACGCCGCCGACGGCGTCTTCATCCTCAAGACCTATCCCCACGTCGACTCCGAGGAGATCGGTATAATGGCGGCCCGGTGCATCATCGACACCGTGAGGGGGGACTTCAAGCCCACCATGGCCCTCAGGAAGCCGGGGATCATGACCCCCAGCGTCTACCAGGGCACCGGGTTCTACCCCGCGCAAGACATCATGGACAGGGGCCGGGAGTGGGAGGCCAAGGAGGAGAAGGTCTACGCCGTCTCCGTCGCCTTCGGCTTCGCCTACGCCGACGTCCCGGACGTGGGAGCCACAGTGGTGGTGGTCACCGACGACGACCAGAGGCTCGCTGACAAGGTGGCACAGGACATGTCCGACTACATCTGGAGTCTCCGGGAGCCCTTCGCCGGGAAGATACTGCCCAAGACCAAGGAGGGGGTAAAGAGGGCCATCGCCGCTGCGGAGGCCGGGAAGACCCCGGTGGTCATCGCGGATCACAGCGACAGGACGGGGGACAGCACCCACATCCTCAAGGAGCTCATCGCCCAGGGAGCCGAGAACTTCTGCGTCATCACCATCGCCGACGAGGGCGCCATCGAGGAGATCTCCGAGAAGGCCAAGGTGGGAGACACGGTCACCCAGAAGGTGGGGGGCTACTCCACCGAGTGGTCAGGTAAGCCCGCGGAGATCACGGGAACCGTGGAGTTCCTCGGGGAGTGCACCTTCACCATGACGGGGCCCATGAGCAAGGGAGCCACCATGAGAATGGGGAAGACGGCGGTCCTGGGCTTCGGGAAAAACAACCACCTGGTGATCTCCCCCCACCTCCACCAGGTGCTGGACGACGCGCCCTTCGCAGCCCTGGGCCTCGACCTGAAGGATCTGGAGATCATCATCATCAAGTCCCGGGTCCACTTCAGAGCCTTCTACAACGACGTCGCCGGGGAGATCATCGAGATCGACGCTCCCGGTCTGGGCCCCGCGGACGTGACACAGCACACCTTCGAGAACGCCCCTGAGGGCCTCTACCCCTTCGTGAGGAAGTAGCGCTCCTCAGACCCCCTTTTTTTACCCCTTTTCTCCACTCGTTCTGAGCATTAAGTTGCTGTCCTCTCGGAGAGGGTCAGGGCCTCACGGGGAAAAGCCTGGCTTTGGGTCTGCGGGTTTTTTCACGATGAGCAGGGGCTTGGTGCACGAGTTCACCACCTCGTTGCTCACGCTCCCCAGGAACCAGCCCGCGATTAAGCCGAACCCCTGACTGCCCATCACGATGAGGTCGAAGTCCTCCTCCTCGGCGACCTCGACGATGATCTTCGCCGGTCGCCCTTCCTCGACCCTGGGTTCGACACTGATATCCGGGTGGGACTCTCCCAGTTCCACGGTCACCTCGTTCAGATTCTCGATGACTCCCTGCACCAGCCGTTCGTGGCTTTCCTGGGCCTCAAGGCCGTACTCCGCCGAGAAGGGGAGCTTGAACTTGTCGATGACGGAGAGCAGGGTGAGCTCCGAGCCGAACACCATCGCCAGCTCCACTGCATGCGAGAGCGCCAGCAGTGAAGTATCTGAGCCGTCGACCGCCACGAGGATCCTGTCGTACATCTAAGTATCCCATGTGTGAATCGTGTCGGAACCTTAAATATGAGACCGATGTGGCCTAGAAGTGGTGGGCCGGGTGATACCCGCTTACTAGTGAGTTCATTTTCACATGGTTTATTTTTATAACGGGTGTAATAACCACCTTTATTTAATTTTCATGATGGTAAGTTGTAGATCCTATTCTGTGTTAAATCTTCTCTGGCGTATCCGCTCGAATAGCCTTGAGCACTAAGGGGGCCAGATCATCGAGGAAGTCTTCTTTCTGCTGGTATGTGATCTTCTCGAAAGCCTGTATGAGACTGTTGACTGCTTCACGGTAGGGCCTCAGGACACCTCTGAGTTTGATCTCAAGCGCCTCGTGGATCAAGGTTTCCCTTGCGGCGTCTGGGTCCTCGTCGTGAACTAGAATCAGTTGGCTCCGGGGGAGGACCTGCCCTCTATTTGGCTGAGAAGGGTCCGGGTCCCAGAGGGCTTTCCAGTTTCTTAGTCCCAGATGTTGAAGGGTCTGGTTCATCTCCTCCTCGATGTTCAGATTGTCCCCTCCCGTTGAGTGTTTTTTCTGATTCCGTCGTTTAACGTAAGTACTTGTGGTCTGGGGTGATAAAGGTAAATCTTGATCCCCTCGTTTTTTTGAAACTCATTATCCTACAGGTAGTTCATATTTGTCTTGTATCGCCGACAATAAAAACAGGTATCCCATATTGAGACCCCCCCAGAGTATACCTTTCTATGTACATCAACCCTATGGAACATTCTCAAGATTAACAAAAGATCAGAAAAACACAGCTCCGTTGACGAATAACCTTATGGTCTTGTACAAATTCGGCGAACTCAGGTTAATGCATAATTCCCGTGCGAGTGGATAGTTATGGAGCGCTCTCTTCCCTAGACATTGTTCCGTTTTCTACGGATCCCGTTCGTAAATTCACATGACCTGAAGTATTAATGTAAGTGTCTCTATGCACCAATGCATGGAGCGAGGTAGTAGACCAACTTTCCCTGAGGCAGCTCAAAGTCCAAGCGTATCGGCATGTCGGTGTTAAGCTCCAAGGTGACCACCTCGCCGGACACCCT
>JADHWM010000042.1 GCA_016783485.1 Candidatus Bathyarchaeota archaeon
CGTGGGTCCACTCATCGATGAACGCCCGGTCGACGAGGCCCCTCTCGATGAGGCTCCGGGCGACCCCGTAGACGAGGGCGATGTCGCTCCCGGGCCTGGGGGCGAGCCATACGTCGGCGGCCTCGGCGGTGTCGCTCTTCCGGGGGTCGACGGCAATGATGATCGTCCCGTTCTCGTTCCTGGCCTTGACGGCGAGGGCCCAGGTGTGGGGGGCGCTCACCTTGGCGTTGAACCCCCAGAAGACGATGAGCCTCTTGTCCTGGAGCTCGTCGGGCTCGACGCCGTATGTGAGGCCGTGGTGGAGGGCGAGGCCGGCGTGGCCTGAGGCGCTGCAGATGGTGGAGTCGTGGACGGCGGCGGCGAGGGCGTTCCAGAGCCTCTGAGCCCAGGGCTCGGTGAGGAGCCCCATGTTCCCCGAGTAGTCGAGCTGGAGGACCCTGTCCGGGCCGTGCTCCTCGAGGACCGCCTTAAGCTTGGAGGCGACGGCGTCGAGGGCCTCGCCCCATGTGACCCGGGTGAAGCCTCCGTTCGGAGTCCTGATGTGGGGGTAGAGGACTCGTTCTCCGCTGTAGGCCCGTCTGATGTCGGCGGCGCCCCTGGGGCATGTGAATCCCCGGGTGACGGGGTGGTCCGGGTCCCCCTGGACATTGACCAGTCTCCCGTTCTCGACGGTGACCAGGAGGCTGCAGGTGTCGTAGCAGTCCCTGGGGCAGGCGGTCTTCACGACTCTCCTCGTCATCCCTGAAGGCTTCGGCTCGGGATATTTTAGCTGTTCCGAGGTTAACCAAGACTAGGCGCCGGTCGCAACCGTTTATAATCCCCGGGGGCTATGTGCGAAGAACGGTTTCGCCATGGGCTCCGGGGCCTCTTATGAGCTGATCTGCTTCACGGTGTTCCTAGTCACGGCTCTGGGCGTGTGGCGGGTCTGGAGGAGGGACAGGAATCGCGGGGAGGCGCTCGTGTCGGTGCTGCTGGTGGGGCTCTTCTTCGGGGTGGGGTGGGAGCCCCAGGGGACGGAGCTGGTCTGGAGATACCCGGGGTACAGGCTCTACGCGTTCATGGACATCCCCCTGGCGCTCCTGCTGAGCTGGTCCTGGTGGATGGTGGCCTGCAGCCTCGTCGCGGGGAGGCTCGAGGCGCTCCTGAGCCGGGTTTTGGGCCGTTGGGACGGGTTGGCCTTCGGGGTCTCGGCCTACATGAGCGGGGTCCTCGCCGCCCTGGTGATAGAGCCCCTCTCAGTGGCGATGGGGTGGTGGGACTACCTGGTGGTGGGGGAGAACGCCGTGGTGAGGTTCCCGGTGCTGGGCGTGGAGTTCAACCTCACTGTGATCGTGGGGTGGGGGCTCCTCACCGTCCTGAACCTGGCTCTGGCCCGGAAGGCGGTGAGGTGGGGGGCCTGGCTGGAGGGGGGCACCGTCTGGAGGCAGCCGATCCCCATTGGGCTTGTCGGCGCCGCCCTGGGGCTGTTCAGCGGGTGGCTCTCGTGGCAGCTGGTGGGGTTCTACGCGGCCCTCGTCGAGGGGGCCGAGCCGATGCTGTTCTTCACTAGATACTATATTTACGTCCTCGAGGGGGTGAGCGCCGCCCAGCTGATAGCGCTGCTCACAGTCGCATCGGGGGCCGCGTTCTACTTGTGGAAGAGGCGTGCGCCGAAGTAGCTTCAGCCGGTCGCGAGGCCCTGGGTGGTCCGGGACTCGCCGCCCTCTTTCCTGACGCGGATTATGTTGACCCCCTCCTCCTCCCCGTGGCCGTGGTGGGTCACCAGGAGCACCTGGCCGATCTCCCTGCTGCTCTTAGCGACGTACTCGAGGAGCTGGGGGATGTTCTCGGAGTCCACGGCGTCGGTGGGCTCGTCTAGGATGAGGAGGTGGGGGAAGCCCATGACGCGGAGCAATGCGAGGCGCTCGGCGAGGGCGAAGAGGCTCTGGTGGCCTCCTCCGGCGCGCCAGGCGGGGAGTTTCCCGGAGCCCCCCAGGGGGTAGACCTCGAGGGTGTAGCGTTCCCGGTCGATGCGGCAGGCCCCGTAGAGTTGCTGGTCGGTGAGGCGCCTGAAGTACTGGTAGGTCTGGTACTCGAGCTGGGCCAGGGTGTTCTCCCTGAGCTGTTTGCCGTACTCGTCGTAGAGGGCCTGAATCCCGTCGAGGGCCCTGAGCTTGGCCTCGTACTCCATGATACGCTCCAGGACTACCCGGGCCTCCTCGAGGACCCGCCTGTGGTTTTGGATACGCCCTTCGACCTCCCCGAGCTGCCGGTCGGCGTCCTTGATGAGGACCTCCCGTGACCTGACCTCCCCCTGGAGCTCCCCCAGCTCGCTCCTCGCCTCAGCGAGCTCGTCCTCGAGCCTCGCCTGGGCGCTGGGGATGGAGGCGAATGACATGCTAAGCCCCTCCTCGGCCTTCTCGAGGATGGCCTCCGATTCCCCCTCGAGACGGGAAGCGAGGCTGGTTCCCTGCTCCCCTATCTTTTCCAGGGCCCGGGTCTGCTCCTTCACCCGGGCCATCAGTGACTCGATATCGGATATCTCCCGGTCGGCTTTGATCCACCTGTCCCGGGCGACCCTGACCTGGCCCTGGATGGTCTCGATCTCGGCGTCGAGGGATCTGAGGCGTTGGCTCCTCTCGGCGTACTCTTTCCGCCAGTTTTCGAGGTCGTCCTCGATGAGAGCGTAGTCGATCTCCTGGCCGCAGGTGGGGCAGACGGTGAGCCCCTTGTCCTTGAAGGCGGCGTGGTCGTCGATCTGGTGGCGTAGGCGGGAGACCTCGCCGGCCACGTCCCTGCGTTCCCGGTCCAGCTCCTGGTCGATGAGGTGTTGGAGCCGGTCCTCGGTGGCCTTGGAGCCCATCATCCCGGCTCGGAGCTCGTCGAGGCGTTCCTCGGGGGCCTCCCCTAGGGAGTTCTGGGTGTCCTCGATGTCCTTCATCCTCTCCTCCCGGAGCATCTCGAGCTTCTCTATCTCGGCCCGGAGGCCGTCGAGGCGCCCGAACTCCTCCAGGAATATCTCGAGGTCGTTGACCCGCCCCTTGGCGTCGAAGAGCCTGGCCCTCATCTCCTCGAGGCCCTTCGTGAGCTCCGCCTTCCTGTTCCTCGCCTCCTCGAGCTGGGACTCGCCCTCGACGATGGATTCCTCGGCGTTCCTGATGCGCTCCTGGAATGTTCCTTTCTCAGGTATTCTTCCCCGCTCCCCGAGGATGCGCTTCACCTCCCGGAACTGCTCCCGGACCTCGGCGGGGGCGGTGAGTCCCAGGATGGCGTCCATCCGGGTGCGGTTGGGGTTGAGGATATCTATGAACTCCTTCTGCTGGGCGTAGACCACGTTGAGGAAGGTGTTCCTGCCGATGCCCAGGAGCTCCCGGAGCCTGGACTGGATATCCCGTTCCCGGGAGTAGGCGTGGTCCTCCCCCTCCACGGTCATCACCGACTTGGTGGTCCTGAAGCCCCCGTCCTTGTCGAGGTTTCCCTCCCTGCGGATCACCGCTTTCTGCCCGGTGAGGGGGCTCCTGAGCCTGATGGTGACGTCGAGGCCGCTCCCGCCCAGGGGGACGAGGTCCTGCTTGTTGACCCCGGGGACGTCGCCGTAGAGCCCGAACAGGACCGCCTCGAGGAGGGTGGTCTTACCGGCGGCGTTCCTCCCCGAGACCTTGTTCACCCCCCGGGTGAAGACCACGGTCTCCGTGCGGGCGGCGGGGTAGGACTTGAATCCCCTGAGGGTGAGCTCCTCGATCATGGGTCCTCCTCCCTGAACTTCCTCGCCTCGAAGCGCTCCACCCACTCCTCCACCAGGGGGGCCCTCTGGGTCGCTGTGAGGAGCCCCGTGGTGGCGCTGGCCTGCTCCTCGAGGGCCTCCCGGACCCGGGTGTGCATCTCCCCGATCTCCCCTGCGAACTCGCCGAGGGGGGCGAAGAACTCTGCGACGTCGATCTGCTCCCGCTCCGGGGCCCCGGCCACGAGGGGCATCTCGACGCCCAGGGTGTCGACGTCGACCCAGAGGAGGCTTGGATCGTCCTGGGTGAGGCGGGTCACGGGTTCGAGGTCGATGTCCCCGGGGAACCCGTCCCGAAGGGGGCCTCGGACCCTGATCCTGAGGTATCCCTCCTTCCCGGCTCTCTCGAGTTCGGCCCTGAAGAGCTCCACCTCCTCGAGGACCCTATTGCTGAACCATGCGGGGTTGCGCCTCCAGTCGGAGTCTATCCGGGCCTGCTTCATGTGGTGGAGGGGCTCGATGGGGACCCATGTGAACTCGGGCTCCTCGCCGTGGTCCACGATGTAGAAGCCCTTCTCGGGGCGCTCCCCGAAGTCGTACATCTCGAGGCTCCCCGGGGTGAGAACAAAGCCTCCGCTAGGGAGACGTTTCTCGTTGCACTTGAGGTGGTAATGGCCAGAGAAGACGTAGTCGGGGCCCGTCTCGGCGAGGTCGTCTAGGGAGAGGCTGGAGCTGTAGGGGGGGACGAGGTTGTAACCGGAGATGAATCCGTGGACCATGAGGACCTTGAGCCCCTCCGCCTCCTCGAGGGCGGGCTTTGCGTAGAGCTCGTAGGCTCTGTCGATCTGGTCGTAGTAGTTGAGCCCCACGACGGTGATGTTCTCGTCCTTGTAGGTGACCTCCCCCTCCTCGAAGACATGGAGGTACTCGGCGAGGGGGTGCTTCAGGTAGTCCAGGGTGTCGCTCTGGGGGCGGCCGTCGTGGTTGCCCCGGACCACGAGGATCTTTAGGGGCTTCCCGTGGCGGTCCTCGGTCTCCTTGGCGAGCCTGTATAGCTCGTCGTGGGTGAATTGGACGAGGTGGGGGCGGAGGGTGCGCCGCTCGAAGAGGTCTCCGCAGATGAAGACGTAGTCGACGCCGGCCTCGACGATGGCGTCCACCGCCTTGGTGAAGGCCCTGCTGAAGGCTCGGCGCCTGTGCTCGGCTATCGCGAGGGGGATGCTGCGCCCTATGTGGGCGTCGGCGAGGACCGCGAACCTCATTAATTAAACACCTATGGGATAGGCTCTCTTCTATTACAGACTTCCTTTTCTCTTATGTTTTCTATCCAATTACTGTAAATTTTTTATAATTATTATGTAAATTCTGTGTAAGGATGCAACATGGAACTCATTGAAATTGCATTGAGTGGGGTAGTGCTAGTTCTTCTCATAGCGATAATGAAATTATTCAACCTCAGTTCAAAAGTTGAATCTATCCAAGAGAACATTCTGAAACTAGCTGCACCAGCCCAGACTTTAACTCAAGTTACTACTGCTCTACAAAATCAAGTAGGCAACCTGAATGAGACAGTAGGAATGATAGGACAGTCAGTTACGAACATCAGCACACAAGCAATGAAGATCGAGGAGATGGGAAAAAAATACGAGGAAACTGAGGCCTTGACGAGACGCATTCACAACATTATGATTGGGTCCTATGAGAAGGGAAGATCGGGTGAGAATTACCTCCAGAACATGATGGCTGAATTAATGAAAATAGGGATTGTTATGCAGAACGCATACGTTGGAGGAAAAGTTGTGGAATATAGCGTCGTCTTCAGTGATGGTAAATTGCTCCCTATAGACTCGAAAGTCGTTGCCACAAAACAGATGGACATGCTCTTCGACGAGAACCTTACGGAAGAGGAACGTTCACGTTGCAGAGCAACCATTAGGACTGAACTGAAAAAGAAGATCATTGAAGTGACCAAGTACATAGATCCCAAAGTAACACTTCCTTGCGCTGTAATGGCTGTCCCGGATTCTATTGTAGAACTCAGCTCCGAAGTTGTACCCGATGCTGTTCAGAGAAATGTTATGATTGTTGGTTATTCAGCAGTTCCACAGCTAATAGTTTACTTCGTTAGAATTCATGGGTTCTATGACATCCAAGTGGATGTTGGCGAGATGAAAGATAGGATGATGTCAATTCAGCAAGAACTCACCAAGCTTGACGATAACTTCTTCTCCAATAGATTTGATAGGCCATTAACAATGCTAAACAATGCAGTACTTCAGACTAGAAATGTCGTCTCTGGTATCAACGCAGTACTGAGCTTAGAGTACAGAGAACCGAAGAAACTAACAGAAAACAGTACCCAATATTAAAATCTCAGTTAGAAACAGCAAGACTGCACAGACTTGTTTCTTTCAAAATAATTAGGCTCGGGCTTAATCTGTTTGCGCTCGGAGAATTAACCTCTTTAGTCGAAAGGACCATGAGTTCAGCATGGGATTGAAGGCGATCGGGCTGCTGAGCCCGGGGGACATGGGCCACGTTATCGGGCAGAGGTTGATTGGGCACGGGATGCCGGTGCTCACCTGTCTGGTGGGGAGGAGCGAGCGCACCAGGGGGCTGGCGGCCAAGGCAGGGATAAAGGATGTCCCCACCTACGGAGATGTGATCCGGGAAACGGACATGATCCTCTCAGTCATGGTCCCCGGGGAGGCGGTGAAGGCGGCGACGAGGGTGGCTGACGCCCTCAGGGAGACCGGGGAGTCCACCGTCTACGTGGACCTCAACGCGATCGCCCCTGCGACGGGCCGGGAGATCGACGGGATAATCCGGGGGGCCGGGAGCAGGTACGTGGACGCCTCCATCATCGGGGGCCCCCCGAGACCGGGGACCAGCACCAAGTTCTACGCCTCCGGCCCCGACGTGGAGGCGTTCCAGACGCTGTGCGATTACGGGTTGGAGGTCCGCCCCCTGGGCCCCGAGGTGGGGCAGGGGAAGGGGATCAAGATGGTCTATGGGGCCCTCACCAAGGGGCTCAGCGCGATCTCCGCCCAGCTCCTCATGGCGGCGCAGGAGATGGGGCTCTACGACGCCCTGGAGGCCCTCCACGAGGAGACCCAGGGGGTGCAGCGTAAGCGGATGGTGAATGCGGTGCCCAACATGCCCAACCGGAGCCGCAGGTGGGTGAGCGAGATGGAGGAGATCGCGAAGACCTACGAGGCCCTCGGGATCACGGGGAAGATGTACGAGGGGGCCGCGGAGTTCTACAGGTATGTCGGGGGGACGTCGTTGGCTGAGGAGAAGGCGGAGACCATGGATCGCAGCCGGACCCTGAGGCAGGTAATTGAGCAGCTCTGCGACCAATTGTGATGATTCATAATAGTGCGCAGCCCCCCTCTGGTGAGGATTTCATTCAATTTTTTCATGTATTAAACATGTTTATATTACATGTAGCATTTCCATGTAACGGTGGTGGATTGGCAAGGAAGGTCGTCCAGACGGACCTCGACGACAACGAGTACAACCTCCTGAAGGAAGTCGTCGAAAAGAAGGGGCTTACCCTTAAGAAAGGGCTCAGGGAGGCCGTCCGCCTGTGGGTGATCGCCCAGATACCGGTCTCGGAAGACCCTCTCTTCAAATTAGCCCCCGTCAAAACGGGCGTGGAGACAGATGCATCGAAATTGGACGGGCGCCTCTACGGAGACGACCGGAGTTGAAGATCTTCCTCGACACATCGGCAATCATCGCCATCTATAACGCCAACGACAAGTTCCACGACGATGCATCCCGCGTCATGAGGGACATCTCCTCGGGTAGGGTGCCTCTGACGAGGTTCTACGTCTCTGACTATATTTTCGACGAGACGACGACCTTCATCGAATGCGTTTTAAGGGACCACGGGCTCGCTCTGGGCGTTGGGGATGCCTTGCTATCATCCCCTTTCACTACATTTCTCAGGGTGGACGAGGAGATCTTCCAAGAGACCTGGGATCGGTTCAAGATCTCGCAGGGCCGGAGCTTCACCGACTGCTCATCTTTCGTGTTGATGGAAAGAAATGGCGTAAACCATGCTTTCTCCTTCGATGAGCATTTCAAGGACGAGGGATTCCAGATCCTCGCTTGAACCACCGATAATTATCCAAAGAAGAAATGATCGCATACAGAGAGGGGAAAATTTTATTTGATGTACCATTCGTCCGTTATGTCTAGTTCCAGGAACTCGGCCTTTGCCCTCTCCAGCTGCTCCGGCTTGACCGGCGTGCGGGGGCCCCTCACCCTCCAGTCCACGTCGGCCCCCCTGAGCCTCCATATCGCCTTGTAGCGCCCCCAGAAGCTCGCTCCCACGAAGTGGGTCCCGATGATGCTGAACATCTTGGCCTCCTTGGTGCTGACCGCTCCGGTCCCCGCGAGGACTGGGATCCTCCCGTTGGCCTGGTCGAGGACCATCTCCCAGATCTTCTTTCTCTCGTCATGGAGCAGGTACGGGAACTCTCCGGTCGCCCCCGTGGGTACGAGGCCGTCAGCCCCGTCCCGGATGATCGCCTCGACTATCTGCCGGAGCCCCTCCTCGTCGACCTCGTCGTCCCTGGTGAAGGGGGTGACTGGTAGACAGAGGATACCCGAGAAACTATCCTTCTTCATGCTCTCAGAATCTCTTGATACTAAAAAAAATGGATGTATGCCTGGACTCCGAACACAGGACGATCAGAGACCGTAAGCCTTGTAGCAGGTCCTGCACTCCTCGGGTAGGAGAGAAGACTTGTCTTCGGCCAGCTTCTTCAGCCGGGACCTGAAGGACGAGTATTTGTCCCCCTTCCAGATCTCGGGGAGGCTCCTCTCGTTGATGTTCCCGAAGCTGGTGCGGGGGACCACGGTCTCCTCGCCGCAGAATATCCGGGGGACCTCGGGCATCGGGGGGTTGAGGTATACGCAGGGCGAGACTTCTCCGTCCTCGGAGACGTAGAGGTTGTTCAGGGGGTCCTCGCTGCAGAGGCGGGCCCGGCCCAACCCGAGGGGGAACGCAGTGAACTCCACGCCCAGCCTCTCCGCCAAATCCATGGCATCGTCGATCTCGGCCCCGAAGCCCTCTGGAGCCTCCCCGCAGGTGAAAGCCCTCAACTCATCCATGGCAGCGTGCCCCACGTAGTCGAGGTTCGTCGCGACGACACCCCCCGCCCCGACCCGTTCCGCCAACCGGACCGCCTCCGGGAGCTCGCCCAGATTGTCACTGAACATCATGAAGAGCAGGAGGACGCGGGGGCTCTCCGACCTCCTCCGTTTCTTTAGCTCCTGGAGCCGTTCCAGCTTCTCGACAACCTCGTTGAAGCGGGAACCGGTTCTCCTGGAGTCGTGGGTGGGAGCGGCGGCTCCCGCGAGGGAGAGGCTCACGAGGTCGACCCGGTCGTCGATGAGCTGCCCCATGGTCTCGTCTTCGAGGCGGGCCCCGTTGGTGGTGAACCCGGCGGTGCATCCTGCCTCCTTCGCGAGCCTCACCATCTCCGGGAAGTGGGGGTTGAGGAGGGGTTCGCCCCACCCCGAGAGGTAGACGTTCCTGACGTCGGGGAAGTTCTCGGCGATCCGTCCGTAGGTCTCGAGGGTCATGTCTGTGGAGGTCCACCGGTCCCGGAAGACGGTTCGGGGGCACATGGCGCAGCTGTGGTTGCACCGGGAGGAGACCCCGATCTGGATGTAGTTGTGCTTACTCCTCCTGCCGAGGAGCCGGATCATCTCGCCCATGCTGCCGTCGAGGGAGCCCAAGTCATCCTAGAAGAGGGCCCGGGGGATATTGGATTTTGGGTCTAGAGGGGAACGGGGAAGAATATCCCGCCGAAGAAGATCCACGCCAGGAAGTAGACGAGGACGATGTTCACGAGCTGAGCCGCGATGTAGACCCCCGCCGCCTTGGTGCCCCCCACCTTCATGAGCTCGCTGAACTTGGTCTCGAGCCCGATGCCGACGAAGCTGAGGCAGAAGAACCACCCCCTGAGGCTCTTGGTGAGGCCCAGTGTGGAGCTCACCGCCGCCGCCCCGAGGCTGGGGCTCAGTATGAAGGAGAAAACGAGGGAGGCCGCGACGAAGCCGACGATGAACTTGGGGAACCTGAACCAGATGTCCATGAGGCTGGGCTTCTCCCCCTCAACTCTATCCACCCGGAGGCTCCAGTAGACTGCGAGGGCGAAGGCGGCGATGCCGATGAGGACGTTCTGGGCCAGCTTCACGATCGCCGCCGCGGTCATCGCGGTGTCGTCGTAAAGGGCCCCCGCGGCGACCACCGCCCCGGTGGTGTCGATGGTGCCCCCTATCCAGGCCCCCGCCACCGCCGAGGGGAGGTTCAGGGAACGGGCGATTAAGGGCTGTGCGACGAGCATCACTATGGAGGTGAGGAGCACCATGGAGATGGTGAAGCTGATCTCCTTCTTGTCCCCCTTGATGGCCCCCCCGGCCGCGATGGCCGCGGAGACGCCGCAGATGGAGACGGCGCTCGCCATGATGCTCGCGAAGCTCTGGCTCAGCCCCACCTTCCTCGCGAGCCAGTAAGCGAAGTACCAGGTCACGATGACGGCGCAGAGGGACTGGGCGACGCTCACGAGCCCCCCCTGCACGATGGTGGGGAAGAGGATCTCAGCCCCCAAGAGGACCAGGCCGATCTTGATGTAGAGCTCCGTCTTGATGGCCCCCTTGAGCCAATCCGGGAGGCCGATGATGTTGCTGATGATGAGCCCCATGAGGAGGGCCCAGAGGACGTAGCTGAGGCCGTAGTACTTGATGGTGGACTGCTTCGAGATGACGAAGGAGACCACGGCCATCACGAATATCACGGGGTACCCCTTCCAGTAGCTCGGCAAATCATCCTTCTTCAGGAAGACGCCGAGGCTGGTGAGAACGAGGATCCCGAGGCCCAAGACGACCATGCCGGGGAGGTCCCCCACGCTCAAAGAGTCGGTGATGTTGCTCGACCACGACCCCACGCTGGGAATCCCGGTGATGAGCCCCGCCGTGGCGAGGATGAGTATTATGAAGGCCATCCAGACGACGAGCCAGTCCTCCTTCCTGATCAGGGAGGACCAATCTATGGGTTCTCTCTCGTTGCTCATGCTTTACCCTCGAATGTCTACCACGAAGGGGGGGAGGGATAATTAAGCTATTCGATAAACGACTCTGCCACTGGAGAGCCTCAGTCGCCTAGTAGAGGGGTTCATCCTCCCTCTTGGCGTTGGCCCTCTCCTTGGCCTCGGAGAGGAGCCTGTGGACATCCGGGGTCCTGCCTCCGTGGCGGGTCTCCCGGGTCGCAGTGCGGATCATGACGGGCACCGGAACATAGGGCCCCACCAGGATGGCCTCCCCCTGCTCCAGGGCGGGGAGGTCCTCGAGGAGGTCCTCGCTGAAGCTCTCGCTGGCGGCCTGGATGGTGCGCTGGTCCTGGCTGTTGACGACCCGGAGGATCGCGAGGTTGCTGCAGTTCGCGAGGATGTCGGGGTCGAGGCGACGAGGGCGCTGGCTGATGACGGTGAGGAAGACCCCGAACTTGGCCCCCTCGGCTGCGATGCGGGCGAGGATGTCCCGGCTGAACCGGCCTCCCCCCTCGTCCGGTGGGGCGGCGAAGCGGTGGGCCTCCTCGACGAAGACGAAGATGGGGGCCCGGGCCCAGGGCTCCTTCTTGAACTTGGCGTCGAAGACCCTGCGGAGGATCATCCCCACGATGACGTCCTGGACGTAGTCGCTCATCCCGCTGAGGAATACGTCGCTCATGTGCATGGGCTTGAACAGGGCCTGGAGGTCAAAGTCCCCGTCTGTAAATATGCCCCGGCGGCTCAGGTCCTCGAGGCGCATCACTATCCGTGCGATCCGCTCCGCCTGGTCGGCCTTAGCGTCCTTCATCCCCTCCTCGAGCTGGAGGATGATATCGTCCAGGGTGTACAGGGGGTTCTCGGCCTGGGCCTTCCGGACCGCCCTGCGGAGGAGGATGGTCTGGAGGCTCCCGGAGACCCTGGCCAGGGCCCTGAGCTCCCCGAAGCCGATGCCTGAGACGCTGATCCTGAGGGGCTTCGCGTGGGGGGCCTCGAACTGTTCCGCGGATTCGGGGCGGTAGACCGTGACCTTGTCGTGGAAGAAGTCGTGGAGCCCCCCGTCGGGGCCCTGGGTCATGTTGGCGTAGTCCCCGTGGGCGTCGATGGTGAGGATGCTCGCCCCCTGGCGGAGGAGCTCCTCGATGATCCTGCCGGCGAAGTAGCTCTTCCCGTACCGGGTCATCGAGAGGATTGCGGCGTGGCGGTGGAGCTCCCGGCCGCTGATGGGGACGGGGATGTTCCCCCGGTGGAGGAGGTGGCCCACGTCGAGGGGTATATGCTCCTCACCGAGGTTGA
Organism: Candidatus Bathyarchaeota archaeon; assembly: GCA_016783485.1. Classification (GTDB taxonomy): domain Archaea; phylum Thermoproteota; class Bathyarchaeia; order TCS64; family TCS64. The sequence continues at coordinate 12,061 of JADHWM010000042.1, forward strand.
AGAGTTCCCCGAGGAGGGCGTCCTCGGCCCTGTAGACCGGGGTGCCGGGGAGGGGGGGGCTCCTGGGCCTGCGGACCTCACGGCGCCCGTGTTCCTCGTGGATGTATCCGAGGATCTTGACGGAGGCGATGATCTGCATCAGCTCGTCCCCGACGCCGAGCTCGTGCTGCTTCCAGACGGCACTGGGGGTGGTGCGCTGGTCGTAGAAGGGGTGGCGGCTGAAGAGGCTCTTCACCTGGCCCAGGACCTGGACCCTCCGGGGGCCCCCGGGGGCCTGCTCCTCGAGCTCTATCTGGACGTACTCGTAGTTCACCGGGCGGACGGCGGGGTCCGCGATGTTGAACTCGTAGAAGCTGGGCCTCGCCTGCCCTATGATGACCCCGTACCTCGTCATGCCCCCATCTCCCTCAGGTTTCGTCTCGTCCCCATAACGTCGACCCCCGCCCGTTCGAGGCGGCTTATGATGAAGGGTTCGTACTTGGTGGTGTATAGGTTTCGGTCGAAATGGGCCAATATGTCCGCCTGCTTCATCGGTACGTTGTACTCGACGTCGTTGCAGTACCAGTGGTGAAGGTGGTCCACGACCCCCTCCAGGGCTCCGTGGTCGGGGGCCTCAAGGAGGGCGTTCCCCCCGCTGGAGCCCCAGGGCTCGCTGCGCCCGAGGCTGTGGCCGGCGATGTCGACCCTGAAGGGTCGGGAGGTCGGGGTGGGTTTCCAGTAGGAGACGGCGACGGGGGGGTTCGCGAAGAAGCGCTTTAGGGAGGCGGATGCCTTCTCTGCGGTCTCCCGGGGGAGGTTGCGCTCCAGACGCTTGTAGAGAGCGACCCCCTCGGAGCCCGAGCGGTAGAGGGAAGGGGCGAGGAGGAGGGGCTGCGTATACCCCTCGGACTCGGTGCAGAAGTGGACCAGGGCGCTGTCGCAGAGGGGGCGTTTGTCCAGGAAGGGCTCCAGGGCCCTGCGGTCCTGCTCCTCCATGAGCCCGAGCTTCAGGCTGAGGTCGAAGGGGGAGGAGGCGTCGTCGACCAGCGCCCTGAGCCGGGGGTGGCCGGCCCTCACGAGGGTGGCCTTGAGGAGCTCCATGTGGAGATAGAAGACCGAGGAGTCCTTGGAGATCCCCGCCAGGGGGAAGCCGTGGTCCCGGGCGAGGGCCCTGAGGTCCGAGATGGAGTCCAGGAGCTCGACGATGAGGGCGGGGTGGTGGCTGTACTCCCGGGTCGCGTAGGGGAAACGCCCCAGGTAGAGGGAGCCGTCCATGAGGACCACCGGCCTCAGCCCCCGGTCGAGGACCTCCCTCGCCGCCCCGGCGGCGGCCCTGTACTCGGAGATCATCCGGGCATAGCCCGGGATGAAGCCCCTGTCCCTGTTGTCGTAGACTTCCTGGATGTGGATCTTGACGGCCTTGGTGAGGCGCCTCCCCTCCCCGGGGGCGTGGGCGAGGGCGCAGGCCCGGGCGACGGCGACGAAGCCCCCGTAGGCGAACCTGCTGATCTGGACTCCCCCGTCGACGGAGACGAGGGCCTCGTCGGGGTTCCGGTCCCTCGGGAGGTAGGGGTGCCACCGGTTGGCGAGTTCGTCCGCGAGGCGGGGGGGCTCCGATGTCTCGTCCTTGTTGTTCTCGTAGTCCTCCATGGCGGTCTCGAGCTCTGCGTAGAACTCGTCGAAGAAGAGGTCTCTTACCCCTGACATGGATTTTCAGTGATTTCTGTGCCGGCGGGGCTTATATGTTTGAGAGGTGGGTCAAAGTGCTCCGGGAGAGAGATGGAGTTCAGCTACGTTGGAGGGGTAAGCATCCCAGTTACTTTGCCTGTGTGAGTTCTAAATCTCCATAACGCACTAAATAACCCGGGACAAATTGTGTTAAAATCGCGCTCGTGAGCGCAAGGTACGTAAAATGGCTGATCACAGGCTGGAGAAGGTTGTCATCTCGGACGGGTGGATAGGGGAGTTCAGGCGGGAGCATATATCCAGGGCCTTCGAGGTGCGCCTCAAGGGGGGGCTCATCAAGCCCCGGCACCCCCACAGGAACCATCCCTACTGCAACATCTGCGACGAGGAATACGAGGAGTGGGACCTGGGCTACCGCCTCTACGTGGGGGGGCGCCCGGTGGTCTACCACGTGGACTGCATCGAAGCGAACTGGAACACCAGGAAGGTGAAGAACATCGTGGGCCAGGACCGGGGCTTCAGGAAGAGGATGGAGGGCGAGAGGGAGGCGGCCAACGAGCTGAAGCTGAGGGCGCAGCTCTACAGGTTCGTCATCGGCAGCGTCCTGGACGACACCCTGGGCGATCACTCCTCTCGGGAGGGAGAGCCTTTGTCCCCCGGGGGGTCGCTGACGCCCGCCGGCGAGCTTGAGATCCCGGCGTCTGCGCCCAGTGTTGGCGGGTTTGCAGAGGCAGCTCGCCGAGACGCCGCTCGTCCTCATGAACCTTAAATAAGCAACTCCTCAATCAACGCGTATGCCATCCAATGATCCCAGTAGCTGGAACGTGGAGCCTCTGGGCCACAGCGACCTCAACGGTCACGGGAACGGCGGCCAGGTCTCGGTGGCGAAGCTCGGGGAGAGGCATTACGCCTTCGTGGGCCACATGCTGGGCATGGGCACATCCATTCTAGATGTCTCGGATCCGGGGAGCCCCGAGGTGGTGGCCCAGATCCCCATAGGTGAGAACAATCACTCCCACAAGGTCCGGGTCTGCGGCGACTATATCCTGGTGAACGCCGAGCAGCTGGGGGCGAGGAGGCCCTTCGAGGCCGGTCTCAGGATATATGATATCAGGGATCCCTCCAGCCCCGAGGAGGTCTCCTTCTTCGAGACCGGGGGGAAGGGGGTCCACAAGTACTGGGTGGACTGCGACGAGAGGCTGGCCTACATCGCCACCGAGGACGAGGGCTACCACGGCGCCTTCTTCATGGCGGTGGACTTCTCGGAGCCCGAGGCGCCCCGGGAGGTCTCCAGGTGGTGGCTCCCCGGGCAGCATCTGGCGGGGGGTGAGAAGCCCGGCGGGGACTCGGGGAGGGTGAGCTACAGGCTCCACCACCCCGTGGTCCTGGGGGACAGGGCCTATCTGGGCTACTGGGATGCGGGTTACGTCATCCTGGACATCTCTGATCTGGAGCGCCCCGAGATGGTGAGCCGGAGATGCTATACGCCGCCTTACGGTGGGGCGTTCCACACGGCCCTGCCCATAGCCAGGAAGATAGGGGGCCGGGACTGGCTCGTGGTCTTCCAGGAGTCCCTGACCCTTTACGACCGGGAGGGGCTGAAGCTGATGTGGGTTGTGGACATCACCGACGAGGAGAACCCGGTCTCCGTCTCCACTTTCAGTGTTCCCACGGAGGGATTCGACCTCGACGCTGGGCGCTTCGGCCCCCACCAGCCCCACGAGGACCTCGACGCGACGGACGACCTCATCTACGCCGCGTGGTTCGGCGGGGGGCTCCGGGTCGTCAGCATCGCCGACCCCTACAGGCCCGTCGAGGTGGGGCATTACATCCCGCCGACGCCGGAGGGGCAGGATTCCATCCAGACCAACGATGTTTTCGTGGATGACAGGGGGCTGGTCTATATCATCGACCGCCTCAACCGGGGCCTCGACATCCTCGAGTACACGGGTCCCCGGTGAGAGCTGCTCCGACTAATGGTTTATTTACCGCCGCCCAGCAGGGAGGAGAGAATATGGTTCAGCTGCAGAGAGTTCTCGAAAGCCTCGTGAGGAGGGTGAGGAATTGGAGCGCGGAACGGGGTGACCTGTTCGCGAATCTCCCGGACAACCCCTGGACGTACCCGGGGTGCGGGGTCCACGTGAAGGCCTCGGATTTTTTCAGCGGAGGCAATGATTTGTGGAACTCGGCGTCGGTCTCGGCTCCCAAGAGTGACGATTAGGCGGGGGCCTGGTTGTCCAGTTTTTCAGGGGTCCCGTCTTCACGAGGATTGTGATGATAATCGGTGGTCAGGAGAAGGGCGGCTTAGTTGATGTTTGTCTTATCGTTTATTCAGCCAAAGTATCAGTAAGCCTGCGGTGGCTCCGAGGAGTATTGATAGCATTGGGAAACCCGGGATGGATTTCTTCACGTCAATCGATATGGGGGCATACCATCCTGACTCGTCGTGGACCCAGGAGTCATTCTCGAATAGCCATACCTGTGCCCCGAGCTGGATTGTTCCGGAGGAGCCTGGTGCGGTCAGCGTAAACTCGGAGCTTCCGCTGTTGGTTCCGCCTACGGTGTACTCGTTGCTGGCGACCCTGGTACTTGCGGAGGGGTCGACGATGTCTATCGATATGTGGCTTTCCGCCGGGAGGGAGTACTCTATGCTGACGGTGACGACGAAGTCTTCGCCGGCGTTCACCGAGGACGGGGCGTCTACCCCGGTTATCTTGAGGGACGATTGCGCGCCTCCGCCCGTCGATGGCACCCAGCTGTAGTTGACGGTCCCGGAATCATCCAGCACGTTTATGTGCTCCATGAGGTCGTTCTCGTATTCCCATCCGGGCCCGACTCCGAAGAGTATCGTCTCGAGAGCAACCACGGGGACTCCCAGGTATCCGCTCTGATATGCGCTCCGGTAGTACGCCTCGACCTCAAGCCAGTCGAACGCGTCTTCCATGCTCTTTGTTACGTACATTAGTGATATGGGGGATCCGCCTGTGCCCACTTCGCTCCACTTGCCGTCGGGTATTGAGAGGTGGAGGAAGCCGTCACTGACGGGGGTTATCGCGAAGAGCACGACCTGTGAGGTGATGAAGATTTCCATGTCACTCAATTCATTACTAGCGAAGCGCTGCGAGGAGAACGAGTAGTTTGCCACCGCCACGTCTGTCTCTTCGTATTGCCCCGTGTCGTAGTTGGGTATATCCTGGGCGAAAGTGAGACACGTTGAACCGATCGTGATGAGGAGGGTTATTGATAGCAATATGAAGATTCCTTTTGAGTTTACATAATGTATCTTCATTTTAAATAGCTCAATTCTATACCGGATATCGAGGTAAAAAACTTCCCACGACATCTACGCGCCGGTTTGATGCGTGCGCGATGAATTTGCACATGGATTCTGGTTCGTATCATAAAGGGAGTTACTCGTGCGCCTACTGGTGTGTTGATGAGGGTCAGGTAGGTCAAAACGGTCTGGAGGCTGATTGGTTCAACCATTATCTCACCGTCATGGATTTAGGGTGAAGTGAAGAAAAGGGTATGGGAATAGTGGGTTTATTCAGGACTATTCTTTTCGACTTGTGGCTAGCCAGGTTTCGTTGGCGACTTCTCTCACTATCACATAGGAACTTGAGGTTCTGCCTTTCATTGCCTCGAATTCCTTTATCATAGCCTTCTGAACCGCTTTCGCCATTCGGAGCTGTTCCTCTTTGTTCAAAGTGTCTCTCGCTACCGTGATCTCGATAAGGGGCATGTTATCACGTCCGATCTACGTTGAATTTCTAGTACAATTAATGTTTGGGATGAATTGAGGATAAAAGGTGGGTTGAAGAAAGGGGGACGGTGCCGTTTACATACCAACTAGGGTTATTGCGTTGGTGGGACAGGTGCTGACGCAGAGACCACAGCCGAAGCACAGGTCAGGATTGAAGGTATGTGAACCGTCCACCATCTCCCTTGCGCCGAACTGGCATCTGTCAACACAGTCACCGCAGTCCGTACAGGCCGACACATCTGTCACCGAAACAGCCTGAGATTTCAGCAGGTGAGGCGCCAAGCCGAACCTCAAGATGCCCGATAGGATAGTGCAGCAGCAGGAGCAGCAGCTGCAAACGGAGTTTATGACACCTGGTTTATAGAACTCTCCCGAGCCGAGAGCCATGTGGACTAGGCCTGCCTCGTGAGTCTTTTTCAGGACGTCCAGGGCCTCATCCAGGGTGATCTCCCGGGCGGTACCGTTAGCGATGTTACGCTCTGCGGTCTCGTTCATATCCATGCAGACGTTGACGGGCGCGTCGCAGTGACCCCGTTTCACCCTACAATTACAGTCCATGACCGATATCGTGCGGGCCTTGCCGAGAATCTGCTTGACGTTATCCAGGTTGAGCACCCGGTGCTCCGCATCCATCTCCACGTTCACGGGAACCGTTGTCACTTCCTTTGTAACAGTGAAAGTACGCGTTTCCAAACGCTCCAGAGTCCAGTCATCCTCGAACCTGTAACCTTGCTTCTTATGTGTCATTTATGGGAAAAAGTATCAGATAGTAAATAAAATCGATGGTAAGCTGTCGTATGAAGAAGAGTATAGGGAAAAAATACGCCATCCAAACCGTTCCAACCCTCCTCTCAACGAAAGGAACCCGAAAAACACCCGGAAACCGTCCCCGCCGCCACTTCAAGCAATTCAAGGGCTATTCAGCAGCAATTCAGTAGCAAACGCGACACCAAAAAACCCGGAAAAACCCGCCAAACAACAAAACAACCCCAAACAACACTCATCCCGTATGAGGGGGGAGGGGGGGGTCATGCGTCGGAGTCTGAACAATCCGTCCCTAATCGAAAGGAGCCCGGAAACCCTCCCGATCACGATCGAAT
>JADHWM010000043.1 GCA_016783485.1 Candidatus Bathyarchaeota archaeon
ATCATGAGGGACGACGATACACTTTCCCAGAACTCTAATCGTTATCTTAATAACCGAGTCTTTTCCTTCAATGGTTACACCGGACGTGATAGTTTGTCCGAATCAATGCCCCGAACACAGCTCTACGCCGTAAAGGTGACCATGGGCCAAGAGAGGAACGTAGCCTCGATGCTCGCCGACAAATCGAAGGTCGAGAGCATCCCCATAGCCTCCGTCCTCTCCCCCATCGAGCTGAAGGGCTACATCATAGTCGAGTCATCGGCCCCCCACGCGGTAGACGAGCTCATCCGGGGGATGCGCCACACCCGATCCAGGGTGCAGGGCCTCGTGGACCCCAAGGAGGTTGACCACTACCTCGTGACCAAGCCCGTTGTCGAGGGCCTCGAGGAGGGAATCCTGGTGGAGGTCATCGCGGGACCCTTCAAGGGGATGGAGGCCAAGATCGTCAGGGTGGACGCCTCCAAGGAGGAAGTCACCGTGGAGATCTTGGAGGCCGCCTTCACCCTGCCCATCACGGTCCACGCAGACTACGTCCGGGAGATCAAGGGAGCAGTTGCATAGAATGGTAGAGAAGACGTTCAACTTCATCGTGAACGGCGGCGAGGCCACAGGCGGGCCCCCCATAGGGCCGGCCCTGGGACCCATCGGCGTCAACATCATGACGATAGTCAACAAGATCAACGAGGAGACAGCCGAATACGCGGGGGTTCCCATCCCCGTGGAGGTCACCATCGACACGGACTCCAAGGAGTTCACCGTGAAGGTGGGGATGCTCTCCACCTTCGCCCTCATCACCCAGAGCCTGGGCATCAGCAAGGGCTCCCAGACACCCGGCAGCGACTTCGTCGGTGACCTCACCTTCGACCAGTTGGTGGACATCGCTAGGAAGAAGAGGCTCGGCCTCTTCGCGTCCACTCTCAAGTCAGCTGTGAAGGAGATAGTGGGGAGCTGCCAGAGCATGGGAGTCACCGTGGAGGGGCAGCACGGCAAGGCGATCCAGGACCAGATCGCCTCCGGAGATTTCGACTCGAGGCTCGTTGAGGCCTCGTAAAGCTTTATAGATGGTCCAGTGTGAAGTCAAGAGGAATTTGAAATGTCGGTCCGGAAGGACGTAATAATGGACTCCCTCGCCAAGGCGAGGGATGCGGCCCCCCCGAGGGGCTTCGAACAGTCCGTAGACCTGACCGTCAACCTCAAGGATCTGGATATGAGGCAGCCCGACAACAGGGTCAACCTCAGAGTCCAGGTGCCTCACGGGGTCGGCGGCCAAAAGATACTGGTATTCGCCCAGGGAGACATGGCCCTGCGAGCCCGCAGAGCCGGGGCTGACAGGGTCATCGAGCCCACGGAGCTCGACGCGTTGGGCTCCGATAAGAAGGAGGCGAAGAGGCAGCTCAACGGCTACGACCTATTCGTGGCCGAGGCGCCCCTGATGCCCACCGTGGGCCGCGTAGCGGGCCCCATCCTGGGCCCCAGAGGCAAGATGCCCACCCCGGTCCCCCCCCAGGCCCCCATCGACGCCATCCTGGAGAGGGAGAGGCGGACGGTGATCCTGAGGAGCCGGGACAGGCAGTTCGTGAAGTGCAAGGTCGGCAAGGAGTCGATGCCCGACGATGAGCTCGCCGAAAACATCGAGTCCGTGTTGAACAACCTGAACGGAGCCCTGAAGCGGGGGGCGACCAACGTAAAGTCGGTCTTCCTGAAGCTCACCATGGGCCCCGCGATAAAGGTGATATGACGATGTCCCAGGTCTCAGCCGAGAAGATGGACATCGTCGACTCCACGGTGAAGCTCCTCGACGAGTATAAGCTCATCGGGGCCGCCGACCTCACCAAGGTGAGGAGCGGGATGCTCCAGGATCTCAGGAAGCAGCTCCGGGGCCAGGTCACCATCAAGGGGATCAAGAACACCCTGATGCGCATCTCCATGGAGAAAGTCGGCCTCCAGGGAACCGAGGACTTCCTCGCCCAGGTCAAGGGGCAGAATATCTATATCTTCAGCAACGGGAACCCCTTCAGCCTCGCGATGACCCTCCACAAGAACAAGGTGAGGGTCTTCGCCAAGGCGGGGGACATCGCCCTCGAGAGCCTCATGGTCCCCGCGGGGAACACGGGGCTCAGCCCGGGCCCCATCATCAGCAAGTTCGGGGGCCTCTCGATCAGGACCCGCATCGAGGCGGGGAACATCTGGGTCATCAACGACACCGAGGTCGCCAAGGCCGGGGACGAGATCTCCGCTGACCTCGCCGACCTCCTCACCCGCCTCGGGGTGAGAGCCTCGGAGATGGGCCTGGAGATCAAGGCGGTCTACGAGGACGGCATCGTCATCCCCAAGGAGGAGCTCATCCTCGACATCGACGTCTACTCGGGGCGCCTCTCCAGGGCCCTCAGCGAAGCCTACCAGGTCGCCCTCAACGCGGCATATGTAACCCCCGTGACCATCATGCCGCTGATCTCCTTGGCAGCCCAGAATGTCAGGAAGCTGGCGTTGGAGTCGGCGTGGGTGACCCCGGAGACCGTGGAGGAGCTCGTGGCCAGGGCGAACGCCCAGGCCGTGACCTTGGCCAAGGCCGTGGGGAAGGCCCAGGCCAGCGGCTAAATCTCCTTTTTTGCTGCTTTTTTCTATCAGGTAGGGCACTGATCGGCGTTCCTTTCTCCCTCAACGGGGTGTTTTATAAGGGACGGCTCCGACTTTGTAGGCCGGAATCGAATATCATGGGTAAGAAACTGGTCAAGAGCGAGAGCGACATCCGGGGGAGAATGCTCATGCCAAATAAGAACGATATACTGGGCTTGGTGGACAAGAACCTGGGCTTCACCCGTATGCGGGTCGTCTGCCAGGACGGGCACCAGAGGATGTGCAGGGTCCGGGGCAAGATGAAGAAGCGGAACTGGGTACGGGAAGGGGATGTCGTGCTGGTCTCGCCGTGGGACTTCGACTGGGAGGAGAAGGGAGACATAATCTTCCGATACACCGCGAACCAGGCTCACTGGCTCAGGGAGAGAGGATACCTCACCCTCGGGTGACCGCCCATCACTCGGGCTGGGCGGGAGCCTGAACATGTTAATTATAGTTCTGTAAGGCCCGTTACCCATTTGGAAAACATTTATACGTCCTCCGGGTTTCACAACTTACGCATTCCGAAACCCGAGAATGAAAGGTGAAAAGTCAATGAGCGCACAGGGAACGACGATCATCGACGCCGAGGGGCTGATCCTAGGCAGGATGGCCAGCGTCGTCGCCAAGAGGCTCCTCAACGGGGAGCGCATAGAGATCGTCAACGCCGAGAGCGCCGTGGTCTCGGGTAAGAAGAAGATGGTCATCAAGGAGAGGAAGGACTTCCTCGAGGTGGGAGGCCCGACCAAGGGGCCCTTCCACCACCGTAAGCCCAACGCCATCGTCCGGAGGACCATCCGGGGGATGCTACCCCGCAGGAAGCCCCGGGGGCAGGAGGCCTTCGGGAGATTGAAGGTGCACATCGGCGTGCCCCGGGAGCTCCATGGCGTCGAGACGGAGAGCCTCCCCGACGCCACCGTCGAGAGGCTCAAGGAGCGGTACATCACCGTGGGCGAGATCGCGAAGAACATAGGATGGAAGGGATAGTCAATGTCGTCGAGGAAGAAGGCCCAGATCACCGTCGGTAAGAGGAAGACCAGCAAGGCCCGGGTCGTCATCACCGAGGGGAAGGGGCGCATCAGGATCAACAACACCCCCATAGACCTCTACCAGCCCCTCATCGCCCGGGAGAAGATCATCGAGTCCGTCATGGTCGCCGGTGAGACCGCGGACAACGTCGACATCAAGGTCAAAGTACACGGCGGCGGCTACATGAGCCAGGCCGAGGCGGCCCGGATAGGCATCGCCCAGGGCTTCGTGAAGTGGACCCGGGGCAAGAGGCTCAGGAGTGCCTACATCGCCTACGACAGGACCATGCTCGCAGGGGACGGCAGGCGGAAGGAGCCTAAAAAGTTCGGCGGCCCCGGCGCCCGGCGCAGGAAGCAGAAATCCTACAGGTGATCCCGTATGGTAAGGATGATCTCGCCGATCGTGAAGCGGGGCGCCAGGGTCAAGACCGGCAAAGGATTCTCAATCGACGAGGTCAAGGAGGCCGGTGTCAACGTCGGCGAGGCGCGCCACCTCGGGGTGCCCGTGGACCAGAGGAGGAGCACCAGCTACCCCGAGAACGTGGAGGCCCTCAATAAGTGGATCGCGGAGGCCCGGAAGGAGGGCTTCAGGGTCCCCAAGCCGAAGCAGACCTCGAAGGGCCAGAGGGGCAGAGCTTTCCGCGGGCTCACGAGCTCCGGGAAGAAGATGCGTGCCCTGGGCAAGGCTTGACCCCCAGAGTCTCCTCTAAATGTGAGTCTTCTCCGACAACCATTATTAGTCCTGTAACTACGTTAAAACCCAGGAAACGCGATGGAAGGCGACTATAAATTCGGTCGTTGCGGGGTCTTCTGCGAGATGTGTCACGCAGGGAACGGGCGGGTAGCGGAGCTCGCCAGGGAGCTTAAGAGGCTCACATCCGATTTCTTCGAAGATTTCTCGGAGGGCCACGGGGGATTCGGCTGGGCGGATTACAGGAAGGGCCTCGACTTCTTCGTCGAGTCTTACGGCTGTCCTACGTGCACGAAACTTGAGGGGGAGCCTTGGTGCGAGGTCCTCAAATGTGAGAAGGTCCGTGAGAGGGTGAGCTGCCTTCTCTGCGAGGAGTTCCCGGAGTGCCCCCGGACAGAGTACCAGCGGGACAGGTATCCCTTCGTCTTGGAGCACTATGAGCGGGTCAAGGAGATCGGGTTCGAAGGCCACCTCAAGGAGGAGCGGGAGAAGGCGGAGGAAGGGACTCTGCTCATCGATATAAGGGAATACTGAGAAAAAGGGGCGAGCCCAGGAGAGCTCCATGAACTCTCGCTGGTGTTTCTACTTCAGCTTAGCGAGGGCCTTCTCGAGCCTGTCGAAGACATCGTTGATGATGGTCTCGCTTGTCGCAATGCAGAGCCTGAGGTGCCCCTCCCCCTGGGCGCCGTACTTGGAGCCCGGCTCGAAGGCGAGCTTCCCCTCCTCCAGCATGTACTTGTCGAGCTCGTCGCTGGTCTTACCGTAGTCGAACTTGGGGAACATCAGGTATGTGCCCTCCAGCTCCGGGTAGGTGACGTTGGGTAGCTCGTCCAGCCTCTTGTAGCAGATGCCCCTGATCATCTCCAGATGCTCCACGACGTCTCGTCGCCACCAGTCGAGGCGGTGGTCCAGCATCACCGGGGCGGCCGCCTTGGCCATGTTGTTCGTGGTCCTGGTGATGTCCGCGGAGAGCCTCCTGAGGCTGGCCATCATCTCCTCATCCGTGGCGCAGGTGTACCCCATCCGGAGCCCGGCGACGCCGAATGTCTTGGAGAATCCCCAGGTGGTCATGGTGAGCCTCTCTATCTCGGGGCTCAGGGAGGCCAGGGTGACGTGCTCCCTGCCGTCGAAGATGATGTCCTCCCAGAGTTCGTCGCTCATCACCGTGATCTCGTTGTCCACGGCGATGTCGGCGATGGCCTTGAGCTCCTCCTTGGTCATGACTCTGCCCGCGGGGTTGTGGGGGTTGCAGACGAAGATGAGCTTCGTCTTGGGGGTCACCAGCTCCTTGAGGGTCTCCTCGTCGAACTTGTACCCCTCCTCCATGCTGATGGGCCAGCGGATCGGGGTCGTGCCGGTAACCTCCTGGGCCGTGTAGAAGTGGAAGTACATGGGGTCGGTGGCTATCACCTCGTCCCCCGCCTTGCACGCGTGGTTCACTGCGAGCCACATCGCGGGGATGACCCCCTGGGTGATGAGGATGTCCTCCCCCTTCGCCTCGAGGCCGTTCCTTCTGGTCACCTTCTTCGCCATGGCCTCCATGGTGGGCTCGTCGAAGTTGTAGAACAGGTCCTCGTCGTGGATGCAGTTTAGGAGGGCCTTCTTGATCTCCATCGCGACGGGGAAGTCCGGGTCGGCTATCCAGAGGGGTATGACGTCCGGGGGGTGGGTGTGCCACTTCTTCCCCGGGGCCGCGAGCATCCCCTCGATGGTCGCCGAGTTAAATTGATTGTTGAACATTATCGATACCTTGAGTGAGACATTAGATATAGGCCCCTATTTATTTTGAGTGGAAGAACCCGTTTCACGTCCTAATCCAGAGAATTCTCTCCCAATTACAGGAATCCATTCACCAAGAAACCGTTAAATAAAAAAAGCTCCTGAATCCGACTCATCGAGGCTCGGCAGGCCTCGGAGAGGAGTCGAGATACGTGAATCCGCTGGTTATCCCATTGATTACGGATCAATCAACTATGAACCGCCTCATCTTTGCGGGTCACGATTCCCGAAAAAGGAGAAGGACTGATTGAGATGACTAAAATGAAGATCGTTTCCCTTTACAGGTGGGGCACGGAGGAAGCCCAGAGGGATAAACTATGCTGCAAATTGGAGCCCGGAACCTTCGAGTTCGCGTTGGTGCCCCAGACCGAGTCCGAGGAGGAGCTCCACAGGGCGGTCTCGGATGCCAGCGTGATACTGTCTGTTCCGATGGCGCCTTTCATGGACCGGGCGTTCCTCGAGGCCGCCAAGGGGCTCAAATTGGTCCATTTCATGTCCGTGGGATACGACAACATCGATCTCGCTGCGGCGACAGAGATGGGCATCTCGGTCGCCAACAACGCCGGCTTCAATGCGGTGGCGGTTGCGGAGCACGCCATCATGATGGTCTTGGTGCTCCTCAAGAAGGCCTTCTACGCCCATCATGGTGTGGTTCAGGGGGGATGGCCCCAGAAGGAGGTTGTGAATCAAGAACAGTATCTATTCGAGCTCCGGGGGAAGACCCTCGGAGTGGTGGGGTTGGGGAGCATCGGGAGAGAGGTCGCGAAGCTGGCGGTCGCCTTCGGGGCCCGGGTCCTCTACAACAAGAGGAATCGGCTCTCCGAGGCTGAAGAGGCGGCCCTCGGGGTCGAGTACGGGACCCTCGAAGACCTTCTGAGGAACTCGCATGTTATCAGCATCAACGCGCCCCTGACCGAGGAGACCCGGGGGATGATCGGCGCGGCGCAGATCGAGATGATGAAGGATGATGCTGTCCTCGTCAACACTGCGAGGAGTGGCCTGGTGGACGAGGGGGCCCTCGCCGACGCTCTCCGGGGGGGTAAGCTGTGGGGTGCCGGAATAGACGTTCCGAGGCTCCCCGACGAGCAGGAGGCATTCAGGGAGACGTTCAAGGGCATCGGCAACGTGATACTGACTCCCCACATCGCCAGCGGGACCTGGAACGCAGTGAACCAGTTTAATGAGCAGATCGCCGACAACCTCGCGCGCTTGGTGAACGGTGAGAAGCCCTATTACCTGATCAACGACGTCTGGGAAACCTGAAAGAGTGACACCCCGGAAGGCACCTCCTCTATTTCCTTGCTTCTAAGCATGAAGATAGGAACCCACGTCCTCAAAACCCTTCATTCCGACCCGAAACGCTGAATCTAGCCCAAGATCGGAAGCATTATATCGCTGACCCATGTTTGCATGGGGAAAGGCATCTGAAATGCTGATACTTCTCTACTTCGACTGGGTGGGCTGCTCCAAGGGGCTCAAGGAGTGGGAGACCCAGATCATAGACGCCTGCGAGAAGACGGATGTCGAGTATAAAGGTCTCTATGGATCGATGAATCTGAAGTGGAACTACGTGAGCATCTTTGAGGCGGAGGCCTACGAAAGCTTCCTCGCCATGGGGAAGAAGGTGGCGAGGCCCCGGAAGATGCCCCACAACATAGTCGAGGTCCTCCTCCCCCAGAACCTCTGAGCCCTCATCGATGCTCGAGAGCTGACACCGGCTTCTAGAGTAGATGGGCGCCGCGCTCATCGATTGAAATGGGTCTGACCTTCTGATCAGAGACGGTTTCACGATAGAACTCTGCGACCCTCCCCGCCTCGTCTTTCTCCACCAGTGAGAAGAGGGCCTCGCCGAACATGGCCATGGAGCATGGCACCCCAGCTTTGTCCGCGGCGTCGAGGACGACCCTGAGCCGGGGCGTCGTGATGCCCACGTAATCGGTGAACTCCCTGGAGAGCTCCATGAACCGGGAGGGGTCTAGGTTTCCCTTGATCTCGTCGACGAAATCCCCGCCTAGGTCGTTTATCCTCCGACGGAGAACCGGGTCGGAGAGGGCCTCGCTCGTGGAGATGGGCCCGAAGTGGACGCAGAAGGCGGTCAGCTCATCGCTCCTGTCGTATTTTATGGACTTCCCTATCCCCGGAGCCCCAGGTTTGTACAGGACGCCGAACCCCCCCTGGGTCGCGGCGAACACGGAGCCCAGCCCAGTCTTGCACTCTATCTCGGCGAGATGGGCGACCCTCGAGGCGTCCACATGCGAAAGGCCCAGGTCGAGGGCCTCGTTCATCGCCAGCGCGATGGTCAACGCGCCGCCCCCGCTGGAGCCGAACCCCGCCCCTATCGGGGTCTCGATCTCGTGGGTCACCTCGACTCTCTGAGGCTCCTCTGCCATGGTGAGCATCCTTCTCACCGTGTTCTCGGAGACGACCGCCTCCCTGGTAACGCTGCCGTTCATGACGACGCTGATGACATCTCTCTCAGAGGGCTCCACCTGAACTCTCGTCTGGACGCCTATATCTATGGAGAACCCTGCGCCTCGGGAGCCCTTCCGCAGGGGGTCTTCCGCCTCGTCGCAGATCTGGAAGAATCCCGTGAGATGCCCTGGGGCGAAGGCGGAGGCTTCCTTCAACTCGATCGATCAAGTGCCCCCGGATTTCCGTGATAAGGGTTGCGCTGTGGTCAGTGGAACGAGTGCCGGTCTGCGGGGAACCTCTCCGCTTTCACGTCCTCGATGTAGCTCTTTACGGCCTTCCCGATCAGGTCGTTGAGGTCGAGATAGACATTCGCGTGCCTGGGGCTGTAGCCATCATCCATCCCGATCATGTCATTCATCACGAGGACCTGGCCATCACAATGGACCCCCGCCCCGATGCCTATGGTAGGCGTCTCCACGGCCTCGGTGATCCGCCTCGCAAGATCCATGGGGATGCACTCCAGCACAATGGAGAACACCCCGAGGGAGTCCAACTTCTTTGCGTCGGCTATGATTCGCTCGGCCTCGCTCCTTCTCTTCCCTTTCACTTTCATGCTCTGGGCTGTCTGAGGGAGCAGCCCGAGGTGCCCCTGCACGGGGATACCCCTCTCGATGAGGGCTTTCACGATGTCGGGCCTATTCCCCTCGAGCTTGACTGCATGGGCGCCCGCCTCCATGAGCCGCCCGGCGTTGGCGAGGGCGTCCTCCACGGTGTCGTAGCTGTGGATGGGCAGGTCCCCTACGACGATGGCTGACCTGACGCCCCTGGCGACGGCCTGGATATGCCGGATCATATCCTCCATCGTCACCTGCTTGGTGTCCTCGTACCCGAGGACCACCATGCCCAGGCTGTCCCCCACCAGGATCATATCTATGCCCGCTGCGTCGATTATCTTGGCGATCTGGTAGTCGTAAGCCGTCAGGACGGTGATCTTTCTGACGCCTTTGAGGCGTCTCACGTCATCAACATTCATCTCTCTTCCTCCGTGAACTTGAAACCCGCGAGGACAGGCCAACCCTCTGTACAATAACCTTTGTGCGGCATGCGGCTTCAGCCCTCGGACGGTTCCAGATATACTCCCTTCTCCGAGAGCTTCCCTAGCCTCTCGAGCATGGTCTTCATAGCATCCGAGAGGGCATCCCTGTTGCTGTAAGATTCCACGATCTCCTTCAGAGCCTCGGGGCTCTCGTTTTTCAGCTTCTCAGCCTCGGAGACCAGTAGGGGCATCGCCCTGACGACGTTGTCGACGATGGTCACGTCTGCGAACTGGGCGGTCCTGGACATCGGGTTCAGATCCACCGTCACCACCCTCTTCCCCATCCTGACCAGCCCCTCGGTCCTGTCCCCGTCTTCCAGGGGGACGAATACCACGTCGGCGACGAATATTCCCCTGGGGTCCACGGTCCTCCTGTCGCTGAAGACCTCGTCGATCCTCGCGGTGGCCGATCCATCCACGCCCAGGACCTCCTCCGCCCCGGCCTCCCTGAGCACCGCCTCGATGGCCTCCTCCCTCCCGGGGAGCCTGTGGAAGAGGTTCACCTCCAGCTTGGCCCCCGTCGCCTTGGAGAGCTCGACGAACTCCTCTGCGCACAGGGCGGCCACGTTCCCGTTCACCGAGAGCACGGGGAGCTCCGCCAGGAGGAGTGTAGCCGCGGCGGTTGTGATGGCCGTCTTGGCTGAAGGCGTCGTCTCCTCCCCGAGGATGTAGTCGAACGCCTCACCCCTCCCGTGGGCGATGAGGCCTGCAAGGGCTAGGACCTTGGTCTCGACATGCTTGGTGAGTCTCTCTCTGATCCGGATCGACTCGGCCCGGGGATGCCTGCTCGAGACGTGAGTATCCTTCAACAATAATCACTCCTGGCTAGATACTTCCATGAATCAAGATAAGAATACGATAGAGAATAAAAAAAGATGGAGCCCCTAGAGGCTCTTGTAGTCGATCTTCTCGCCGACGTTGAAGACGGGGGCGTCGACCTCGAAGAGGGAGGTGTACTTGAGGCCTGAGCCCGTGTTGAAGAGCACCACCCTCTCGTCCTTGTCCACCTCGCCGTCCTCGATGATGTGTTTGAGGGCGGCGAATGTAGCCGCACCCTCGGGGCAGATGAAGAGCCCCTCCTCCCTGGCGATCTGTCCCACGCAGTCCATGATCTCCTCGTCGGTCACCGACAAGGCTGAGCCTCCGCTCTCCCTCGCGGCGTTGAGGACCAGGAAGTCCCCCAGGGCGTGGGGGACCCGGAGACCGGCTGCCAGGGTCTCGGCTCCCTGCCAGAACTCCGACTCCTCCTTCCCCTCGGCGTAGGCCTTGGGTATGGGGGCGCAGCCGGAGGCCTGCACTGAGACCATCCGGGGGCGCTCGCTCCCGATCCAGCCCAGCTCCTCGAGCTCGTCGAAGACCTTCCACATGCCGATGATGCCTGTGCCCCCGCCCGTGGGGTAGACGATGACGTCGGGGAGGCTCCAGTCGAACTGCTCGGCCACCTCGATGCCCATGGTCTTCTTCCCCTCGACCCTGTAGGGCTCCTTCAGCGTGGAGAGGGGGAACCACCCCATCTCGGGGACCCCGTCGGCCACCATCTTACCGGCGTCGGTGATGAGGCCGTTCACCAGGAATACTTTGGCCCCCACGATCTGGCACTCGATCTTGTTGACGTCGGGAGCGTCCATGGGCATGAAGACGTAGCTCTCCATCCCCGCCCTGGCCCCGTAGGCTGTCATCGAGCCGGCGGCGTTCCCCGCGGAGGGGAGGGCGAGCTTCTCGATGCCCAGCTCCTTGGCCTTGGAGACCGCCATCGCTAGGCCCCGGGCCTTGAAGGTGCCCGTGGGGATGATCCCCTCGTCTTTGATCCAGAGGTCCGGGAGCCCGATGGACTTTCCCAGTCTCTCCACGTGGATGAGGGGGGTCCAGCCCTCGCCGAGGCTTACCTTGTTGGCCTCGTCCTTCACCGGGAGGAGCTCCCAGTACCTCCACATCGACGCCTCCCTCCCCACGAAATCCTTGGGGGAGACAGCGTCTTTGATGGCCTCGAGGTCGTATCTCGCGAAGAGGGGCTTACCGCACTCGGTGCAGACCGTCTGAACCTTGTCTGCGTCGTGCTTGTGGCCGCACTTTGAACATTCCAGATGCGTGAAATTACTCATTTTGAACGGTGCTTAACATAATGCTGGTTATGCTTAAGTCTTGAGATGCGATCGGGCCTTGGAAAGTCTTTTAGGGGTTTCCCTGTAAGGTTTAATCATGTCGAAAAGTTTGGAGAAGGTGGGGGAGGTCTCCCACTACTTCACCCGTATCGGCGTCGCCGTGGTGGACCTCTCCGGCCCCCTCAAAGTGGGGGATCGCATCGCGATCAAGGGGATGACCACCAACTACGAGATGACGGTCGCCT
Source organism: Candidatus Bathyarchaeota archaeon (assembly GCA_016783485.1). Classification (GTDB taxonomy): domain Archaea; phylum Thermoproteota; class Bathyarchaeia; order TCS64; family TCS64. The sequence continues at coordinate 11,970 of JADHWM010000043.1, forward strand.
CGATGCAGATCGAAGGGAAGGACATCGAGGAGGCCAGCTCCGGGGACGACATCGGGATGAAGGTGGACGACAGGGTCCGGCAGGGGGACATCGTCTACAGGCTCGGCTAGTGTCTGCGGGGAGGCGCAGTAAGCTTTTTATTCCCAGTACCCATCTCCCCTATCCACTAACCTATCGGAGAAATTGAAATGGGGAATCGCTTTGTTCATCCCCCAGCACTGGGGGAAAAGTAAATGGGGTATTGTTTTATTTAGCCGCAAGGCTAAACCACTGAGAACCTGCGCAGAACGGCTTCGGGCGCCCTGCGTGAAACTTGTAGAGAACGAGACGGGGACGCCAGGCCTTTCTAGGGTCGCCGTCAGGAGGAATCACAATGGTTGAAATGTCTGGATCAAAGGCTTTCGTTGAGGGCCTCAAACGTGAGAACGTCGACATAATGTTCGGCGTCACCGGGGGCGCGCTGCTCCCAATCTGCGACGAGCTCTGGGGGAGCGACCTCAGGTTCGTGATGGCCCGCCACGAGCAGGGCGCGGCCCACATGGCCGACGGTTACGCCAGGGCCCTGGGGAAGGTCGGGGTATGCCTCGCGACCTCGGGGCCCGGGGCGACGAACCTCGTCACGGGGATCGCCACGGCGAACATCGACTCCGCCCCCGTGGTCGCTTTCACCGGCCAGGTGCCCCTGAGCGTGGTGGGGACCGACGCCTTCCAGGAGGTGGACATCATCGGTATCACCGCCTCCGCCACTAAGTACAACATCCAGGTGAGGAGCCCTTCGGAGATTCCGCCGGCCATCAAATCGGCGTTCCACATCGCTTTCACTGGGAGGCAGGGAGCCGTCCTGGTGGACCTACCTAAGGACTGCCAGATCAACGTCGAGGACATCGAGTTCCCCGACGAGGTGAGCTTCAGGGGCTACAACGTGAACATGACCCCGGACACCCGGGAGATGGACTGGGCGGCGACGCTCCTCTCCAAGGCCCGGAGGCCCGTCATCATGGCGGGGGGAGGGGTCATCTCCTCCAACGCCTCGCCCGAGGTCATCAAGATCGCTGACATGCTCATGGCCCCCGTGGTCACCAGCCTCATGGGGAAGGGATCGGTCCCCAGCGACCACCCCCTCTTCGCGGGGCTCTGCGGGATGCACGGCACCGGCGAGGCCAACATGCTGGTGTCCGACGCGGACGTCCTCTTGGTGGTTGGGGCCCGGTTCTCGGACAGGACCACGGCCCGCCTCGAGGACTTCAGCAGGGGCGCCAAGGTCATCCACATCGATATCGACAGGAGCGAGGTGGACAAGAACGTCGAGACGGTGACCCGGGTCATCGGGGACGCCAAGCTCGCCCTCCAAGGCATCATCGAGCGCCTGGGGAAGCTGAGCTACGAGCCCCGGGCCAATGGGGACTGGGTCAAGAAGATGAAGATGTTCAAGGATCAGTACTCTCCCCACGAGCTCTCCGACAACCCCCACATAAGGGCCCCCGCCGTCATGAGGGCCCTGAGGAAGGCGCTCCCCAGGGACGCCCTCGTCACCACCGAGGTGGGCCAGTGCCAGATGTGGGCCGCCCTCTACTTCGACGCCTACGCCCCCCGGACCTTCTTCACCTCCGGCGGCCTAGGCACCATGGGCTGGGGCTTCCCCGCCGCGATCGGCGCCAAGGCCGCGAGGCCCGACGTGCCCGTCGTGGACATCGCGGGGGACGGGAGCTTCGGGATGACCGAGAACAGCCTCGCGACCGCCGTCGAGGAGGACCTCCCCGTCATCGTGGTGGTCCTAAACAACAGGATGCTTGGCATGGTGGCCCAGTGGCAGAGGCTCTTCTACGGGCGCCGCTACATGGCCGTCAAGCTGGGGGAGTACCCCGACTTCGTGAAACTCGCGGATGCCTACGGAGCCGTGGGGGTGCGCCCGGAGACCATCGGGGAGTTCGAGAAGGCGGTCCAGACCGCCATAGACGACAACCTGACAACTGTGATCGATGTGCCCATCGACCCCGAGGAGAACGTTTTCCCCATGGTGCCCCCGGGGAAGGGGCTCAGGGACATACTGGTGGAGGCTTAGAGATGCTGCCTCTCAACACCATAGCGTTCCTCGTGGAGAACAAGGCCGGGGTCCTCTTCAAAGTCTCCAACATGTTCCGGCGCCGCGGCTTCAACATCGAGAGCATCTCGGTGGGGGCCGTCGAGGACCCTCAGGTGGCCAGGATGACCGTCTCCGTCTACGCTGACAGCCGGGAGCTGAACCAGATCGTCCTCCAACTCGAGAAGATGGTGGACGTGATCAAGGTGAAGCGGCTGGACCCGATGCGGAGCATCATGCGGGAGATGGTCCTCATCAAGCTGGACACCGTGGACCCCATGGCCCGGGAGGAGACCCTCAAGCACGTGAACGCCTACCACGGGCTGATACTCCACATCGACCCCGAATCCATCATCGCCGAGATCACCGGGGAGCCCAAAACCATCGACGAGTTCATATCCAAGACGAGGCCGATAGGGATAGAGGAACTCTCCAGGACGGGAGTCACCGCCCTCGAGAAGGGATATCTGAAGTTGTAAAGGTGAATAGAATGGTTGATGTATACCACGACAAGGACATAGACGATAAGATCCTGGAAGGGAAGAAGGTCGCCGTCATAGGATACGGCAGCCAGGGACGGGCCCAGGCCCTCAACATGAAGGAGTCGGGGGTCGACGTCGTCGTCGGCCTCAGGCCCGGGAAGTCTTGGGAGAGGGCGGAGGCGGACGGAATGACCGTGAAACGGGTCATCGACGCCGCCGAGGACGCGGACATCATCCTGATGCTGGTGCCGGACATGGCCCAGCCCACCGTCTGGGCCGAGGAGATCGCCCTGGCGATGAAGCCGGGGAAGGCGCTGCAGTTCGCCCACGGGTTCAACATCCACTTCGGGCAGATCAAGCCCCCGGAGGGGGTCGACGTGATCATGGTCGCCCCCAAGGCCCCCGGACCCGAGATGCGGCGCCAGTACGAGCAGGGCTTTGGGGTCCCGGCGCTGATCGCCGTGGCCCAGGACGCCACGGGCCAGGCCAAGGATAAGGCTCTGGCCATCGCGAAGGCTCTGGGCTCTGGTCGGGCCGGGGTCATCGAGACCACCTTCAAGGACGAGACCGAGAGCGACCTCTTCGGGGAGCAGGCGGTCCTCTGCGGGGGAACCGATTGGCTCATCCGCAGGGGCTTCAAGGTCCTCACCGAGGCAGGGTACCCGCCCGAACTCGCCTACTTCGAGGTGCTCAACGAGCTGAAGCTCATAGTAGATCTCATCTACAAGTCGGGGATCAGCGGTATGTACGCCGCTGTCTCGGACACAGCCAAGTTCGGCGGGATGACCGTAGGGCCCATGATCATCGACGACCGCGTCGAGGATAACATGCGAGTGGCCCTCAAGGCGATCCAGAACGGGGACTTTGCGAAGGGATGGGTCGACGATTACAACGCAGGCTCCAAGGAGTTCCGACGCCTCTACGATGAGTGCAAGAACCTCGAGATCGAAAAGGTCGGGAAGAAGGTCCGGCAGATGTCGGGCCTCGAGAAATAACTGGGAACCCCCTTATTTTCTTTCTTTTATTTCAACTCCGAGCGATGATCATGGAGCTTTAACTATCGACATTAGACGAAAAGGTTATAGGCAATTGTCGTATTAATCGTCTCTAATTTGTCTCCCCACGGGCACCCCAAGGCTATCGCTGCCATCGTCGGCGCAGGCAGGACCAAGTTCGGCGAGCTGTGGTACCAGAACCCCGAGAAGCTCCTCTTCGAGGCAGGGCTCAGGTGCATCGAGTCAGTGGACAACGGAATGAGCCGCCGGGACATCCAGGCATGCTTCTTCGGGAGCTTCCTCTACCAGACCACCAACAAGCTGGGACTCATCCCCGGCTACATGTCCAGGGAGCTTGGGCTCAACATCCCCATCTCCATGACCGAGGCCGCCTGCGCCTCGGGCGGGGCCGCTCTATTCAACGCGTGCATCGCGGTGCAGTCCGGGGTCTACGACACCGTTCTGGTGGGGGGCTTCGAGAAGATGACTGACAGGTCCGACAAGATGAGCGACGACCTGATGTTCGCTGCGGACCCCAAGGAGTTCGACGCCGGGTTCACCTTCCCGGGCCTCTATGCCACTATGATGTCCAGGTACATCTACGAGTACGGGTCGGGTGATCCGAGGTGCCCGGAGGCCCTCGCTATGATCTCCAGCAAGAACCATCGCCACGCCATGGGGAACGAGTACGCACACTTCCGCAGGGAGTTCAGCGTCGAGGACGTGATGGGCTCCACCATGGTCGCGGACCCCATCCGCCTCCTCCACTGCTCCCCCATCTCGGACGGAGCCTCAGCCCTGATAGTCACCAGCCCCGAGACGGCGGAGAAGCTCACGGACACCCCCGTCTACGTCGTGGCGAGCCAGCAGGCCAGCGACGACGTTTCCCTCTACACCCGGGAGAGCCTCACGTCCATCAAGACCACGAAGCTCACGATGACCGCTGCCCTCGCCCAGGCCGGCCTCGGCATCGGGGACATACCTCTGGCGGAGGTTCACGACTGCTTCACCATCGAGGAGGCCATCTTCCTCGAGGACGCAGGATTCTACGAGAAAGGTGAAGCGTGGAAGGGCGTCCACGAGAGCTACGAGTCCTTCAAGGGCTCCAAGCACATACCATACGTGAACGGAGGCGGGGAACTCATCGTCAATCCGGGGGGCGGCCTCAAGGCGGACGGCCACCCCGTGGGGGCCACCGGGGTTCGGCAAGCTTACGAGTGCTTCAAGCAGCTCCGAGGGGAGGCGGGAAGCAACCAGGTGGACGCCCCACTGGATACCGCTCTCTGCCATAACATAGGGGGGACTGGGGGCATCGCCACGGTGCACATTCTCAGGAGGGATGTCTGATGAGCGAGCCCATCGCGAGGAGGAACGCCCTCGTGGACTACCGGATCAGCGCGATGAGGTGCGCCGACTGCGGCAGGGTCTACTTCCCCCCCAAGTCCTTCTGCGACCTGGAGGGGCGGGCCAGCACCATGTTCCCCGAGGACTACTTTTACAGGCGAGGCGAGCTCTTCAGCGGCACCATGGTCGCTGCCCCCACCAACAAGTTCAAGCACCTCAGCCCCTTCCTCACCGGAGTTGTCAACTTCCCCGAGGAAGGCTTCAGGGTCCCTGGCAGGATAACCGACCGCATCCCCTGCGAGGACGGAGGGGAAATCCAAGGGCTCATCGGCACGGGCGTCGTACCCCGGTTCAGGAGGAACTATGCGGACGGGGACAGCGGTCTCGTCTACTACTCTAGCCTCAACTTCAGCCTCGAAGATGGTTACTACCCCTACCAGAAGTACGTGGAGCTCGAGCCCTCGGACGAGGTCGGGCCCCCCGGCATCGTGGGGTACGGGGCTTACCTCCCTAAGTTCAGGATCAGAAACGGTGACTCCGGGGTCCTCGGGGTAAAGGAGAGGACGGTGCCATTCATGGACGAGGACACAGTGACCTTCGCCGTCGAGGCGGGGAAGAGGGCCCTGATCCACTCTGCCCTCAGCAACCGCCTCATCAAGAAATGCTTCGTGGGCACAGAGTCCCCGGCCTACGCCGTGAAGCCCATAATGGCCACGGTGATCCAGGCCCTGGAGCTCGGGAGGGGCCACGACGGCGGGTTCTACGCCGGGGGGGTCGACACACAGTTCGCATGCAAGGCCGCCTCGGACCTCTTCATCGACGCCGCGGCCCTAGTCGACTACTCCAGGTTCGGGGGAGAGTACGTCATGGTTATCGGGGCCGACAACTCCCAGGCGGCCCCCGGGGACGCCCTGGACAGCACCGTGGGCGCGGGGGGCTCGGCGTTCATCATCGGAAAGAGGGACGTCATCGCCACCCTGGACCACTACGTCTCCTACACCTCGGACACGCCCGACTTTTACAGGCGTGAGGGCCAGAGGTACCCGAGGCACGGGGGGCGCTTTACCGGGAAGCCCGCCTACTATAAGCACGTCCAGAACTCGATGTGCAGGATACTGGAGGAGAGCGGGATGACGCCCGGCGACTTCGCCCACGTCGTCCTCCACTCCCCCAACGGGGTTTTTCCCCTCAGGGCTGCGACCGAGATGGGCTTCGAGAGAGAGCAGATCGAGACGGGACTCGTGGTGACCCGGATAGGCAACCTCTACTCCGGGTCGAGCCTGACGGGGCTCGCCGCCGTCCTCGACGTGGCGGAGCCGGGGGAGAGGATCCTCATGGTTAGCTACGGCTCGGGGGCAGGGAGCGACGCCTACGTCTTCACGGCGACCGAGAAGATTGTGGAGAAGAGGGTGAGGCGGGTCACGCTGGAGGAGCAGATCGAGAGCCCCCTCAAGGAGTACATCGATTACAACACCTACAGAAAGATGAAGGAAGCATGCTGAGAGCCGGGTCCGCGCAGGCCCTTTCAATAATTATAGGTTTTAGGGCCGATGAGATGCTTTTCAACCAGCCGCTTCCCCCACACACGAGTAGACCAAACTCAAAACTCACATGATCGCCGTCAACAGAGAAGAACCCATGCCTCACAGGA
>JADHWM010000004.1 GCA_016783485.1 Candidatus Bathyarchaeota archaeon
GGAAACCTCGTCCTCCTGGCGATCACCCTGCTGGGGCTCGAGCCAAGCTACGCATTATCCTTCTCGGTTTATCTGCACGTCGGCACAGGGCTCGCCGCGCTGGTATATTTCCGGAGGGAAGTCGCTAGAATCATCATACGGGGGTCTGAGGATGACCGAAGGCTCTTCCAGTTCTTGGCTTCAGCGACTTTCGTGACGGGTGTTGTTGGTTATCCTCTTTTCGCGTTCGTGGAGCTGGCCAGCCTTTACGGGGAGGCGCTGCTGGCGCTGACTGGTGTGGCGCTCCTTGCCACCGGGCTGATGCAGAAAGGTAGGGAGAGTCGCGATATGCCTCCACCAAACGGCCTTGGACTAAAAGACGGTCTCATCCTGGGCGTCGTTCAAGGGCTGGCAGTTATCCCCGGACTGTCTCGCTCCGGGGTGACGACCACGGCCCTCCTAATCAAAGGGTTCCAGGGCAAGGAGGCCTTCCGGCTCTCCTTCCTCATGAGCATCCCTGCCGTGTTCGCTGCCGCTGCGGGACTAGCGATGGTCGAGGGGATCCCACCTATTGATAGTGGCATCCTTGTGGCTTTATCGGCGTCGTTCATATCGGCTCTAGTGTCGATCGATCTCCTCATCAAGCTGGCTCAGAGAACGCGGTTTTGGAAGCTCTGCGTCGTATTGGGTTTAATTGCTCTCCTCGCTGTTCTCCCGTCCCTCTTTTAAAACGGATTGTTCATTTGGGAAGAACGGTTAATGATGGAAGTGCGCGTAATAGTTTCCGCACGAAGTGGAGTAACGACTGAAACATCGAAGGTTAATCTGGCGGCAATTCCGCATAGATTTACCCGGACTATAAACGAAGCTGTTGATAGGGGCCTCAACCAATAGAATCTTTTTGAACCGATAGAACCTTAGTCTTCAAGTGGTCCTCTTGAAGGTCCTGTTCATCGAGCCCCCCAAAGACTTCTGGTTCGTCATGGGCGAGTACCTCCCTCCCCCCACCGCGGCTATCCAACTCGCTGCATATCTCGAGGCAAAACGCCCTACTGACGAGATCACCATCCTTGACTGCCAAGCCGAGCGCCTCGACTGGGGCGACGTGGGGAAGCGCATCGAGAAGGAGGACCCCCACATCGTCGCGGTCAGCAGCTTATCCACGTGTAACGCATACACCGTCATAAGGACCCTCGACCTCGCAAAGAAGGTCGCTCCCGATGTTTTCACGATAACCGGTGGTCAGCACTTCACCGCTCTCTCGGAGCCCAGTCTACATCAGTATCCTGCTATCGACGCGATCGCCCGGGGCGAAGGGGAGGTGACTCTCGTGGAAGTTGTTGACGCTCTCGATGAAAGCAGCAAGTTCACAGACATCCTGGGGCTCACGTTCAGGCATAAGGACAAAGTTGTCTCGAACCCCGATAGACCATTGCTCACTGATCTCGACTCTTTACCCATGCCCGGCTATCACCTCGTTGAGCAGAACCTCGACCGATATCACTTCAAAATGATGGCCGGGGACATGCGCTACGTCATCATAGAAGGGAGCAGGGGTTGTACCCACGACTGCAGGTTCTGCAGCCAGTGCCGCTTCTGGGGGCGCAGATGGAGGGCAAAGTCCGGTAAACGCATCGCCCAGGAGATGGAGTACGTAAGGGAGCGGTTCGGTGCAGAGTTCGTGTGGCTCACTGATGACAACTTCGCCTTCGGCCCCCGTTCCAGGGAGATGTTCGACGAGCTCACCCAGCGCAACCTAGGGGATCAGCTCTACTGGTTCGTTCAGGCAAGGGTCGACGACGTCGCAAGAAACAGCGAGATTATCCCCGAGATGAGAAAGTCCGGCAACCAGTGGGTCCTACTGGGAGTCGAGAGCGGGGACTCCGAGGCCCTCGCTAATTACGGCAAGGGCACCAATCCCGGGCAGGCTCATGAGGCCGTCAAAATCCTCAAGGATAACGACATCTTCGCCCAGGCCACACTGATAATCGGGAACCGCAAGGACACCCACGAGTCGATTGCAGGCCTCCGGCGATACGTCGAGGACCTCGACCCCGACATCGCTATCCACATGATCCTTACGCCCTTCCCCGGTACCCCCCTCTACGAGGAGGCCGATGCGAAGGGCTGGATAGAGGACAGGAACTGGGCCAACTACGACATGATCCATGCCGTGATGCCCACCGAGACGTTGTCGACCCGGGAGGTTCAGGAGGAGCTCTTCCTGTGCTACAGGAGCTTCTTCGGTAAACTGCCCCGGCAGATACGCGGCGTCATCTCCTCCAACAGATTCAAGCGGAAGACCTACCGCTATATGGCGAGCCAGCAGCTACTTCGGCAGCTCAGGGGCCTCATATGAGGGAGAGATTTGATGGTCTGCCCCTTCCTGAACTCGTCTTATCAATAGTTGGGATGATCCTAGTCCTCAAAGCCCTAGAGAACAGCCTGTCACCGGTCACACAACAAGATCCCGTCCACCTCATCATTTTCGTCGCATTATGCGCTTTGGGGGCAGTCGCCACCCTCTTCCCCCGTAGATGTTCCCCCGAGATCCGAGTATCCGGCGACCTCCCCCCCTCAAGATACACGGACGTTCTCGGCATCAGAGTCATCCATGGTCACCACTCCGACTGCAGTGGATTCAGCAACCACGAGATACGCCTCGGTGAGAAACGAATCTGTGCCGGCTGCCTCGGCCTCCTCGCCGGCTCCCTTATAGCAATAATCATCACAGTGACCCAGGCCATTCAAAGTATATCCGTCCCCCCTCAGTCCGGACTCCTTGGACTAGCCTTCGTAGCTGCAGGTCTAGCCTACAGCGTTTTGATCCCCGGGAGCCCTCCCGTCTTTCGGACGGCCCTCAATGCCTTTTTCGTGACGGGCTTCGCCCTCGTATATCTCGTCCTCACGAGCATGCGCGGCCTGGGTCTTATGGGCATCAGCCTCAGCGTGTTCTGGATGTACACGAGGATACGGCTCTCCCGCTGGAGCCACGAGAGGCTCTGCGCTGGCTGTGATGAGCCCTGTAATGAAAAAATGGGTGGAAACTAGCGCTTTGAGAGCGCGTTGTAGACGATGAACAGCCCGAGTAAGATGACGGGTATCGGCCACAGTCTGTCCCATGACGCCCACCAGAAGGTTCCTTGGAGGAGTTGTGATGCTCCCGCGAGGATGATCATCAACCCGATGAAGATCCCGAACCAGTTCCCCCCTCCGGACCCGAAGCAGAGATCATCGTTTCTCCTGCTCCGCCGGTAGTGCCTGGACCTGATCTCCTCCCTCAGGGGCGCTTCGCAGCTCTTGCAGTTCACGGCGTCGTCCTCGTTCTCTGCTCCGCATTTAGTGCAGTAAACCAAGTCAACCACTCGCAAAGGAGTAAAACTTCATCAGATAAAAGAACGTTTTGGTAACCGTCATCAGATGAAGAGATCCATGCCCCTGGGTCGAACGAGTTCTAAGGCGGACGCGGACTCGGAGGGCTCATACGCGTAGCCCCTGATGATAGCCGCTGGGATGCCTTCATCCGCTTGTCCGATGGCCAATTCGGCGGCCGCTGCGAGTTCATCGGCTACCGCTGTCCGCTTCACTTTGAGCTCGTACCCGAAGAGGTCGTGCTCTCCGCGTCTGTCCCGGATGACGTTGAAGCCCGAGGCTCCCACGGCCACGTTCACCTCACCATCCCTGTGCCCCCTCCCGTGGGTGTCGCAGACGATCGCAGCAACCTCGATACCGGCTAGTTCCCTCACCCTGTCGCGGAATGCTCGGGCTGATCCATCGGGATCCTCCGGGAGCAGCGCCACCACTTCCTCCCCCGGAACGTTGGACTTGTCGACGCCAGAGTTGGCGCATACGAATCCCTGCCACGTCTCGGTTATGAGTACCCCTGGCGCCATCCGTCTTATCGCCCTCGAGTCACTTAACACAACCTCCACGAGTCGAGGGTCTTTACCGGTGAACTCCGCGTATCGTAGTGCAATTTCTGAAGGCTCGACGGAGCTAAGATCCACTGTCCTCCCCTCCGCCCTTGAGACGATGACGTGGGACAGGACCACCACATCCCCGTTCCGGAGGGGATTCCCCTGGGAATTCAAAGCCTCCAAGATGAGGGCGGCTAGGTCGTCCCCCTCCTCGATAATTGGTAAGCCTTCGATCCCGATGATCTCGATCCTCATGAAAATCTCCTGAGACAACCAAACTCTTGATGGTTAAAAGGGAGACGGTTGAAACCGGGGAAGGGGTCTGAGACCCTTTTTATGCGGGAAAGCCTCAGCACAAAGGGGGTTGAACCGTGTCTAACATCCTCAGCATCCCCGCAAGGGGCAACGAGAAGCTCGAGAAGTTGCTCGAGTTCGTGGACGGCGACGTGGAGCTCCAGACGCTTTGGCGGTGCTCCAACGTCCTCGCAGTGGACCGCCTGGGGCTCAACGATCACGGCCCTGTCCATGTCAAGATCGTGGCCAACGGGGCCTTGAAGATGCTCAGGATCATGGTGGAGAGGGGCGTGGAGCCCGGCATCGTGAAGGAATACGGTATGACGGCCGAGGACTCCGAGGTGGTCGTGGTCCTCGCATCCATTCTGCACGACCTGGGAATGGCCTTTGCGAGGAAGGCCCACGAGATCTACAGCGTGCCCCTCGCCCTCGGCGTCCTCAAGAGGTGCCTCCCCCTGTGCTACTCGACGGAGGAGGCCACCATCGTCGCATCCGAGGTCCTCCACGCGATAATAAGCCACCACGCCCCAAATCAACCACTCACAGTGGAGGCGGGGATCGTAAAGGTCGCAGACGCCCTCGACATGGAGAAGGGGCGGGCCAGGATCCCCTACGAGAAGGGGAGGATAGACATCCACTCCGCATCCGCCATTGCTATCGAGAATGTCACCATCGAGGAGGGGGAGGACAAGCCCATAACCATCAGCATCGAGATGACCAACCCCGCGGGCATCTTCCAGGTGGACAACCTCCTCGGGGCAAAGATCGAGGGAAGCGGCATAGAACAGTACATTCACGTAGAAGCGAGGATAAAAGAGGGAGACGAGATCCGGGTCGTGAACTTCGACCTGTGATCCTTATACAGGCAGTCTTCGCTCGACGGCGATGGTGCAGCGGGTTGCTAGGGCCGCAATGGCCCCCAGGGCTGCGAGGTAGGGGACGAACAGGGCGCCAATCACCCCCACCGTGACCGGGATCTCGAGGAGGGTGTCTCCTCTCTCGTTTCTGACGATGAGTCGGCTCACGTTTCCCTCTGCGATGAGCTCTTTCACCCGTCCTACGAGGTCGTCGGCGGAGACCTGGAATTCCTCCCACTCGGAGGCCTTGACGGCGGCTCCGCATTTGGAGCAGTATCTGGCGTCCTCGGAGAGCTCCTTTCCGCACTCCATGCAGTAGACCATTGTTATCATCCACAGATTCTCGAGGGTCAAAGATAAATGCGTCGAGGCGTCGAGACGGCTGTTTGGCTTAGTCCAGAATCCTTATATTTTGGAGCCATTCCTAGGTAGAAGTCTACTAGGTTGAAGTCTACTATGTTGAGGGCAGGTCCCTTAGCCTCGGGAGCGGTGAGCCCCCTCCAGTTCCTCCTGTTGCTTCAGTTGAATGAAGGTCCAAAGTATGGCTATGAGATGCTAAAGTTCCTGAGGGACGAGTTCGAGGGCGTCTGGGAAGTCAGAACGGGGAGCTTGTACCCCGCCCTGAGGAGCCTCGAGTCCAGGGGATTCGTAGAGACCGCCATGAAGGATGAGACCGAGTTCTACACTCTGACACCCAGCGGGGAAGACCTCCTCAACAGCTTCAGCGAGAGGATCGAGCTCCGGAGCAAGTTCACAAACAGGTTCTTCAGAGCCATGTTCAAACTCATGCCCCCCAACATACGGAGCGGGGTCCTAGAGATCTTCCGCAAGCTCTCCGAGGACGACATGGACTTCTACTCCGCACAGATGGACCTCCTCAACGAGTCCATGGACAAGGAGTCGATGCTAGAATGCCTCGACGAGGTCAAGTCCATCATGGAGACCCGTCTCGAGATGATCGAGCGTGTAAGGCAGAAGATCGAGGAGGGGAGCTGATGTCCGTGGTCATGGAGACCGTGGGGCTCGAGAAGGAGTACCCCCAGGGTGGCAGCGTCCTTAGGGTGCTGAAGGGCATCGACCTCAAGGTGGTTAAGGGGGAGTTCATGGCCATAATGGGGCCATCCGGGAGCGGCAAGTCGACCCTCCTCAACATGCTGGGGGCCCTCGACAAGCCCTCGGCCGGAAAGATAATCGTCCATGGCACCGACCTCTCCACGCTGAATGACAACGAGCTCGCGGATCTCAGGAACAAGGAGATAGGCTTCGTGTTCCAGTTCTTCAACCTGATCCCCCGCTTCGACGCCCTGAAAAACGTCGAGCTCCCCATGGCCATTGCAGGGGTCCCCTCCCGGGAGAGGCGGGAGCGGGCCGGGAAGCTCCTCGAGCTCGTGGGTCTCAAGGAGCGGATGGATCACAAGCCCGCGGAGCTGAGCGGCGGGGAGCAGCAGAGGGTCGCCATCGCTAGGGCCCTCGTGAACGAGCCCTCGGTCCTGCTCTGCGACGAGGTCACGGGGAACCTAGACTCGAAGACGGGCTTCGAGGTGATGGAGCTCCTCCTATCCTTCAACAAGGAGCAGGGGAAGACGTTCATCCTCATCACCCACGACCCCAACGTCGCCCAGATGGCGCAGCGCCTAGTCCAGCTCCAGGACGGAATAATCATTGGAGAGAAACAGCTATGGTGAGAAACTTGAAACGTGAAAGAGCATCGATGTTGATACTGGTCATCGCGATCGCGATGGCCTCCCAGATCCTGATGGTAGAGGCACCGGACTATCTCCCGGTCCTCCGAATATCCACCGACGACGTCTACCTCACCGCGGGTGAGGAGAACCAGATCAAGTTCACACTGACCAACGTGGGCTCGTGGAGCATCTACGAGGCCAAGATCTCCCTCTCTGTCCCGGCGACCACGCCCGGGATCTCGTTGCTGGATGGCTACCACCAGGTCTACAACCAGATAAACGACGGCGCCTCGAAGACCTTCTACACCCAGGTTTACGTCGACGAGGATACGCCGCTTGGCGCGTACAGCCTCACCCTCCAAGCCACGTACATGCAGAAGGTCCAGTATGGGGTCGAGATGCTGGAGTCAACGACTCTCCAGATAGGGATCGTGGTCGACAGCGTCTCCAAGCTCAGCTACAGGATGAGCGCGGAGGCCGACAACCCCGTGTTCACCGCCGGTGCCGATAACCAATTGAACGTCAAGCTTGAGAATCTCGGGGATGCAACAGTCTACGAGATCGACTCGACAGTCACATCGACCTCTCCCTACATCGTGGTGCTGCAAGGCGCAAGGTTCACCCACACCAGTCTAGACGCCAACATGAGCGTGCTGCACCCCGCGACCGTGAGAGTGTCCAGGAACACGCCCCTAGGGGTCTACACGTTGTCGGAGACCGTGGTCTACGAGGACGCGGCGGGTCAGACCTATTTCGAGAGTTTCGTCGTAGGGATCACGGTCAACAGCTCAACGCTCCCCAACCCGTTGCTGAGCGTCAGCATCGGGGACCCCCGATTGATCGCGGGAGCCGAGAATCCGGTCACCGTCAACCTCGTCAACATCGGCGACGAGGGCCTCAGCGATGTCGAGGTCTCTCTGGTCTCCGCATCGCCGTACATCGCAATCTTGGAGGGCGGCCGCATCAACATCGACGAGCTGGACCCTGACGAGGGCGTCGCCATGGACGTCGTCATCGCCGTCTCTAGGAGCGCCCCCGTGGGAGTCTACACTCTTTCTACCTCGTCCTCCTACCAGGGGTCCGACAGCCAGGGTTACATGGAGGCCTCGACCCTAGGTGTCAGCGTGGAGTCGGTGAAGGTCCCCGTCCAGACCTCGGTCGTGATGCGCAGCTATGCCACATCGATCGATCCCGTGAGGCCCGGGGACGAGTTAGAGCTGGTCGTGGAGCTGGAGTGTCTGGGCTCCGACGCCCACGACGTGAAGGCGGCCCTCTCCCTCGACCCCCTCACAGGGATATCGACGATGAGCCCCACCCTTGTCTCATTGGGTGAAATGGACGCCGGGGAGCGGTCAGAGGCCAAGTTCGATCTGCTGGTGAGCGGCAACGTACGGGCGGGGCAGTACCCCGGTATCGCCAGCATCACCTACCTGGACGCCGATGGGGTGCCTAGGAGTCTCAGGGAGACCGTGACGCTGAGCGTCAGGGGGATAGTGGAATTCACACTCATAAACGCCGGCACCGTTTCGGTCGGCGTCGGGGAGTCCAAGGAGCTCGAGGCGGACATGCTCTTGGTGGGCACCGAGAGCGTCCAGTTCGTGAACATCGAGGTCGTCGAGGACTCTGTCTTCGAGCGCACCGCTGAGAGCGATGAGTACATCGGGGCGGTGGACCCCGACAGCCCCATCCCCTTCGAGGTCTGGTTCAGGGTGGCGGACGGTACCGATGTGGGGGAGCACACCTTGACACTGAAGATCACATATCAGGACGACCTGAACCAGGAGCACGTCGAGACCCTGAGGCTCACCGTGGACGTGGAGGAACCCTCATCGCAGTCCGACATGCAATCCAGCTCCACCGGGGGTTTCTGGGTCTGGCTCCGCAGACTCTTGGGACTGGGACCATAGGGGATAGCCTTTGAGAATCTGGGATATCGCGGTGATGTCGCTCGATAGCCTGAAGGAGAGGAAGTTCAGGTTCGCCCTCAACCTCATTGGCATCCTCATCGGATGCACTGCGGTGACGGGTCTCGTCTCCATCACCCAGGGGCTCAGCAACGACATCAACTCGCAGCTGGAGGTCTTCGGCCCCCAGAACATCATGGTGATCCCCGGCCAGATACAGCAGGGCAGGGGCATCGTGGGTTCCACGTTGAATTGGAGGGACCTCGAGATCATCTCCAAGGTCGAGGACGTCAAAGTCGCGACTCCCATTATCGCGAACAAGATTGTCAGCTTCACCGTGAGGGGGCGGCCTTTCATGGTGGAGATGTTCGGCGTCACCAACGAGTACTTCGAGATCAACAAGAACAGCGAGGTCGATGACGGCAGACAGCTGCTCAGGACGGACACATCGGCCGTCGTGATCGGGGCCAACATCGCTCAGCCCCTCGACGAGGACGAGCCCATCGTCGGGGTCGGGGACAGATTAAAGGTCAAAGCGAAGGTGAACGGCGTGGAGAAAGAGCTCTCCCTCAGGGTCGTCGGCGTCTACGGGAGGACCGGGGGAAGCTTCGGGGCCGACCTCGACAACTCCATCGGGATACCCTTGAGGACCGCGCAGCAATTCTGGGAGATCGGGGGCGAGTTCGACTACTTCATGGTCCAGGCCGAGACCATCGAGCTGGTCAGCGATGTCGTGGAGAGGATCGAGGACAAGCTGGGCGAAGCGGTCACAGTCATTAGCTTCGAATCGGCCCAGGACCTCGTCGGGGACGTGCTGGGCACCATCGAGGCGGTCCTCGGGGGCATCGCGGCGATCTCCCTCATCGTAGCCGGCGTAGGTATCATCAATACCATGACGGTGTCGGTGATGGAGCGGACCCGGGAGATCGGTGTCCTCAAGGCGATAGGCGCCAAGAGCAGGGACGTCCTCTTCATGTTCATCTCCGAGGCCATAGTCACAGGCCTCGTCGGCGGCATCACCGGAGCCCTCTTCGGCGTCTTCTTGGCACAGGTGGTAGGGGGCTACATCAATCTGCCCCCCGACCCCAGCTTGGGCCTCATGGTCTTCGTCGTCGGCTTCGCCGTCGCGACCAGCGTGATCTCCGGGCTCTACCCCGCATGGAGGGCATCGGGTCTGCACCCGGTGGAGGCGTTGAGATATGAGTGAGAACAAACGCGGATTCTTGGGAAAGATCATGGGTTTGGCCACATCGCCGAGGGATGTCTTCTCGGACATCGAGGAGATTGACCTCAAAAGGGGCATCGCCATAATCCTTGTCATCGCTGTCCTTTCAGGATGGGCTGGGATGACCTACTTCACGAAGACAGAGCTGCAACTCCCGGGCATAGGATCGAGCCCTGGTGGATTCCATGGAGGCGGTCCCATGTTCAGCCCGGGGGCTCAGGACTCTAGTGGGCTCGATCCCGGGGAGATCCGCAGCCGCCTCACGCCCTTCATCGCGGTCGGTGGCATTCTAGGCGCAGTGACCAGATGGCTCGTACCCAGCGTCCTGATACTGTTAGCGGCGAACATATGGGTGGGGAAGGGGAGCTCCAAGAGGATGCTCGCGATGACCGGCTTCGCATCGGCGCCTCTGATCATCCAGCAGCTCCTAAGGGTCATCGACGCCTACACGATCAGCGTAGCCGACATTGCGTCCCTGACGGCGACCCAGGCGGCCTCCTCGGGCCTGCTCGGTAGACTCGTGAACCAGGCGTTCACAGTATTCAACCTGTTCGGGGTCCTCACAATAATGCTGACAGCGGTCGCTGTCTCGGTCAACTACGAGGCTACTCCCCGGCGAGCCGCCTTTGTCACAGTCTTGGCATATGTCGTGTATATGATCCTCCGAGTCTATCTGCCTATAATCTGAGAGTCTTCCAGGGGCTCACTGCCGGGTTTCCGCTATGAGGCTTCGGAGGGCTTCCACAGTCTTCGCACAGTCGCCTTCCTTGACCAGAATATGGTCCCTGAGGAATGTCGAGAGCGCGTATATGCTGACTCCCTCGTTCGCCAGCCTCCGGGAAACCACCGCCATGAAACCGACGATGGATAGATCCAGGACGATGTCGAACGTGATGAGGCGGTAGGGCCCATCCTCCCGGTACTCCTCGAACCTTTTCCTGAGCACCGCCCAATCCTCCGCCTTGACAACCAGGGAGACCTCGGCGACATCGAACGTCAGGGAGGAGAAGGGATCGAGATCGGCGATTATGCCCCTCGCTTTGTCATCCTCGCTCCTGTCGATGCTCACGATCATGAAGGAATCCGGATGGAGGGTTATCTCCGTCTCCGCTAGGAGTCTTCTTATGTTCTCGTCGAGGGCCATCTCGACGGACCTATGAGTCGAACGACTAAAAAGTTGAGCGGCTTGGCCGCCTACTGATACGAAAACTTGCACGCGGAGCGAACGCCGAGGACACCCGGCTCTATCTCGTGAAGGCTTGATGACCGCTAGATCTCGATCCGCATCCCGTCGAAGGCTGCCTCGAACCCCCTTTCTTCGAGGATTGATGCAGCCTGGTGCCCAGGATCCAGCAACGGATTCGTGTGGTTGAGATGAGTGTAGACGACCCTCCCGATGCCCCTCCCCTGGAGGATCTCGACGCTCTCCTCCACGGGGACGTGGCCCAGGTCGTACGAGGTCTTCGCCAATCCGCTGACCCTGGCCAGCTCGTCGTCCCACCAGAAGGTGGCGTCTAGCATGAAGAGGTCGGCTCCTTTCACCCGCGTCAGGACCTCGTCTGAGAGCCGCCCGATGTCGGGGGTGTAAATGAACCTCGCCCCGTCGGATTCGATCTCGTAGCCGTAGGTGCTGCTGGGGAAGTGTGATCCGTCGTCGAGCCTGTCGGTGTGCTCGATCTGGAACCCCGAGACCTTCAGTTCGGGCAGCGGCTCCACGGTCTTCTCCTCCTCGAGCTCGATGGGCTTAACGTAGTTCCTAGCCAGCCTCCCTATGTCCCCGAAGAAACTGCACCTTCCCTGGGACCCGAACATGAACCTGATAAGGTCGGGAGGAGCGTAGACGGGGATGGAGAAGCTCTTTCCCGTCGAGAACTCAGCGACGCCGACGGTGTGATCCCCATGCCCGTGGGTCAGGAAGATGGCCTCTATCCTGCTCTGGCGTCCGTGCTCGGCCTCCTCCGGCCTGGGGGTGAGTCCGGTCTTCTCAAGCTGGAACTTGAGGTCTGGGGTGGCGTCAAAGAGAACCTGCTGCCCCCCGTCGATGGAGACAGCGACCGATGAGCGCGTCCTGCTTTGCCCCGAGGTCGTGCGCGCCCGGGTGCAGTTGTCGCAGCAGCAGTCCCACTGGGGGACGCCCCCGTTGGAGCCTGAGCCGAGAACTGTGACGATCATACAGGTTTCTGGTCTTGGCGGGTTCTTAAAAGCTGAGTGGGCGGGCTAGGCTACCCTTTTACGGGGATGCGGGTTATATGGGCTCGATGGCGGAGGTCTACAAGCCGGCCGAGGACACCCTCCTCCTGCTGAGGCACGCCGAGAGATTGGTTGAGGGCGATGTTCTCGAGATGGGCACGGGGAGCGGATACATCGCTATCGAGCTCTCCCGCTTGCCTCGGGTGAGGAGGGTTGTGGGGGTGGACATCGATCCCAAGGCCGTCGGGATGGCCCGGAATAACGCCCTCGAGGCGGGGGTCTCGGACGAGGTCGGGTTCTTGGAGAGCGATCTTTTCCAGAATCTCGGGGATTCCAGGTTCAACTGGATTCTGTTCAACCCGCCTTATCTGCCCAGCGAGGGCGCCATCGACGAACTCTCCTGGGCCGGGGGTGGAACAGGTGGGGAGCTGCTCATGAGGTTTCTGAGCGAGGCTCCACCCCACCTCTCCCCCGGTGGGTGCATCCTTGCTGTTGTCTCCTCCCAGACGAATTTCGACTTCGAGAAAGCTGAACAGCAGTATAAAACAGAAGTCCTGGAAGAGGTTTCTCTTTTCTTCGAGACCTTGTTGTGCGTGGTGTTTGTCCCGTCAGCCTTTCCTGAGGCCGAGGTATAATCCCCCGACGAACGCCGCTCCGAATGGGGCGTGAACGATAAAGTCTGTCAACCAGGTCTGGGCTCCCGCTGTTTGGCCCAAAAGTTCATTGGCGAAAACCTGGAGCGCCCCGTAGTCGATGGTTATGATGTTCTCGTAAGCAAGATACTGCAGACTTAGGAAGAATAGCCCTATGATGACGGCGATGAGCTTCGCAGCTTTCTTGACCGCGAAGCCTACAAGGAAACCGCCCACACCACCTATGCCGAGCTCCCCAATTAAGGGAGTCCAGAGATCAGATAGCGAAATCATATCGAAGATATACCTTTGCGGCCTAATATTTAACGGATTAGGACTAGGGAAACGGAGTATGATCGTCTGAACATTTTTCCGTATTGCGAAGCAGCCCGGAGCCCCTCGCAACGATTCATTATCTTGGCGCGATCCCTCACTCGACGATGGGGTTGATATAGTCGACGGAAATCAGGCATCCGAGACACCATTTTTTCTCGTACCGGTGGCACTCAGAGCATAGTTTCCCACAGGGGGTCTCCTCTGAATGGGCGGGGGCGACTTTTATCCCGATATCCCCGTGGATCGGCGTGCCCAGGTAGTGGGTGTACACGATGTCCACGTCGTGGAGGTCTCTGAACGACTCGATGGTGGAGTTGATGGTCTTATCCTCCTCGCCCCAGACCGCGATGTGTATGTTCGCCTTCTCCGGGGTTCTGAAGATGTTGAGCACCCTTGGGCAGCTCTTAAGCATTTGCTCAACGTTCCTTCTCGTCTCCTCGTTCCTCACTTCTAGCCCCACGCAGGCCATCTTGTAACCCGCTACCGCGAGGTTCAGCCCAGCCTCTATGATGACTGAACGGCCTTCAAGAAGCTGTTTCACCCTGCTTGTGACGGTAGGCCGCGAAGACCCCACTTTCTCTGCTATCTCGGTGATCGATGTTCTCCCGTCTTTCTGTAACTCGTACAAGATTTTGAGGTCGAGTTTGTCAAATTTGATAGTCAATTCCACTCCTCTTGTACTGGTCCAACATGTATATATGTCGTTTTGTAAATCAGATACAATCTGTAAAAGATGATGCCTTGGTGGCATCTTTTCTCTTAGAATCCTTAATGTATTCGGTCATATTGTCCAAATGTTACCTTTATTAACCTTGTTTTTGAATGTTGTTTTGCATTTTATATCATGAGAAAATATAAAAGTCTATAAGTGGGTTTGTCACTGGAATCTGGATACATTGCATCCGCTCAGGTTGATTGGGATCATGGCACGAAAAGTTTCAGGGTCGATTCGCATCACTCTCCTGCTCTCTCTGATGGTATCGATCTTGGTCGCTCCAGCCTCAGCACAGGAAGGCGATCAGGCTTTGATCGTTGGGTCCATCTCTTCGGGTGGTCTCCCCGTGGAGGAGCTGGAGATCATAATCAACATGGCGATGGGCGAGACCTATATCCCGATCTTCAACGCCACCACCGACTCCGAGGGGCGGTTCGAGGTCTTCGATGACCTGTTCGGTAACTCGTTCCTGCTCGAGTTCCAGTACGGGGGAATATCGCATCTCGAAGCCTTCGTCTCGGTGAACGACACCTACACAGTTGATTTCGATCTCTCAGGTGGCCTAGAGTTCGTGGTCCTCGGCCTCGATGGACGGGGAGTCGAGGGAGTCCATGTGAATCTTGTTAACAAGATCGGCTATGCCGTGGGCCATGCTGAAACCGATTCGTCTGGTTCGGGAAAATTCGAGGGTTTAAACATGGGGGATCCCTTCGTGCTTGTCTTCGACTACGAGGGTGTGCCCTACTCTGAGATCATCGAATTCGTCAACAGCACCACCGCCAGCGTCGAACTGCATCTCCTCGAGACCACAACTAGCGATGAGCGCATTGAGGCGAATATGCACCACGTGGTCGTCGAGATGGAGGGCGATTATCTCAGCGTTTGGGAGGGCATAACTTTCCGTAATCTGGGGGATCAGATTTTCAACAACAGCTGGCTCAAGATTTGGCTCCCCCCTGCGGCAGAAGAGATTGACAGCGATGTTATGGACTGCTGCGTCCAGACCACGGAGGAGGGTATCCTCATCGATCCCATGGACCCAATCTTTCCCGCTGGCACATTTGAGACAAAAGTGGAGTACAAGATCAAAGCCAAGTCCTCCAAACAGGTCCTCGCCGCGAGGATGGAGTACGATACCCCCTCCTTTCTATTCCTCATCGCGAAAATGCCGGGTGTCACGCTTGAGAGCCCCGTCGGGCTCACATTTGATAGCGAGAGAAACCTGGGTGGGACAGACTACCTCATCTACCGGGGCATCGATCTCACGGCTGGTGAGACTGTCAGCGTGCAGTTCAATGGGCTGGTCAGCTGGACCGACGTCCTCCTGAGAAACCCCCTGATATGGGCTGGAGGGCTCCTTGTGGCCCCCATTGCACTCTTGGTGTATTTTTTCGTCTTGAAGAAAGACGGTGGCTCAGAGGAGCCCAAGCAACAGTCGGTGGCACCATTGAGCGAGGCTTTGGAAACTCCCCGATCTGAGAGGGAGGAACCCCCGTCGGCGGGCGAACGCTCAATCGAGGATCTGGAGGTGGAACGGAACGCGTTGAGGTCCGTCCTGAAAAAAATCGAGGAAGATCACCGGAAGGGCGAGATATCCGATGAGGCGTATCGTAGTCTGAAGTCAAAGTACCGCGATAACCTCAAAGAAATCGAAGCTGAGTTGCAGAGTCCCCCGGTGGACGACGAGCGGGAGGGCCTCATGGCTGAGGAGTTAGCGATTGGATCCGTGCTTGAGAAGATCGCATCGGATCATGAAGAAGGGCTGCTCTCCGAAGGGGCATATAATCGGCTGAGGGAAAGGTACGAGGAGCGCCTAGCCGAGGTCAGAGCGAAGCTCGGGAAGAACAGTTAGACAGCTGCATCGATGTGTTGAACCATGATTGGATTCGTGAGCCTGGTCATTGCCGCCATCGTCACGGAGTTGACGGTGATTCTCTACGTCGTAGGATTGTACAGGAAACGATCGGACCTGGAGAGATTCGGGGACCGCGGTGTCCAGGCGTCATTCGCGTTGTTCACCCTTGCCTCCCTCTATCTGCTCTATCTCCTCCTCACCCATGATTTCAACAACCTCTACGTGGCCACCCACAGCAACAGGAGTCTCCCCTTCGCCTATCTGGTCTCTGCGTTCTGGGCGGGGCAGGAGGGATCCCTTCTGCTCTGGGGCTGGTTGACTTCCCTCACGGCTCTCATAGTGGCGAGGAAGCCCAGATCGGTTGACAAGTTTAAACCCTACGTCGCGACCATCCTCGTCATCATACAGCTCTTCTTCGTGCTAACCATGATCTTCGCCTCCAACCCCTTCGAGAAGATGAGCTTCACACCGGCCGATGGGCAGGGGCTCAACCCTCTGCTGATGGACCCGGGGATGGTGATACACCCCCCGACTTTGTTCGTTGGATATGCCCTTATTGCGGTCCCATTCGCGTACGCCATGGCGGGGCTCATCACAAAGGACGAGGATTGGCTCAAACACATTAGAACCTGGGCAGTTGTCGCCTGGCTGTTCCTATCCTTGGGAATCGCCCTAGGCGGATGGTGGTCGTATCACGTCCTCGGGTGGGGGGGTTACTGGGCGTGGGACCCCGTCGAGAACGCTTCCCTGATGCCCTGGCTCATCATCACGGCGTTCCTCCACTCCATGGTGATCCAGGAGGGTAAGAAGGGGATGAAGCTCTGGAACATGGTCCTCGTCACCTTCAGCTTCCTCCTCGTCATCTACGCCACGTTCCTCACCCGGAGCGGCATCATCCAGTCGGTCCACTCCTTCGCTGGATCGGCTGTAGGCCAGTACTTCGGAGTCTTCTTGGCGATCTCGACTCTCTCCACCGTTGCTCTCATCGCGAAACGCCGTAATTGGCTCAAGAGCAGGAACATCTTCGAGGCCTACCTCTCCAAGGAGTCGGCGTTCCTGTTCAACAACCTCCTATTCACGGTGCTCACCCTCCTGATCATGCTGGGGACCACGTTCCCCATCATATCCGAGGCGGTCAGGGGATACCAGGTCATGGTCGGCCCCGGATACTTCCAGCAGACGGCTTCGCCCTTATCGATTATACTGGTGTTCCTCATGGGCTTGTGCCCCTTGATCGCGTGGAGGCAGGCCTCCGTCGCGAGCCTCAGGAGGAACCTCACTTTCCCCGTGATCACGACCGTTGCCACAACCGTGATCCTCTACTTCTTCGGCGTGAGCCAGCCGGGGGCGATGATCGTCTCGGCATCCATCGGCTTCTCCCTGGGCTCGATCCTACTGGAGTTCTACAGGGCCACCGACCCCGACGAGCCCATGCCTTTAGGTGGGCGGGTATCGACGCTGATAGGGGCGGTGAAAAGGAATCAGAGGAGATACGGCGGACACATCGTCCATCTCTCGATAATCCTGCTCATCGGGGGCATAGCGGGCTCCAGCATCTATGAGAACTCCAAGATGGTGACCCTGGGCATCGGGGAAGCCTTCGACATCGGCCCCTACACCATCGAGATGACGGACATCTATTCTGTCCAGGAAACGGAGAGGCAGATATACTCGGTTCAACTCGATGTCTACAAAAATGGGGTGAAGATCCATGAGGCGGACCCATCCATCGCGTACTACTTCCAGAGAGAGGCGTCGTACCGATATCCCTGGGTAAAAGCTCAAGGTCTATCGGAACTCTACTTTATCTACGAGAGCTCATCCGCGGGCAGGGCGACCTACACGTTCAAGATCGTTCCTCAGATACTCTTACTCTGGATCGGTACGCTTGTGGGGCTCATCGGCGGCGCAGTAGCCGTCTGGCCCGTAAAAAAGAGGTAACCTCTAAATGAATATGGATAAGGCATCAGCTTTCATTGCGCTCATAATATTCGGTAGCCTGACCCTAGCCTACGGCACGGCTTCGTTTGCGAGAGATCCAGTCGCCGATATCACGAAGGAGCTGATCTGCGTATGTGGGTGCGGGAAGGTCACTTACGACTGTTACTGTGACCTCGCGAAGGAGTGGAAGGAACAGATCACCCAAGACGTTGCGTCGGGAAAGACCGCGCAGCAGATCATCGCCAGCTATGTAGAGACATACGGGGATTCCGTCCTCGCTACGCCGAAAAAGTCGGGGCTCGAGCTCTCGATCTGGACTTTACCGATATTTGCTGCTGTTTTCGGTACCGTGGTGATCTACACCTACGCGAAGAAAAAGTCCCCCATCCCCGACTCTGAGGTCGATTCGAGGATTCTGGAACCTGATTCGAAGAAGAGGAAGAAGGGCGACGCATCAAAGTCCGTGGCGCGCTACGACAAATTACTCCGGAAGGAGTACGAGAAACAGAAGAAGAAAAGGCGTTAAACCCTTCGAGGAATGGTTGTGGCTCGATGACGTACAGAATCAGTTTCAGGGAGAGCCGCTGCGTCCTATGTCGATTCTGTGAAGTTGTCTGCGCCCTCTCCATGGGGGACGAGTTTGAACCAGATGCCTCCCACATCAGAGAGATCCGGGGCAACGCCGACACCGCGGAGTTCGTATGTGATCCCCCCGAGGCATGTCGAAGCGAGCCGAGATGCGTAGACTCATGTGATCAACGGGCGATCCGCTACTCTGAGGCATAATTCCTCCAACACACCCATCACCGGCTCCTTCCTTGACCAAGGGGGCTGTGCAACGTGGTGCTCGCGCTGATACCCGTCTACGCTTGCTTCACGTTCCTGGAGCAGTTCACGTACCAGCACGTCCCACAACCATCTCTAGGCTCGACATTGGGGACTCAAGGGCGGAGGCTTCGCTCGTCAGAGTCTCGCCGCACGCGGATGAATCAGCAGATGTTTTCGGTCACCCTGAGGTCGTAACGACGGGATTTCCCTTATTCCTGGAAGACATGCCCGAATAACAAGAACGATGCAACTCCGATGGCAAGCAGGAAGGCCAGAAGGAGCTGTATCTCGGGCAGAACCTCCATCAACGTATAGCCCGCGAGTATCCGCCCGGCTGCTTGGGTGCTGGGTATCAGGACAGGTACGGAGACCGGGAAGAAGAGGAACGAGAGCAGCAGAGTCTTTCCCTCGGAGTACATTACGAGGGCCGAGACCACCGAGCCCACCAGGGCCAAGTCCATCACCCCCACCACGAACAGAACGAGGAGCGCCGGGATCGCGGCGACATTGAGGTTGAGGAAGATGATCGACGACATGATCGTGGTCAGCAGGACCAGGAGGAGGACCACGAGGCTGTATATCACCTTCCCCATCAGCACGACGAAGGGCGGGGTCGGGAGGCTCCGGAGCCCCTCGATGGTCCCCCTGTCCACCTCCCGGGCGAAGCTCGTGGTGAGGGTGAGGATGCTGGAGAAATAGATGACTATCCAGAGGGCCGCCGAGAGGACCTCGGGGGTCTTTATCAGGGAGCCCCTCCAGGCGAAGCTGCTCACCAGGATGGAGGTCATCGCGAAGGCGATGATGCTCAGGAGCTCGTGGGCGCGCCTCAGCTCCACGGTGAGGTCCTTCACCGCCAGGGCGAGGGCGAACATTAGGTTGTCTCCCTCCCCCATCAGAACTCCACGTCCCTCTCAATCGCTCCGTTCCTCAGGAAGACCCCCCTCCCGCAGAGCCTCTTCGCCCAGTCCAGGGAGTGGGACGAGATGAGGATCGAAGCTTCCCGATTAGACTTCAGGTGCTTCACGAGGAGCTCCGAGGCGTCGACGTCGAGGCCCGAGAAGAGCTCGTCGAGCACCAGGACCCGGGGATTACCCAGCATCGCCCTGGCGATGTCCGCTCTCTTCCTCAACCCGAAGGACAGGTGCCGGGCCTTGGTGTTCCGCCACTTCTCCATGGCTGTCATCTCGATGACCCTGTCGAAATCCCCCGGGGAGGCGGAGAAGAACTTGCCGTAGAACCTCAGGTTCTCGTCCACTGTGAGCTCGTCGTACATGAAGCTCCGGTGACCCACGAGCCCCACGAGGCTCTTCACCTCCTCCGGGCTCTTCTGGACGTCGCAACCCATCACCTGGACAATGCCAGAGGAGGGTGAGATCTGCCCCGCGACGATTTTCAGCAGCGTAGATTTTCCGGCTCCGTTGGGGCCCAGGAAGGCCACAGATTCGCCCAGGCCGACCTCAAGGTCGATGCTGCGGAGAGCGGGTAACAGGCCGTAATTCTTGGTCACCCCTTGAAGCTGGACGGCCTGAGACATCGTAGAACTAGCGGTGGGGGGTTCTTTATCAACCTTTTTTCCAGAGCATGGTGACTCCGAGGTAGCCTAGGGCCAGCACGGCCACAAGCATCGCCGCGATGAAGAATGTGTTGCTCTGGGGATTTTCCTCTGTGGACTCGTACTTTGACGGGCACTTGACGAGGAGCTGGTCCGACTCGATGTACCCGTCACTCGTGACGCTCCCGATCACCACCACCTGCGTGCTCTGGTCAAAGTTCTGGGGGAGGGAGCCCTGGAAGACCACGGAGAGGCGCTTACCCTCGTCCTCGATGTCAAACTTGACGATGCCGCCCTCCTCCGGGGCAACGGAGTCAAAGTCAGGGACGCCGATAACCTGGATGTCTCTTCCTATGTACCTGTCGGGCTTGCTCAGGATCTGGGTCACCGAGATGTAAGGATTCACATAGGTGCTCAGGCCGTTGTAGGCGAGGAAGGCGCTGGCCACTAGGAATACCGCGACGACGCCGTACTTTTTAGGAAAGTTCACTTTCTCAACTCTCGATCTCTTCTAGGCTTCTCTCGATGTCCGCGCCCCGCTTCCGGAGCCACAGGGCGGTCCCCAGCAGGCTGGCCCATGTGAGGGCTAGGACGATATAAGGCTCAATCGGCACTCTGAACCGCCTCCGCTAGTTTGAGTTGCAGCTTGTCGCTGCTCAACTGGACCTTGTAAGCCTTCCATATTAACCAACCCGTGAAGAGCAGCCCCGAGACCATGTTCATGAGAAGCGCTTGAACCATGGTTCCCGTGAGACCGAGCCCGCCTCCCTCGGATAGCCTCGGGTGGAGCGAAGGCCATATGATGAACGATACGTAGCTGAGGGGAACAGTGAGCACGGCGAGGATATTATAGACCGCAGACACCGAAGCCCGCCTCTCCACGTTCTCCACCGACATCCTGAGGAAGAAATAGCCCAGGTAGGCCAGCCAGAGTATGAGGGTCGCCGTTTCCCTTGGGTCCCAGTTCCAGTAAACCCCCCAGGTTGCGTTGGCCCAAATAGCCCCCCCGATAAGGGTTATCATCCCGTAGAGCAGCCCGAGGAGGGCGCATGACTGGGAAAAAGCGTCCAGCCTGTAGTCCTTCTTGACCAGGTACGCTATTGCCGTCGCCGCAGATAAAATCAGCGTGATGTAAGTCGCGATGGCCCCCGGCAGGTGGAAATAGAAGACCCTTACAAGCTCTCCCAATTCGACCTCCGCTGGAGCGATGAACAGCGCAAAATATATCGCCAAGAGATTGGCTACAGCAGTGATCCCGAGATATATATCGTCCCTGAACTTCATTCCATCACATCGTGGACTCTGAAATGTTAGCCATTTGGCTTGTCCGGGCTACCGTTTTCGTGCGCCGATTAATAAACTCTTTCTCTGTTGCCCAGAAGCATAAATAGGATATTTTATTCGGTTCGGATGGTATTTATCCCAGCTGTACCCTCATTAGCGATACCCCCCAAGTCCTCTAGGAAGGTAGATCGTTGGACGCATGGAGCTACGTCGAGATATCCAAGCCAAAGCTGGTCTTCCTCCTGGTCGTCACATCGCTGGGCGCAATGTTTGTGGCATCTATCAAAACTGATATTCCCATCACCTTATCTCAGGTCGTGTTCGGGAGTCTCACGGCGATCTTCGGCAGCGCGGGATGCAACGTTCTCACGTCCTACATCGACAGGGACATCGATGCATTGATGGACAGGACCCGGGAGCGGCCCCTGCCCTCTAAACGAATAGACCCGGCGAGGAACGCGTTGATCTTCGGCCTGGGGCTGACCGGCGTCTCACTCGCCTTGGCTGCCTCCCAGAACATCATCGCTTTCACGTGCATCCTCCTCGGCGTCCTCGACAACGTCCTGGTCTACAGCCTATGGACAAAGAGGCGGAGTTCCTTGAACATCATCCTGGGCGGTTTCAGCGGGGGATTGGCCCCCCTTTATGGTTGGGCCTTCGTCACGGGCACCATAGACCTGACTGCGCTCATCCTGGGGAGCATCGTCGTCCTCTGGATACCCAGCCACATCTGGTCCCTGGCGCTCTACTATCGATCCGACTACGAGAAAGCGAACATCCCGATGCTCCCCATAGTCGTAGGGACTGAGACGGCGATCAAATGCATAGCCTCCACGGTCATCCTGATGGTGGCGGCGTCCTTCGCCCTATACCTTTACGGGGGCTTCGGCTTGCTCTATCTCTCGGTCTCGGTCATCACCGGTGCAGCCGTGTTGGGGGGCTACGTGTACCTCTTCTTCAGCCCCTCCCAGGAGCTCGCCTGGACGCTCTTCAAGATCTCGAGCCCCCAGCTGTTTCTCCTATTCACCGCGGCCGTCCTTGACGTCTCCCTGGCTTAGAGCGACGTCGGATGACCCTGATAATGATTTATTAGAATCACCCGATAACCATCGTGGGGCCCGAATTGAAGATGACTTTCTACACGAAGGAGAACTGCAGCCTCTGCGACTTTGCCTGCGAGATGATAATAAACCTCAGGGAAGATTCCTCAATCGAGCTTGAGACTGTAGATATCACCTAGTCCCCGGATGCCTAGGAGGCATATCGCGAGAAGATACCCGTGATTGAGGTCGGGGGGGAGATTCTCTGGGGCAGGATCGATTAAGGCGAGCTCAGAGACTTTTTGTTTGGGAATGATGAGAAAAAAGTGGGGAACATTCTACATGATCAGCTGGAACGCGCGCACAATTCATAACAATATTTAAGATACACTAATGTAAGCAATTGTAGTCATGTTCTTCAAAAAAGGAAAGTCGATGCTCTTTTTACTTTTCATATTGATGTCTATCACAGTCGTTCTGGGCGACCCGGAGAGCGCCGAGGACTACAAGGGCCCGGTCCACTGTGCGTCCTGTCATATGGACCCGATGGAGGATTGGATCTACTCCTCCCACCAGAAGGCCTTCAACGATCCTGAGTTCCAGGAGGAGTACCAGAAGCTGGGCTCCCCCGAATCTTGCCTCAGCTGCCACACAACGGGATTCGACGAGGAGGACGGCACATACATCAACGAGGGGGTGACCTGTGAGGAGTGTCACGGCCCTGGGGACACCATGAACCTCGACACTTCACCCGAGCTATGCGCAAACTGTCATTCGGGACCCTACCCCACCTACGAGGAGTGGAAGGACAGCGGCCCCAGCCACCTGGAAGCCACGTGCACCCTCTGTCACGACCAGCATACCACGGAGCTCTTAGCCGAGACCCCCACGGAGACCTGCTCAAGCTGCCACGGGACGCACCTCGAGGCCGTAGAGGAGACCAAGCACGGCGAGAGTGGTGTCGAGTGCGCCGAATGTCACATGTACATCACTCCCCCCGACTTCGAGAAGGGCATCCCCGGTAGCACGGGTCACGACTTCGTGATGACCAGCGAGGAGCTGGACTGCCAGACATGCCACAACCGGACGCTCTCGAAGCACGATGTGCTCGGGACGGACGAGTTCGCCTGCCTCTCCTGCCACGGCGAGATCCACAGCCTCGAGCTGAAGCTCATCAACGAGGATGTCCTCCCGAGGGAGGACTCCGTACGGCTCTGCGCCCAGTGCCACAACGAGCGCTACACCTCCTGGAAGCAGGGGACCCACGGGAAGCCGGAGGACCCGGAGGCCCAGTGTGTCGAGTGCCACGACCCTCACGACCCTGTGGTAGCGAACATCCCGACTCTGCCGGTCGTCCCTGAACGCAGGCCACCGGCGGGACCCTCGATCCCCTTTACTGCTGGTTTCATCGTAATCGTGGGGGTCCTAGGATTCGCAATCATACTCTTGAGGTGGAGATAAAATGTCCAAACTTAATAGAAGAGACTTCGTGAAGGCCCTGGCTGCCGTCGGCGTCGTCGCTACACTTGGTAAGATCTCGGGAAAAAGCGTCAAAGACGTCACGAGTGAGGTGAGCAGGAAGAGCGCTAAAGGGCTATACCCCTCTGCTGAGCATGGAGCTCGCTACGCGATGATGATCGACTCCGGAGCCTGCATCGGGTGCAGGACCTGCCTCCACGCGTGCAAGCTGGAGAACAACGTGCCCGATGAGCCCAGCAACATGGAGTGGATAGACCTCTTCGAGATGGAGAACACGAGGCCCGTCTCTGAGGTCCACGGTATGCCCCCAGCGGATTCCAGCGTCGACTACACTGAGTCCCCGAGGGAGGGCCACTGGTACCTCAGCTTCAACTGCTTCCACTGTGAGAACCCCCCGTGCACGAAGGTCTGCCCCACCGGAGCCACATATCAGGACGACGACGGCCTCATACTGGTAAACTATGACCTCTGCATCGGGTGCAGGTACTGCATGGCCGCCTGCCCCTACAACGCGAGGCAGTTCAACTGGTGGGATCCCGTGTACCAACCCTCAAGGGTTAGTCCCATAGATGGAGAGATAGTGCCTTTGAACCCAAAGGTCCCGCTGCGGACCAGAGGAGTCGTGGAGAAGTGCACATTCTGCGTCCACAGGATCCGCGACGGCAACCCTGTGCCGAGGTGCGTCGAGGTCTGCCCGGTCAACGCCCGACACTTCGGGGACCTCAACGACCCCGAGAGTGAGGTGTCACGCCTCCTGGAGACGGTACGCACCCACCGCATCAAGGAGGAGCTGAACACTAAGCCCATGCTGTACTACTTTACGCGTGGTGTCAAGTGGAAGGACGATGGTGAGAAGATATGACTGAACGCCAGGAGAAGATAATGAGACCCCTGCGGACCACGAGCAGGGAGTTCTGGCCATTCGTCACAGCCCTCGCACTCATCACGGTCGTGTTCATCTACGCATACACGATCCAGCTCTCCAAAGGCCTGGGGGTCACTGGCCTCAACGACATCACCATCTGGGGAGTTTACATCGTCAACTTCATCTTCTTCATTGGGCTGAGCCACGCAGGTATCGCTATCTCTGCCGCTGTACGCATCATGAGTCTCCACAAGTACGCCCCTATCGCGAGGATGGCTGAAGTTCTCACACTGGCGAGCCTGATGATGGCCGGGTCTAGCATCGTCATCGACCTGGGACGGCCTGACAGGGCGTATCTCATGGTGGTGAACTTCGCTTCCAGGATCGGCGCCTCTCCGCTTCTCTGGGACATCACCGCCGTCGCGACTTATCTAATCCTCAGCACTACCTACCTCTACCTCCCCATGCGGGAGGACCTCGCCATCTGCAGGGACCGCTTCACGGGCTGGAGGAAGAGGATGTACGAGATCACCCTCCCCGGATACGAGGTGGGGGAAGAGAAGGTGATCAAGCGCCTCGCCTGGTGGATGGCCGTGACAATACTCCCGGTGATGGTGATGGTTCACACGACGGTCTCATGGATCTTCAGTCTCCTCAGCAACAGGCCCCTCTGGTTCGGTGCGGCAGCTGGACCCTACTTCATCGCCGCCGCCGTGGCATCAGGTATCGCCTCGGTGGTCGTCATAGCCGCCATACTTAGGAAGCTCTTCCACTGGGAGGACCTGCTCCCCCCGGCGATCTTCAGGGGGCTGGGGAACTTCCTGTCTGTGATAACCCTCATCTACCTCTACCTCATGCTAGTGGAGCAGTTCACTGCGCGGTACGCCGGGCCTGCAGGGGAGTTCTTCGTCTCCGAGGCCTGGCTCTTCGGCTCCTACGCCACGCTGTTCTGGTCCCTTACGACGATTGGGCTGGTCCTTCCATGCGTGTATCTCCTCGTTCAGGCATTCAGGCCCGGGAAGATCAACATCACCTTGACCTCGATCTTCTCACTATTCATCGTCATCGCCATGTGGTTCAAACGCTACATCATCATCGTGCCCACCCTCACGGTAGGGGGTTCCCCGCTGCAAACGTACGCGCCCAGCTGGGTCGAGATAACTATACTCGGAGGCTCCTTCGCGGCTCTGGCGTTAATCTACACCATACTGCTGAAACTGATACCCATCATCGAGATGGAGGAACCCCCCCATGAGTAGGCTTCTAGCGCTGCTGATGTACGTCGCCAGCAACCAGAGTCAAGCCAACGGTTTGTCCTTGGGACAGGTAGTGCTCATTGTCATCATATCCCCGGTGATAGTCCTTCTGCTGGCGACCCTCCTGGGGAAGCCGAGGAGCATGAAGGTGACCGGCCTCTTCCTGGCCTGGCTAGCGTTTGTGTTCAGCGTCTTCATTGGCGCTGTGTACGCACTCAGTTTCATCACCGGCCTCTTCATCTGAAATCACTAAGGCGACCCGTTAAGAGACTACAACAGGTTAGCCTTTTTCCTCATAATGACACGGTTTTTGTCCTTTTTCATATGCATGGGTGACGGCCTGACTTGATTTCCGTTGGGAAATGAGCCAGGTGAAAATGCCCACCCTCTAGGCTTCAGGCAGTCACTCGCACCGCGAAAAAGATTAGGAAAATGTTAGGCCCCGAATCCATGGCAGAGGGAGCACTCCGCTGTGCCTCCATGTCCTGTCTTGTCGACGTGACATGAGAGGCATCCGTCCCTCATGGGTTCCGAGCTGTGGGGGACGTGGCAGTCATTGCAGTCATCGTGGGCAGATACGGCGTGGAGCCCCCCGCCGAGGCTCTCCGTGTGGCACGCAACGCATTCGGTGTGCTGCTCCTCGAGGTGGGGGTTGTGGCAGTCATCGCAGGCTGTGTTGCTGTGAGCGGCACTTGGGAAGGAGACTCCCATGGTCTGCTGGCCCTCGTGGCACCTCAGGCAGTCATCCCTCTGAGGGATCAGTTCGTGCTCTGTCGCCGTGAACTCATGGCAGACTATGCAGTGGACATCCATCACCTCGCACGCAGCGTCATGGTCGTGGCTGTGGCACTGGTAGCACGTCTCCTCGGGGGGTTCGAAGACGTGGAGCTGGAGCCCATGGCAGCCAATACACTCTGGCTCCTCCTCCTGCGTGTAGATGTGAACCTTGTGACCTGCAGTATTAGACACCTGCAGCCACTGGGGGTCGTTGGTCGCGTGACAGCTCTCGCAAGCCTCGTTGGCGATCACAGTCAATTTAGTGACTTCCTCCGGCTTCTCGAAAATCACCTCTCTAACGTGGTCCAGACTTTCCAAAATGTCAGACTCGTGGCATGCATGGCAGTTTAGGTCATGCATGGCGCTCGCGTCCCATGTCTCATAGGCTTCATCCATCAGATGGCAGGTGGTGCAGAACTTTGGGTTGTGCTGAGTGTAATCGTAGACGAAATACGACGGAATGGCCAGTATGACGATGACGACAATCAAGATTTTCTTGTACTTTCCGATGAACTCAGTTATTTTCATCAATCTCACCAAGGATTGACCCTCTAGACGCGCGCGCATATTGATCTTGGAGTCTCATCGTAGTGCATGCAACACTTCGACATTTAAAAATGTTCGTTTAACAGAATGCTGATTTATGATTCGTAGAAATAAACCATTACACATGCGGCTTCTTTAGATTTAATGATGAATATCTAATTATCTATTTAATTTTACATGAAATGATATGATTTTTCATAATTGTACATATTATTTTGATGTGTAAGACCCCATGAAAGCACGCTTAATTTAAGATTGCAATATAATACACAAAAAAAATTACCATTTGAAAAATGATACGATGAATTAGATACCATATTGGATAACGAATCGCCTCTTCTCATACATTTTATAATATACACTCCAGAAAATAACAAAAACCGATATATATTTCGGCCCAAAGACTAATCTTATCTTCAGAGTAACCTTTTGGGGAGAAGAACAATTGAGCATAATGGACGGTATCCGAGCTAACACAGTAGCGGACATAATGGTGGATGCGGTTACCCTGAGCGCGGACGACACCCTCGAGACAGCCATCAAACTGATGAACGCGGGAGAGCTAGACCGCCTAGTCATCACGGAGGGCGGGGACCCCGTGGGGATTCTCACCCAGAGGGATGTCATCCGGCTCGTCGCACAGGGGTTGGATCTCAAGACCGTCCAGGTCAACAGCGTGATGACCCACCCCCTCATCACCATCGAGCACGACGCCGGCATCGACGACGTGATCAAGCTCATGGAGGAAAAGAAGATCCATCACATCCCCGCATTAAAGGATGGAAAGTTGGTGGGGATCATCGACTCCCAGAGGATCAGGTCTCTGGGTCTCCTCGACGCCCTCTCGATATTCACAATTAGCGCCCACGCCCATTACACTCCCTACCTCTACACCAAGATGACCAAGGTCTACGACGAGCTCGCTGACAGGCTCGAGGGGGTCACCGATGTCGAGGAGATAGTGAACATCGTGAGCGAGGAGCTCAGGAGGCAGGAGCTAGTCGACGAGATCACCGTGGATCAGGATGGCGACGAGATCACCCTAACCGTGAAGGACTGCATGTACAGCAAGTCGGTCCACCCCTTCATCGAGGGGGATAAGGAGCTCTGCGTCATGGGGCTCATGACCGCCATGGCCATTCAGAGGTCCACGGGGAAGAGGGTCAACTTCGTCAACTTCTGCGACATCACAGAGAGGGGGTCCGTGACGAGGATCATCTCCAAGTAGAGTGTTATAGGGGATTAGCGGAGAATAACATATATGCCTGAAGACAACCTGAACGAAGAGATTGAGGGCGAAGAGGAAAGCAAATTCTCCCGCCGCATCTTCCTGAAATTCTTCATGGGGGTCTCGGCAGTTTTGACGGTGGTCCCCTTTGTACCCATGATCCAGTACTTTTTCACGAAGGAAACCCCAGGCTCAACCTCCCAGAAGCTCGTGAACATTAACGACATCCCCCCTGGCACGACCCATGTCTTCTTCTACCCCGGGGCGGAGGACAAGCATCGTTCCTTTCTGATCCACCTCACCGAGGAGGAGGTCGCCATGGCCGAGGCCCAGGGGAAAGCGGAGTATATCACCGATGGCTTCGTCGCATACAACACCATCTGCAGCCACCTCCAATGCCCCACGGAGCTCCCCGAGCACGAGTCTGTGGTATGCCCGTGCCACGGGGCAGTCTTCAGCAAGTTCGACGGATCGGTCGTCTCAGGGCCACCCCCCAGGGCGCTCCCGATTGTCACCCTCGAGTTGGATCAGTCGTCGGGGGATATTTTCGCGACGGGCATGATTGGGAATATTGGGATTGGAAGGGAAACGTAGGGAGATATGGATCGTATGCAGAAAGTTGAGAGTCTCGTTGGCCGGGTCAAGGACCTGCTGAGATGGATCGACGACAGGTTCAACGCCACGGTCCTCGCCAGCGTCAAGTTCGACATGCCCCCGACCTTCTCATACGTCTTCTCCAACCTGGGAATGGCCACAATCCTGTGCTTCGCCATAGCCTGCATGACGGGTCTGCCCCTGCTGCTCTACTACAAGCCATCGCCCTGGGACATGGCCTACGACTCCATCCGGTTCTTGACCGAGAACGTTGCCTTCGGCCACCTCCTCAGGGGGATTCACTACCACGCCTCCAACGGGATGGTGCTGTTCTCGATCATCCACGCCATCTACGTCTTCTTCAAGCGGCTCTACAAGGGGCGGTTTGACTTCCTCTGGATCACCGGGGTCCTCCTGGGGGTCGTAACGATTATTCTCGCCTTCACCGGCTACACCCTGATCTTCAACGACAGGGCCGTGGAGGCCCAGAACATCATGCTGGGGATGGCGGAGACGGTTCACCCGATCATGAAGTCCCTTCTGGCAGGGACGGGCCTCAACGACAGGGCCCTGAGGCTCTACGGCTTCCACATCGGGATCATACCCGCGATAATGCTTGTGCTGATAGGCCTCCACTTGCCCAGATCTCTGCGTATAAGCGCCCCCATGGCCATCGGTGTAGTGGGGGTCCTCTTCGTTGCCACTGGCATCTTCCCCGCGGAGCTGGGGCCAAAGTTTGACCCGCAGGTCACCCCGGAGTTCATGCCTCCCGAATGGTATTTCCTCTGGGTCTTCGCTCTCCTCAGAACCTGGGCCCCAGTCCTCTGGGTGGGGATAGCACTCCCCGGAGCCCTCGTGGTGATAATGATGGCGATCCCGTGGCTGGACCGGGGGAGGCGACCGAAGCTGACGGATCGGCCCGAGTTCGCCGTGATAGGCGTGACCTCCATCGTCTACTGGATCTACCTCACATTCCGAGCCCTGATAGGGGTGGGCCCGCCAGCCCAGCAGATACTCCCCGCGGAGGTGGTGGGCGTCTTCCTGTTGATCCTCGGGGCCTCGACCTTCGTCTTAAGGCTGCTGACCCCATGGCTCAAGAACAAGCCCAGGGCCAAGAAGAAGCCATCCACCGGGTATCTTCAGGGGAACCTACCCTTGGTGATCCTGGCGCTCGTGATCTTGGCCCAGGCCGCGCTCCTGTGGGCGTTCTCCTCTGCGTTCATCCAGGGTAACACGGAGATTGCAGCCCTCTCCATGGGTTTTGTCATCATAGGGCTGGGCGTAGCGCAGCACGTCTACGCAGCCTCATACCCTAAATAACCAAAGTTTTTGTGGGTTCAAGCCCCGGTTTTTGTCTGGTTCTTTTTCCCGTAGGCTTTTCATGAAGAGACCTTGATAAAATCTGAATAGGAGGACTCAATTTTCTAGGCGCCCTTGTATCGATAGTAGTAGATCGCCACGACTATCGAGAGGAGGACGATTATTATGGCTCCGCCGTATGCGACGTAGGTCATCAGCGAGGTTCTCTCCTCATTTTGCCCCATGCTGTTGAGCAGCACGTTGTACTCCGCCTCGAGATCTTCAAACTTTGCCTCTGCCTCGAGGGTGGCTCCCTGGAGGTCGAGGATGAGCCTCCTGTCGTGGATGTCGTCGTCGGTGTGGCACGTGGCACACGCCTTTGACTCGACCTCGAACCTGTGGTTATCACCGTACATGTGGCAGTCGACGCACGTGACGTCCGAGTTGGAGTGGATCCCCTCCTGGAACTTTTCGAATTTTTCGTTGCCCAACTCAGCGGTGTGGCAGCTCCCACAGAGCTCGGGGGCGACGTTCACCGC
Source organism: Candidatus Bathyarchaeota archaeon (assembly GCA_016783485.1). Lineage (GTDB taxonomy): Archaea > Thermoproteota > Bathyarchaeia > TCS64 > TCS64. The sequence goes on from JADHWM010000004.1 coordinate 30,818, forward strand.
CATCGCCAGTCCCGCCTCGTGGCAGGACTCACAGGTCACTCCCTCGAATGCGTACTCTCCCGAGGCGGCGTCGAATCCCGTGGTGTGGCACTCGAGGCACCCGGAGGGGCGCCCCCGGGATTGCCACTCGCTCTGGAACGCCTCGTCCGTGAAGGCATTGGAGTGATCGGTTCCGTCCCACTCGTCGAAATTATCGGAGTGGCAAGTCTGGCAGGTACTGGGGCCGACGTAGTCGTCGACGCTCTGAGCCATCAACATGGTGTTCGCCCCCAGCAGAAGGATACCCGAGAGTGATACGGTGATCAGAACGGCGCTGACCATGAATCTTATGAAGATTCTCCCGTTGTGCTCAGAGATACGCATTTGAACACGTCCTCTGGAATCTAAGGAGTTATCCTGTATTAGCATTTTTGCATTTTCTTTCGTGCCTTTCTTTTTACTGAAGGGAAAGGAATATATCCTCTAGCTTTTTCACGTGCGAAATAATCCCGAGAACGGTTCACAGAATGATGGTGAATCAGCTATTGGCTCCCAAGAATCTGTATGGCGGATCTCGTATTCTCCAATGCTCCTATGTTTATGGATAGACTCAAAAACATAGGGCATGCTTCATGGTATCGATCCGGATGCGGAAAAAGGCAGACAAGCGGATGACCATGCACACACTGGTCACGAGCCTGATTGCCCTTATCGTCTTAACCGCGTCTCCGATCCCCCAAAGCCGGGCGATACCTGAATACTCGAGGGAGCTCCCCGAGGCGCTGAAGAATTTCTGCCAGGTCTGCCACGTGAGAGCCTCAGGGGGACCAATGAACAGCTACGGAGACGACTTCACATCGAATGGCAGGAGCGTTGGAGCCATCGGCGAGCTCGACTCGGACGACGACGGCTTCAGCAACGAGGATGAGCTGGCAGCGGGGTCTCTACCCGGAGACCCCAATTCCACGCCGACGAGTAAGAAGAGGGGCATCAATCCGATTTTACTGATGGGAGGGGCGAGCCTACTCCTCATAGCAGCCGGTTTGGCGTTGAGGCGAATAAGTACTCAAGCATCCTAGCAGAGCAAGCCCCTGAAAGGGTGTTTTTCTATTAGGCAATCTTATTATTCCACCTCTCCGGGCTAGGTAGTGGAATCCCACAGGAAAATAGTCCAGACGTCGGTGAGTCACGTGGTTAAAAAGAAAGGACTAGCGCTCCTCTCGGGCGGTCTCGACAGCACCCTCGCAGTCAAGGCGATGGTGGACCAGGGAGTCGATATTGAGGCGGTCCACTTCACGACCCCGTTCTGCAACTGTGACAAGTGCTCCGTGGACCAGGTGGGTGAGCAGTTCAATATCCCCGTGCACCACCTCTTCATGGGACAGGATTTCCTGGACCTGCTGGCGGATCCCCCCCACGGATACGGGAGCCAGATGAACATCTGCATCGACTGCCGGATCCACATGTTCCAGAAGGCCAAGGAGCTTGGGGACGAGATCGGGGCCGAGTTCTACGTGACCGGGGAGGTCCTGGGCCAGCGCCCATTCAGCCAGCGGCGCAAAGCGATGGAGCTCATCGAGGCCAAAGCCGGGCTTAAGGGAAGAATCCTGAGGCCCCTGTCGGCCAAGCTCATGGGGAAGACCGAGGTAGAGGAGGAGGGAGTCGTCGACAGGGAATCCCTTTACGCAATCCAGGGTCGCCGGAGGATCCCCCAGATGGAGCTCGCAGAGGAGCTCGGGGTCTACGACTACCCCTGCCCCAGCGGGGGCTGCCTCCTCACCGACCCCCAGTTCGCGAGGAAGCTCAGAGATTACATCAACCACGAGGGGAAGCCAGAGCTGGAGGACATGGTCCTCCTGCGTCTGGGCAGGCATTTCAGGCTCGGGCGGGCCAGGGCCATCGTGGGGAGGAACGAGACGGAGAACAATGTTCTCAGTGCCTTGGCCGAGAGGAAGGGATTCCCCCGTTTCGAGGTCACGGGTCACATGGGGCCCGTTTCGATTCTCATGGGGGAAGCCGAGGCGGAGGCCGTCGAGATGGTGGCCGCCCTCACCGCGAGGTACTCCGACGCGCCGAGGGATGAGGCCGTGGATGTCGAGTTCAAAGACGGTGACATCAGGGTCCTGAGGGTCTCCTCAATGGGTGACGAGGAGATCGAGAGTCTCAGGATTTGAGTCCCAACCCGCCGGTGATAACGCCTTCGAGGATAATCAACGCGAACTGAAACGACCTATTCCTTACTATGTGTACGATTTAATTCAGATTTTCTTTACACTCTGATTATTATTATGATAATTCTTATAACTAAAGACAATATACTTCGTATGGCTGTTGGGCCCTCGAAGAAAGGGAATTGAGGCGGCGCCTTTGACCGCTGGTCATTTCTCTCGCCCCGGGGGGTAACCTCATAAAACCCGCCTGCAGGGGGCCCAACCCGCTATTTCCCGTACAATAAGTCTCACTGGACTCTGGGATAGGAGCCCAGTATTTTGATGAAGTTGGTGGATTCTCTCAACTCTTCGAGGGCCTCCTGCATCAACGGCTCATCCCTGTGCGCCTCGATGTCGATGAAGAAGGTGTACTCCCAGGGCCTCCCGGGGATGGGACGGCTCTCGATCTTCTTCAGGTTGAGGCTCCTGCTGGCGAAGGCCCTTAGTGATTCGAGGAGTGTCCCCGGCCTGTGATCGACGATGTAGGCGATGGTGCTCTTGTCGTTGCCGGTAGGGCCTATATCCTCGTCTCCAATCACGAAGAACCTTGTATAGTTCTCATTGTCGGACTCCAGGCCGCGGGCGAGGACAGCCATATCGTAGACCTCTGCAGCCCTGGTGCTCGCTATGGCGGCTGCATCGCGGAGGCCCTCGTCCCTGATCATCTTGACGCTCCCCGCCGTGTCGTACCAGGACACCGCCTCGAGGCTGCGGCCATCCAGGTACGCGCGGCACTGACCCAGGGCCTGGTGGTGGGAGTAGACCCTCTTAACGTCCCCGAGGGTGACTCCCTTGTTCGCGATGAGGCAGTGGGTCACCCTGAGTACAGTCTCCCCCTGGACCTTCAGGCTCCGCTCCAGGAGGAGGTCGAATGTGCGGACTATGCTACCCTCGAGGGAGTTCTCCGCCGGGACCAGGCCCAGGTCCGCTTCCCCATTCTCCACGGCGTCGAAGACGTCCTTCAGGTACGGCCTGGGGACGGGCTGGGCTTTTTCCCCGAAGTGCATGATGATGGCCTCCTCGCTGTAGGCGCCGAACTCCCCCTGGAAAGCGACCCTCATGCCTGATCCTCCAGCTCTGCCTGTGTGCAAAGCGCTATGATCTCCCTGAACACCTTCTCCACGCTCCCGGGGTCGATCCCCGCCTCCTCCGCGAGGGCTCGGACCTGCTGGTAGACTCTCGCTTCCCGGCTTCTGTCCACGATTGGCCTGCTGTGGCGGTGCTTCATGGCTCCTATCTCCATCGCGACCCTTACCCTGTCCGCAAGCCTTTCCACGATCTCGACGTTGAGTCTGTTGATCTCGTCTCGCAGGGGACCGATCTCTTCCTCGTACGTCACTTCTCGTCCCCCCCTGATACCCTGGGGATCAGCCCCGCCCTTATCGCGTGGTCTGCGAGGGTGAACGCCACCATCCCCTCGACCACGGGGACGGCCCGGGGTACTATGCAAGGGTCGTGCCTACCCTCGACGAGCAGCTCCGTCTCCTCCATCCTTGAGAGGTCGACCGTCCTCTGGGGCTTCCTTATCGAGGGCGTGGGTTTGACCGTCACCCTGCAGGTGATGGGCATCCCGTTGCTGATGCCCCCCAGGATCCCCCCGGCGTTGTTGGTCTCCATGGTTATCTCGCCCTCCTCGAACGCGTACCCGTCGTTCGCTTCGGATCCCTTCGCCCCTGAGTAGGCTGTCCCGAGGCCGAACTCGACGGCCTTCACGGCGGGTATCGCGAAGAGGGCCTTCGATATGTCCCCCTCCAGGGTGTCGAAGACCGGCCCGCCCACCCCGGGGGGCATGTTCAGGGCGATGCACTGGATCGTCCCCCCGAGGCTGTCCCCCTCCTCGGCCGCCCTCTGGATCGCCTCTATCATCCGGGTTGCCGCCTCGGGGTCGGCGCATCTCACCGGGTTGCCCTCCGTGTTCGCCTTGATCTCATCGACGCTCGTGTCGCCCACTTTGATTCCCCCGATCTCGACGGTGTGGGCGAGGACCTCCACCCCCAGCGCCTCCCTCAGCAGGGCCTTCGCAACAGCCCCGGCCATCACGAAGCCAGCGGTGATCCTCCCGGAGAATCTCCCCCCGCCCCGGTAGTCGTTGAAGCCCCCGTATCTCACGTGGGCGGTCCAGTCGGCGTGGCCCGGCCGGGGGGTCCATCTCCTCTCCTCGTATCCCGAGGAGTCCCTGTCCCTGTTCCAGACCAGCATGCAGATGGGCGCCCCCGTGGTGCGGCCACCGTGTATCCCCGAGAGCACCTCGAGGCGGTCCGCCTCGTCCCTGCTCGTGGTCAGGCCGCTCTGGCCCGGGCGTCTCCTGTCGAGCTCTCCCTGGATCTCCTCCGGGTCGAGCCTGAGCCCCGCCGGGCATCCGTCCAGAACGACGCCCACGCATCTTCCGTGGCTCTCCCCGAAGCTGGTCATCCTGAGCGCTTTCCCTAGGCTGTTATCCATCGTTTTTCCTCCCGATTCTTGCGCCGAGGGCCTCGAGGTCCTCCCAGAAATCCGGGTAGGACTTGGAGACGCACTCGGCGTCCTTGACTGTGGTCTCTCCTCTCGCTGCGAGCCCCAGGACCCCGAAGGCCATGGCGATCCTATGGTCGTCGTGGGGGTCGATCACTGCGCCTGCAGGCGCCCCCCCGTGGATGGTTATCGTCTCACCCGAGGATTCCGTCTTCACGCCCATCCGGCTCAACCCCTCCACCATAGAGGCTATCCTGTCTGATTCTTTTAACCTGAGGCGCTTTAATCCCCGGAGCCTGCTCTCTCCCTTCGCGGCGGAGCAGAGGGCGGCCACGACGGGGAAGAGGTCGGGGCTATCCGTGAGGTCCCAGTCTATTCCCCTCAGCTCGGCGCACTCGACGCGGATTCCTTGTCCACGGAATTTGGGCTCTGCCCCCATCTCCCCTAGGACCTCAACAATCGCTGCATCGGCCTGTCTGCTCCCTCGGTGGAGGCTCTCCACGGATACTTTCCCTGCTAGAGCCCCAGCCGCTAGCGTGTAGGCCCCAGAGGACCAGTCTCCCTCCACGGCGAACGTGGTGGGCGTGTATGCCTGTCGCTTGACCGTGAATTCCCTGTATCCCTCTGACGTCTCCGCCTGGACCCCGAAGGCTCTCATCGCGTCCAGCGTCATCCCGACGTAGGGCGCAGACTCCAACCTCGTGGTGACCTTCACCCGGAGCCGCTCCCGAGAGAATGGGGCGACGAGGAGGAGGGCCGAGACGAACTGCGAGCTGATGTCCCCCCTGATAGAGACCTCGCCTCCCTCGAATCCCCCCTTCCCGTGAACCTTCACTGGGGGATTGCCGCCCCGGCTCTCGCAGTCGACGCCCAGCTGCCTCAGCGCGTCAAGGAGAGGCTCCACCGGCCTGCCGGAGAGAGAAGGCCCCCCCTTCAGGACGCTCGGCCCCTCCGCGAGGGCGCAGACCGCGGTCATGAGCCTGAGGGTAGTCCCTGACTCGCCGCAGTCGAGGTCTTCCGTCGGAGGGCTGAGCTTTCCCCCTTCGATGATCCAAGATCCTTTCAGCCTCTCGACGCCCACCCCGAGGGCCTGGACGACCCTGAGGGTCGCCTCGGTGTCGTCGGCGGAGAGGGGGGTTTCCACCCGGCTCCTGCCCTGGGCGAGAGCGGAGCAGATTACGGCTCGGTGAGTCATGCTCTTTGACGATGGAGCCGCGATCCCCCCATCGATCTCGCTCCTCCTGACGGTGACCCTCACCTTTATCGGCCCTCCCTGAGGAATTCTATGATCTCCCGAGCCACCTGCGCCTGGGTCTTCCCACTTGTCTCCACGGCTTTATCGGCGGCCTCCAGGTATCTGGGCATCCGCTCAACCAGGAGGCGGGCTATGGGCTCCACCTTCTCCTCGACGCTGAGGAGGGGCCGCGTATCCCCGTCGGCCTCCACCCTCTGTAATATGATCTCGGGGTTGGCCGTTAGGAGGATCATCCTCGAGTTCCTCCTGAGGGCTCCCAGGTTATCCTCGTCGAGGACGGTTCCCCCGCCGCATGCGATCACGACGCCGTCCCGGGCCGCTATAATCCGGGTGGCCTCCTTCTCGAGTTCCCTGAACCCCTTTTCGCCTCGTTCCTCGAAGATAGCGGGTATGTCCATCCCGGCATAGGCGACAATGGTGTCGTCGAGGTCCACGAACTCCATACCCAGGGCCTCGGCCACGAGCCTCCCCACGGAGCTCTTCCCCACCCCCATGAAGCCGAAGATCGCGACGTTCACGTCAACTCCCTCTCAGAGCCCCCACGACTGCCGCCTTCATGGTCTCCACCGGGGGGTCTTCGCCGGTCCACATCTTGAACGCAGTCGCCCCCTGGTAGACGAGCATATTGACCCCCGGGAGGGTGGCGGCCCCGGCTTCCTCCGCCTCCCTGAGTAGCCTCGTCTTGATGGGGTTGTAGACCATGTCGAAGACGAGAAGGCCCGGGTGAAGCATCTCCTTTTGGACGGGTGTATCATTTGTTCTGGGGTGCATCCCCAGGGGGGTCCCGTTGACCAGTGTATCCGCCTCCTCGATGGCGGCTCGGAGGGTCTCCCTCTCGAGGGGAATCGATCTCACGGTCGCCCGGCACTCGGGGTTCGCCGATAAGCTCGTCGCCAGCTCCTCCGCCCTCTCTAGGGTCCTGTTGGCGATGGTGAGCTCCCGCACCGCCGTGGAGAGATGATAGCCGATGGCCCTGGCGGCTCCCCCCGCACCGACCATGACGACTCTCGCCTCCTCGACCCTCCCGTAAGCCTCGGTTAATCCCATCAGGGCTCCGGTGCCATCGGTGTTGTACCCCTTCAGCCGGCCGTCCTCGTTGACGATGGTGTTCACGGCCCCTATCCTCAGGGCGGAGGGGTCGACCCCGTCGAGGTGCTCGATTATGGCGATTTTATGGGGAATCGTGACGCTACCACCGGCAAAATCGGTTCTACGAAGTTCTGTGGCCACGAGGGCACCCAGCTCATCCGGAGGCACTGATTTAAGCTCGTATCTATAATCGAGCCCCAGCTCCCGGAAAGCGGCGTTATGCATCACACCGCTCATGGAGTGGCCCACAGGGTAGCCCAGGAGATAGCAGACCCTCAACTCAGACCCCCATGAGCGCGTAGATCTCCCTCATCTCGGCGAGGGTGAGCTGCCCGGGGGCGCTCTCCCCTCCCGCGTGGGAGCTGGCATAAGTGAACTCCCCTCCCATGAGGGGTGAGAGCACCCTCGACAGGATGCCGTCCCGCCCCATGCCGAAGCACACGAGCCCGCCCTCCCGGTGAGACCCGAAAAGGCCAAGGTAGACGAGGTTGTCCCTCGCGCTCTGTGCGGTCCCTATGATCTTGCAGACGTCTGCGCCGTGCTCCACCATGCGGCTCGTGGTCTCCCGGAGTTCCTCGCCCGATGGTGTCTCCTCGAAATCGTGGTGTGAGACCACAAGACTCGCCCCGAGGGCCTTCACCCTTGATCCCAAGTCGTCCAGGTCAGGCGTGTTGAGCTCGAGATCGGCGTAATCGAACCCCGCCTCGACCGCATCGAGGATCGCGGCCACCCTGTCCGGCTCACTCAACCTCGAGTAACCCCCCTGATCCCTCCTCCTATTAGTGGCGATCAGGGGAAGGTCAGTCGAATCCCTGATACTCCCCGGGTCGCCCGGGGACTCCATGTAGTCGAACCTGACCTCGATGAGATCCGGACCCTGGGACACCGCGCCTTTGAGCCTCTGTAGTGCTTCAGCCGTGTCCTTGGCAGTGATGACGACACATATCCTGGGGCTAGCCAACTCCCTCCCTCCCGAGCTCCCGGACGATGAGAGTTTCATCGATGGGCCTGATGACCGGGGCCGTCCCGATCCCCGTGGGGAGGACGAACCTGACCGATCCCCCCTCGACCTTCTTGTCCCTCTTAATCGCGTCGAGGATTTCTACCAATTTCAGGTCGGGTATGCCGGTCTCCAGCCCGAGGCTCGCCAGGAGGTCCCGCTGCCTCTCCAGTTCCCCCTCCTTCATGAGCCCGAGCCCCACGGAGACCCTCCCTGCGAACCCCATGCCAATAGCTACGGCTTCCCCGTGCCGCATCCAGGGCGCCGAGAGGGTCTCCACGGCGTGGCCGAGGGTGTGACCGTAGTTCAGTGCGGCGCGGATCCCCTCCAGGTCCCTCTCGTCCTGCTCGACGTATCCCGCTTTGATCGTCGCGCATCTCCTCACGACCTCGGTGAGGGCGCCCGGCTCAGCGTCCTGAAGGGCGTCTCCTTTTTCCTCGACCTTCCTGAAGAGCTCCGGGTCGGCGATCACACCGTACTTGACGACCTCTGAGAGGCCGGAGCGCAGCTCCCTCCCCGGTAGGGAGGCGAGGAGCTCCGGGTCGGAGACGACCAGCCCAGGCTGCTTGAACGCCCCGATGAGGTTCTTCCCCATCGGGTGGTTCACCGCGGCCTTCCCCCCGATGGCGCTGTCCACCTGGGCGAGGAGCGTCGTGGGGACCTGGACGAGGTCAATTCCTCTGAGGTAGATCGCCGCAGCGAAGCCGGCGAGGTCTCCCACCGCCCCACCCCCGAAGGCGATGAGCGTGGACCTACGGTCGAAACCGCGGTCCAGGAGCTCCCCGATGAGGCGGGCAGTCTCACCCCATGATTTCGCTTCCTCCCCGTCGGGGACAAGCACGATATCTGCCTTGAAGCCCGCCGCCTCCAGCGAGTTTGCGAGGGCTCCCCCGTGGAGTCCCCAGATGTTCTCACTGGTGACGACCGCGCATCCCGAGGCCGATGGGAGCCTCTCCGCGATGAGGCTTCCGACCCCGGATATCAGGCCTGGTGCGACGTAGACAGGGTAGCTTCTCTCTCCGAGACGGACCGTCACCGACCAGATACCGGAATCCAGAGCCTAACACGCACCCGCTAAATCCTTCGACCCACGGCTTCGGCGACGGGTCGGATGCCCTCCATGAGGCTGACGAACCCCGCCGGCCTCAGGGACTGGGCGCCGTCGCTCTTCGCCTTCTCGGGCTCATTGTGGACCTCTATGATGAGGCCGTCTGCCCCCGCCGCGATGGCGGCCCTCGCCATGGGGGCCACTAGCTGTCTGTGCCCCGTGCCGTGGCTCGGGTCGACTACCACGGGGAGGTGGGTGACCTCCTTGAGCAGGGGGACTGCTGCGAGGTCCAGGGTGAATCTCGTGAGCTTCCCGAAGGTCCTGATCCCCCTCTCGCAAAGGATCACGTTCGCGTTTCCCCCGGCAAGGATGTACTCCGCCGCCCCAAGCCACTCCTCGATGGTGGCCGAGAGGGCCCTCTTCAGGAGCACAGGCTTTTCCGCCTCCCCGACTCGTTTCAGGAGGGGGTAGTTCTGCATGTTCCTCGCCCCGATCTGGAGGACGTCTGCGTAGGACTCCACGAGCCCCACGTCTCCCGGGGCGACCACCTCGGTCACGACGGGGAGCCCCGTCAGATCCCTGGCTTCGGCGAGGATCTTCAATCCCTCCTCCTCTAGCCCCTGGAAGCTGTAGGGGAGGGTCCTGGGTTTGAAGGCCCCGCCCCTGATCATGTGGGCTCCGGCCTCCTTCACCGCGGAGGCCACCTCAAACAACTGCTCTCGGGACTCGACCGAGCAGGGGCCGGCGATGACGACGACCCTGTCTCCGCCGATCTCGTGTGCTCCGACCCGGACTTTCGTCGCATCCATGCCCTCCCTCTTTGCTGCGAGCTTGATCCTTGGCGATATCTCTATTCCAGCCATGTTTCCTTCATCTCCTCTCGATTACCCTGTGAACGGCCTCCGCTATCGCCTCAGGGGTCAGCCCCACGTGGGCGAGGAGTTCGGGGTAGCTCCTGCTGGACTCCCCGAAGCGGTCCCTTATCCCGATCCTCTCCATGGGCGTGGGGGCCGTCTCCGCGAGGGTCTCGGCCACGGCGCTTCCCAGGCCTCCTATGATGCTGTGCTCCTCGGCCGTGACGATGGCCCCCGTCTCCTTGGCCGTCTTCTCTATGGCGCCTGTGTCCAGGGGCTTTACCGTGTGCATGTCGATCACTCTCACGTCGATTCCCTCCCCTATCAGCTTTTCCGCGGCCGTCAATGCCCGGGAGAGCATGATCCCGTTCGCGATGACCGTTGCGTCGGAGCCCTCCCGAAGGACGTTGGCCCTGCCCATCTCGAATTCGATGTCCTCGCCATAAATCGTGGGGGTCGAGCCCCGCATCAGCCTGATGTATACTGGGCCCCTGTATTCCAGGGCGGCCCTGAGGGCCTCGACGGCGGAGGGCGCGTCTCCCGGGACCACGACCCGCATGTTGGGGATGGTCCTCATGAGGGCGACGTCCCCGTACATCTGGTGGGACTCCCCGTCCGCGTGGGGCGAGAGGCCCGCGTGGGTGCCCACGATCTTTGCGTCGAGCCTCTGGCGGGCGATGCTGTTGGCGATCTGCTCCCAGCCCCTGCCGATTATGAACATGGCGAACCCGACGGCTATGGGGGTCTTCCCGGCTGCGGCGAGCCCCGAGGCGATCCCCAGCATGTCCTGCTCGCTTATCCCCACCCGGACGAATCTGGAGGGAAAGCTCTCTGCGAAATACGTGGTCTTCGTGGAGGACGCGACGTCTGGGTCCAGGACCACGATGTCCTCCCGCTCCCGGCCCAGTTCGACGAGGGCCCTCCCGAAGCTCTCGAGCTGCGACGATTGCTCCATGGGATTCACCTATGCGAGCTCAGCGAGGGCTCTGGCGAGCTCTGATGCGTCGGGGACGGCCTTGCTGAACTTGTTCCCCTCCATGAATGAGACTCCTTTCCCCTTGGTGGTGCTGGCGATGATGACGCTGGGCTTTCCCTCGGTTAAGGCGCAAACGTCGAGGGCGTCCAGGATGCTGGAGGGGTCGTTGCCGTCGGCCTCGATGACCTCCCAACCGAAGGATCGCCATTTCTCTCCGATGGGCTCGAGGGCCTTGGTCTCCTCGGTCCTCCCGGTTAGCTGGAACTGGTTCCTGTCCACGACGGCGACGAGGTTGTCGAGGCCGTGGTGCCCCGCCGTGAGGGCGGCCTCCCAGATCTGCCCCTCGTTGAGTTCCCCGTCACCGATGATAGCGTAGACTTTGTGGGTGGCCTCGTCCATCTTTGCTGCTAGAGCCATCCCCACGGCGATGGATAGCCCCTGGCCCAGGGACCCCGTGCTCGCGTCGACCCCCGGGATAGTGTTCTCGGGGTGGCCCTGGAGGAGGCCGCCGAGCTTCCTGAGGGAGTTCAACTCCCCCGGGGGGAAGTAGCCGGCCTCGGCGAGGACGGCGTAGAGGGCGGGGGCGGCGTGCCCCTTGCTGAGGACGAGGCGGTCTCTCCCCTCCCAATCGGGGTTCGAGGGGTCGTGCCTCATCCTCACGAAGTATAGGACCGTGAGGACGTCGATCACCGAGAGGCTGGCCCCGAGGTGCCCCGAGCCGGCCTCCGCCACCATCCGGAGAACCCTCTGCCTCAGGCCCTTGAGGACTGAGCCCAGGGGCTTGAGCCCGGCCGTGGTCTGGACCATGGTCCCCAGGAGGGAGGGCTCCTCCCCGGCCGTCAGGTCGGTTATGAAGCGCCCCAGCTCCGTGAGCTCCACACCGGAGAAGTCGGAGGCCTCACCGTAAGTGATGAGATTCATCTCTTTGAGGATCTCGGCGTTCCTCCTGAGGGTCGAGAGGGGAACGTTGTATCTCCTCGAGATGCCGCGGAGAACCGACGTGATAGAGGTCGGGACCCGGGGTACGTTGGAGAGGATGAGGACCTGATTCTTGTTAACGGTCTTTAGAATGATTCGACGAAGGGCCTCTAGTTGGCCGTTGGATATTGGAATTGGTGCATTTATGCCACCACCAGATAGGCAACCAATGAATCCCGAAGTTATTTAAGGTTAATGGGCAGGCGGGAATGGCTAAGGTTATTCCCAGCCCAGGGGCTCCACATCGAAGGTGAAGATGTTGGCCATCTCCTTCGCCTTCTCCCGGAGCTCCTCGAGGGTTCCCACCATGAGCTTCCCGTAGCTCGTCCAGACGCCGGCGGCCACATCGTGGTGCAGCTCGTCGATGGCGTGGAGATTCACCTGGGACCCCATCAGCGTGGCGAGCTTGTTGAGGCTGCCGGGGACGTCGCTGAGCTTGGCGGTGATCTTCACGAGCTTCTCCCCCTCGGGGTAGAAGTCGAGGAACAGGGCCTGAATCCTGGGCCAGGCCTTGAGGATGACGTGGGCTCCCGCCCCTCTGATTCCCCCGGGGAGCTCCGGTAGGCGAAGATACAGTCCCTCCTCCTCGCTCCCCTCGATCCGATATGTCTCGGTGAGCTCGAAGGCCCTGGGGAAGAGCTCCGTGATCTCCCTGGAGGTGACGAAGCCCCCCATCCCCTCGATCTCCTCGGCGATGGCGTCGGGGTCGGCGTCGACTCCCTGAAAGTCTGCGATGAACTCGGAGATCCAGATGTTCCCGAACCCGAAGGCCCCCCCGCTCAGAATGTTGACCCCCCTCTCGGAGAAGAGGGCGGTCATGGATGAAAGGGAGCCCCTCACGTCCTCGAGGAAGACCTGGTAGTAGATGACCTGCGGGGTCAGCTTGAGGGAGGAGATGAAGAGGCGCTTCGAGCCCTTCTCCTCGACGCCGAACAACGTCTGCCCGGGGAAGAAGCTGAGGGCGTCGCCGACCCTCTCGTCGATGAGAACCTTCCATCCCTCTTCAGCTGGCTCGACATTGGAATGACCGCAAACAATCATGATGATTCCTCGGCGGGATGCAAGAAGAATGAGCCTCTTGATATTTTAGAGTTCCCCGTCCATGCGGCGGTCTGGACCTCCATCTGCAAAAGAGATGGGATCCACGACCCCCCTCTATCTTTCCAGCTTCCTCACGCCATCCGGGGTGCCCACGTAGGCAAAGTCCGCATAGCCCAGAAACAACCCCGTCTCGAGGACGCCCGGGATGGATTTTAGCTCTCGCTCGAGCCCAGCAGGGTCGTCTATGGGGCCGAAATCGGCGTCCAAGATGAAGTTGCCGTTGTCCGTCGTCACCGGGCCAAGCTTTCCCCTTCTAAGGGCCACGGAGGCCCCGAGTTTCCCGACCCTATCCGCTGTGGGCGCCGCTGAGAACGGCAGGATCTCGATGGGCAGGGGGAATCCCGTGCCCAGCTTCTCCACGATCTTAGTCTCATCGGCGATGAGGATGTAGGTCTTCGAGGCGGATGCCACGATCTTCTCCCTGAGGAGGGCGCCTCCCCCGCCCTTGATGGCGTTCAGGTCTCCGTCGATCAGGTCTGCCCCGTCGATGGATAACGTGAGTTCCGGGTGGTCGTCCAGGGTCGTCAGGGGGATCCCCGCCTCTAAGGCGTCTGCGGCTGTCTGGTTGCTCGTGGGGACGCCCTGGACCTCCGTGAGCTTCCCCTCAGAAAGATAAGCCCCTATTATCTGGATCAGGTGTTTCGCCGTGCTGCCCGTCCCGAGGCCTATCACCGTCCCGCTTTTAACGTGTCGAGCCGCGGCCTCGGCTGCCCTCCGCTTCGCCCCGTCCACCCAGCTCATGAAGCCCAACCTCAGGCTTCGAGCTCGAGCCTGTCGAGCTCCTCGAGCTCCTTGATGACCTCGCCCCTGAGCTTCTCCAGCCTGGCGTCGACGTCGGATCGGGGCCTCCTGCGCCTGGGACTTTCCTCGGCCTCCTCTTCTCCGGCCTCTTCCTCTCCTTCGGGCTCCGCTTCCTCTTCTTCCTCCTCGGTCTCGACGGGTGCCCTCCGGCTCGGCCTCTCCACTCTCTCGGCTCTCGCCTCGATCTTGAGTTCCCTCATGATGGCGTCGATGCGGCTCTGGGTGTTGTCGAGGGTGGCCTCGAACTTTTTCACGATGTCTTCCTTAATCGCCTCGAGCTCGTGGAGGGAGACGACGAGCTCCGCCTGCTCCAGCTCCTCGCTGGCCCTCTTCAGCTCGGCCTCGTATCCCCTGGAGAGGCTCGTCCTCTCGTCCGCTGTGATCTCCCCGTCGTCCTCGGCCTCGAATAGGCGCTTCAGTATGAGGCTGAGGAGCTCGCTCTGGAGGGTGAGGGTCCTGATCTTGCTCTGGGCCCTGTCCACCTCAGGCTTCTTGAGACTGCGCCTCGTCGTGGGGGTCCTGTAGCTCCTTGATCCGAGGCGGGGCTCCCTGAGGCTCGACGGCATATAATCCCTCTCGGGGTCGGTCCGGGGCTTCTCCCTCCTCAGGTCGCTCGTGCCGCCGCTGGCCTTGATGAAGAGGTAGATCGCCATGCCCGCGACGACGATCGCGGCCAGACCTACGTATATGTCCAAGGTGGATAGCGGAGCCATTCCTACTCATTTTCCTTTAAACAACCGATTATATATAAGCCCTAGCCCACGAAACCCCTTTCCGGGGCTGTCTCTCCGAGAGGAAATGTTTTCGGGTGCAGTAGGGGAGATCGCCGTCAGGAGTCGGAGCCCTTGGGGCGCCGGTGGATAAAACGTTATCCCTTCAAAAGATCCATTGATAAATCGGGGGATAGAGCCCGGGGGATTAGGATGAACGCCTCTGATAAGCGTCGAAAACTGGGTCTCGGAAAGGTGAGCCGCGAGGTCCTGGAACGCTCCGTGTTCCCCCACCTGCCCCTGGCCGACACTCCCCGGCTGGACGGCGGAGTCGTCCGGTGCCAGGGCGAAGTCGTCGTGGCCCACAGCCCCTCCATAGGCGTGCCTCTGGAATCCCTCGGCTTCTTCGCATTCCACTATGCTGCCTCTAACGTCGCAGCCCTCTTCGCCCGCCCCAAACATCTGGTGGCAGGCCTGTACCTTCCCGTGGGCTCGGAAGAGCGCGACCTTGAGACCATCGCCGGAGGCCTCGGAGTCGAGGCGAGGAGATACGGCGTCACGGTGGTTGCGGGCCAGACGGCGACCTACGCAGGGATTGAGACGCCTTTAGTGACGGCTACATGCCTCGGGGAACGCGTTGGGACCCCCGTTGACCCTGCTCCCGGGGATGTCATCTATGTAATTGGTGAGGTTGGCGGCGAGGCCGCATGGCTCAAGGGGCTATCCATGGGGGTCGCCGGCGATGAATGGAAGGGTTTCACGCCGCTCCCCATCATGCTGAGATTGCAGGAGGTCGTCGGCGTGACTTTGATGCACGACATATCGGAAGGAGGGGTGAAGAGAGCCCTGCTGGAGGTCTCCGAGGCCCTGGGCGTGAGGTTGGCTGTGGCGACCTATGATGTTCGCTTAGCCGAGGGTGTCCTGAGTCTCGATGAGGATCCCCTGAGGCTGCCTACCTATGGAGCCATGATCGCCCTCGCCGGCTCTGGAACGAGGGAGGGCGTCGAGGAGGCTTGCGGTGAACTGGGCGTGCCGTGCTCCATGGTGGGTGTTGTCGAGGCGGGGGAGGGTCTCGTCGTGGACGGGGAGGCGGTGAGGCGGTTGGACAGAGTCGATCTGGATTGGCTATATGGGTCGTTCAGCGATAAGCGGTAGACTACACACCCGGAGATGCGTTTTTCCCTCTTTTCGGTTGTTAGGTTAAACCTTATATCCTCAATGGGGTGAGTCCATGAGAAGGGGGAGCTGGGCGGCAGCCCGGCTGAGAGGACGTTAATTCGTCGACCCTTTGAACCTGACCCAGGTAATACTGGCGGAGGGATAAGAAAAATGAGTGATAGCTTAAGCACGAAGGTTCTCGCAGAAGTAGCGATTCTGGTTGCATTGGCAACCGTCTTGAGTTACATACGGTTTGTAATGTTCCCGCAGGGGGGCAGTGTCACCCTTGCGAGCATGGTTCCACTGGTGATTCTATCATACAGGCGTGGCTGGAAAGTAGGAATATTCGCCTGCCTCGTCTATGGGCTTATACAGTTCTATCAGGACCCGTGGATGCTGAACTGGGCGCAGTTCATCCTGGAATATCCTATAGCCTTTGGCGTAATAGGCTTGGCCGGCCTGTTCAAAGGAAATGAGCTGATCGGTGCAGTCGTCGGCCTAGGGTTAAGATTCCTGGCCCACACGCTTGCTGGCGTAGTATTCTGGAGTGAATACGCCCCCCCGGGTATGTCTCCCGTACTCTACAGCGTCATCTACAACGGCTCCTACATGCTTCCGGAGATCGTCATAAGCGGGGTCTTCGTGTATGCACTATTGAAACGTGGCATCCTAGAGTTGAACCTCTAAACCCTCCTTTTTTCTTTATTGAACAACAATTCCTAGAAGGTTCGTGAGGCGATCTTGATTTTAGTTAACCTTGGTAGACTTGAAACAGTGAACCATCTTCATGTCGCTCGAAATGCCCGATTTTAACCTATAACTATAATAAAACCGGTGACGAGTTCCTAGGTGGTGCTTTTATGGCGTTCCTTGAGGTCTCAGGTTCGAATCATCCAGATTATTCGGGGGTTTCAACTCCTAATCATGCAAGAGGCGTTTCAAAGGCAATCCCACGTAAAAGGTTGGCTCTCCTCGTCCTTTCGATTCTTATGTTCGGAGCCTCTGCGTCTCTTCTCTCTGGCGTCTGGGCTGCGACATTAGATTCCGAGTCGCCCATGGAAGCCGATATCACGTTTGTAGTATTCCCCAACGGGGACTTCGAGATGAGGGCTCATGGAACCCTCGAGCAAAGTTTCGAATTCTATCAGACTGTGTCGCCCATACGAGAGATGCTTTTTTCCTACCAAGGCGAATCCGTCGATACGGATCTACATAGTGAGTCGGGCAGCATCGTTTTCAAGCTGGCGCCTCAGTTTGCCATCTTCCTCGCGAGCCTCGACCTCGAGATAGGTTTCCATGCGGAACGCCTGAGTTCAGAAATGACGATCCAGCTGGGCTTTCCTGGAATGGTGGACCTAGAGATGAGTGTTGAGACGATCTCCCAGGAAGGGACCTTCGAGGGCTCCGTCGACGTGGAGGCCACCGCAACGATCTGGTACTCAATATTCCCGGAGGAAACGATCAGCATGTTCGTGCTTGGATTTCCCCTCTTCAAAGCTGAGATTGAGTCCCAGCTCCTCGAATACTCCGACGGAAACCTTGAGCTCAGTGAACTCGCTATCATCGAGAGCGAGCTGGGCGAGGTCTCCGCCACGATCACTGCGAAGATGACCGTGGAGGGGGATTTCGGCGCCGGGATCACCGCCTTCGGGGAGAGCTATATGGCGGATTACATGGATGCTCCCGCGCAGCCTTCGATCCCCCCTGAGTCGTGGACGACTACCATGAGATCGGGGGACGTGTACATAACCTTTGACAGCGAAGACCTGGCTTTCATTATTGAATTCGAGGCTATGGTGGAGGGGGACGTTGACGAGCAGTTCAACTCTCTGAAAGACCTCATTCTGGAAGAACTACTGGAGGAATCCGATTTAGACCCTGATGCGACCCGAATAATTTACACCCTTATCCTGCCCACAGAGTTCAGCGTCGTCGATCTTGGAATCTCCTACAACGCGACCCTGGACGGGGAGGCGGCCACCATTGAATTCGAGGTAGACGGTCTGGTCCTGAGGCCCCCCTCCCCCCCCTACCCTCCCCCCTCCGGGAAGTGCTCCTCTCCTTCTTGGAGGAGGCCTCGGAAGGGGTGATAGGAGACAAACTAACCCTCACCTTAGAGGTCGCTTCCCCGGGGAAGGAATACATCGAGATCATGGTCCCGGACGAGACAACCGAACCCCTCTCACAGGAGCCCCAAAAGGTGGTTTGGACCTTCGCCGATCTGGAGAACCTGGATAAGGTCACCTTTGAGGTCAAGGAAACGTCGTCCTCCCCACTGCCCACGACCCTGCTGATACCCGCCGTCGGCGTCGTGGCTGTCGCCGCGGTGGCCGTATGGTACTTCATGTCCAGAAGAAGCTGAGAAAGCGATCTCCCGTGACAAGAATGAATCTATGCAGCGATTTCGTCATTATTTGAGTGTAATTTGTATCCCTAACACTCCATATCCAGCATCCCTGTCGATATAGTTCTCCTAACCGACTATGGGGATGCAAAACAACATTTATACGTCGAGCTCTTTTCCACTATCTACACCGATGAAGGTATCCTCCGGCGATCCGCACGATCTTCCTGTGGGGCTGGCCAACCCAGTCCTGCCGCTGGTCGACGGTATACCTAAGCGGGCCTGATCCCCGGACCGGGATTAGGCTTCGGGGTGGTTTTGATGAACAGAGAGTATATTGATCGTAAGAGTTCCCTGGAGAAGACGAAGCGGTTCGTGGTCAAAGTGGGCACCAGCAGCCTCACCGACCACAGCTCCAAGCTTGACATAGGCAAGGTGGCGAACCTGGTGAGCATGCTGATGAGGGAGAGGGAGCGGGGGAGGACCCCCATCCTGGTGAGCTCTGGCGCCATAGGGGCCGGCCTCGGCAAGCTGGGGCACCCGGAGAGGCCCCATGAGATCCACGAGCTCCAGGCCGCGGCGGCGGTGGGCCAAGCGATACTGATGCAGACCTACGAGATATTCTTCAACAACTACGGGCAGCTCATCGCACAGCTCCTCCTCACCATGGACGACTTCACATTCGAGGAGCGCCGCGAGAACCTCTCCAACACCCTGGAGACCCTCCTCAACTGGGGGGTGATACCCATCATCAACGAGAACGACACCGTGGCCACCGAGGAGATCAAGGTGGGGGACAACGACACCCTCGGGTCCTACGTCGCCCTGGGGGCGAAGGCCGAGCTCATGGTGATCCTCACCGACGTGGACGGGCTGTACACCGGTAACCCCGCCAACGGCGAGGGGGAGCTAGTGGAGGTCGTGGAGACTGTGACCGAGGAAGTTGAGAGCTGGGCCAGCCATGCGGGTAAGGGGTTCGGCGGCATGTACACCAAGGTCCAGGCCGCTAAGAGGCTCTCCCAGGAGGGGGTCGCCACGGTCATCGCTAACTGCAACACCCCCGACGCCCTGGCCAAGGTCTTCAAAGGGGAGATAGGCACCCTGTTCCTGCCTCACGGAGGAACCGCCGATGAGTGATATAATCCAGAAAGCGAAATTTGCCCGGGAAGCCTCCTACGCCCTCGCGAAGCTGCCGGGGACGGTCAGGGATCAGGAGCTGGGAAAGGTGGCCGAGGCGATCTGGCGCCACAGGGAGGCGATCCTGGAGGCCAATGCGAGGGACCTCGAGGCCGCCGAGGAGATGCTCCGGAAAGGAGAGATCACCGGGGCCATGATCAAGCGCCTCGAGCTGAACCCGGAGAAGATCCGGGGGATCGTCGAGATGGTGCGGGGGGTCGCCTCCCAGGAGGACCCCCTGGGGAAGACCGAGTACGCCATGGAGCTGGACGAGGGCCTCGAGCTTTTCCGCGTCTCTTCACCCATCGGGGTGATCGCGGTGATATTCGAGTCGAGGCCCGACGCCCTGGTGCAGATCGCGAGCCTCTGCCTCAAGTCGGGGAACTGCGTCCTGCTGAAGGGGGGGAGCGAGGCCCGGAACACGAACCAGAGGCTCTTCGAGGTCATCAGGGATGCGGCGGACGCCGTGCCCGGGGGCTGGATCCACATCGTGGAGGCGAGGAGGGAGGTGGGAGAGATACTGAAGATGGACGACTACGTGGACCTCATCGTCCCCCGGGGGAGCAACGATTTCGTCCGGTACATCCAGAGCAACACCCGGATACCCGTCCTGGGGCACGCCGACGGGGTCTGCCACGTCTACGTGGACTCCGAGGCGGACGTCCCCATGGCTCTGGATGTCTGCTACGACGCCAAGGTACAGTACCCCTCTGTCTGCAACGCCGTGGACGCGATACTTGTCCACGAGGCCGTCGCCCCCTGGTTTCTCCCGGGGATGGTGGACAGGTTCCTGCGCAGGGGCGTGGAGGTGAGGGGGGATGCCCGGGTCCGGGGAATCGTGGAGGAAGGCGTCCTCGAGGCGACAGATGAGGACTGGGGGGCGGAGTATCTCGACTACGTCGTCGCGATCAAGGTCGTCGACAACGTGGAGGAAGCGATCAACCATGTTAACAAATACGGCTCCCACCACACCGACGCCATAGTCACGTCGAACGAGGGGACCGCGCTCGGGTTCTTGGAGTCCGTGGATTCTGCCAGCGTCTTCTGGAACGCCTCGACCCGGTTCGCCGACGGCTACAGGTACGGTCTAGGCTCGGAGCTGGGGATCAGCACGGGGAAGATTCACGTGCGGGGGCCCACGGGGCTCGAGGGGCTCACCACCTACAAGTACTACCTCAGGGGCGGGGGGCATATAGTCGCTGACTATGCCAGCGGGGGGAGTAGGCAGTTCACCCACAGGTCTCTCGACAGGGAATGGAAGAGGAAGCTGTGAGGCGGCGCAGGCCGTTTCAATAATTGTGGGTTAAATGGTTTTAATTCGTTTTCACGTTTATCCTTGATATTCTGTCGTTGTCGAGTGTTTTAACAAGATTACATGGTTTATCTGGGAGAACCGTCTCAATCATCATTGGTATG
>JADHWM010000044.1 GCA_016783485.1 Candidatus Bathyarchaeota archaeon
TCCTGTGAGGCATGGGTTCTTCTCTGTTGACGGCGATCATGTGAGTTTTGAGTTTGGTCTACTCGTGTGTGGGGGAAGCGGCTGGTTGAAAAGCATCTCATCGGCCCTAAAACCTATAATTATTGAAAGGGCCTGCGCGTGCCGAGGAGACTATTTCTCCCGCTCCTCCGGCTCCCTGACGAGGGCGGCCCCGATGATGGCCGTGAGGCCGATGGACCCCGCCATCAGATAGAGGGGAAGAGAATAATTGTTCTCGTAGATGGCTCCCCCCACCATGTTGCCGACGGCGCCCACGATCGTGCCCCCTCCGGCCATGGCGAAATTGAAGCTCTGAGTGGCCCCGATGACGCTGGTGAGTGCGCTGATGCGGCCCCTGTGCTCCCGGGGGGAAAAGTCCACGAACAGTGCCTGACTCGCCACGCTCCCCATGGCACCGAGGATGCTGAGGGCTACGTAGTAGAGGAAGGCGGGCACGAAAGCCCTACTGTAGATGAAGCCGAGCAGGACGACGGGGGTGAGGAAGAGGGAGACGAGGACCATCTTTTTCCGGCCGTAGCGATCAGCTAAAGCGGCGAAGGGCATGCTCACTATCATTGTGACCAGCATCGAGGCCGTGTTGATCAGCCCCCACTCCGAGGCGGTGATGTGGATCACGTCGTCCGTGGCGTAGGTGACCAGGAAGAAGCTGCCGGTGGAGGCGCCGAACATGAAGAGCATGCCCATTCCGATGAGGATCCACATCTGCCGGGGGATGACCCGAGCCGTCTCCTTGAAGTCGCTAAGAGTGTCCCTAACTATACTGAGTGCGCTCACCTTCTCAACCGCCTCCTGTGGAAGAGTCTCCGTGAGGTACCTCCATCTCATGAGGGCCCCCAGGAACGAGGAGACGAAGAGGATCAAGTATGCCCACCTCTGGGCTTCCAGGATTCCTATCTTGTCCATGAGGATCCCTATGGCATAGGGGGAGAGGAGGCCGAAGATCGGGGGGATGGCCTGCCACATACCATAGCTCATAGCCCTGTTCTCGGCAGTCGTGGAGTCGGCCAAGAGGGCGTTAAAGGCGGGCTGTCGGAGGCCTCCGAAGATCGAGTCGAGGCTCCTGGCGACGAGGAGCCACTCCCAGCTGGGAGCGAGGATGTAGATGATGGTGTTGAAGGCGAGGAGGAAGCTCATGCTGTACATCATCTTCTTCCTCCCGAAGGCGTCTGCGAGGTAGCCCCCGAAGAAGGCGGGGATGAGGCTGAAGAAGGAGCTCACGGCTGCGATGAAGCCAATGTGGAACGCGGAGCCGCCGAGCTGGAGGACGTAGAGGGCCCAGAACGGCCAGGTCATCCTCCCCCCGAGCCTCCAGAGGCCCGAGGAGATCATCATGATCCCGAGGTTACTCCGCCACAGGCTCTTCCTTGTTTCTGCTTCCAAATAGTTCAGTCCACGCAGTTAGAGGCGAAATATCAATGGGTCCATAATAAACCTTCTCGAATCAGGTGGAAGAGTAGTGGCGCCCCGGGAAAGACTGGCCCCCCATTTTACTGGTAAAAGAATACCTCCTTTAGTTTCTTGCAGGAGGAACGGACCCAGAGGGATTCACTTAACATTTTAGGCATAAACGATTTGTTTAATCTCTGTGCGGGGGGTGGGGCTCCCACACAGATTTACTAGTAAGGGGTAGGGTTAAACTTTCATTATACGCACGCGTACGGGTGCATTTGGTCTTAGCGGAAAATACGGCTAGCCCCAAGAATGAAAGGCGGTCAACGCACGCGCTTTTTTCAAAGACTTAACTTTTTTAACGTTCACCGTAAACAATTGTTGAATGAAGCTCACGTCTTTTGTCCCAAGGGATATCAGCTTATCCGATGATTTCGTTGGATTTCCATTAATACATCAGGACCTGTCTGACATCGTGAAATATCTCGGTCACTTAAAGAGGATAACCCATGAGGGAAAAGACGATTATAAGCGAATGCTGATAGCCGCTGAAAGTGGCTCATTGTTTCTCGGTCGTACCGGTGCAGGTAAGACTCATGCCCTTCACTGCGTAGTGAATGAAGCCATCAAACTGGATTATACTGCAGTTGACGGCAGTTTGATGCTGGGGAAAACGGTGATTGACCCCATAGATGTCCGGGAGTTTTTTGATTCATGCAAAGCGATGGCCGAGGCAAAACCGCTTCTCATCGTATACGACGATGCTAGGCAACTTCTTGGTTCGAGGCGTCAAGGGATGCATTCAGAGGATGGAGACAACGCCCAGGAAACCCGACCCATGCTATCGGAGTTCAGGAGACAGATCGACGGGCTCCAATATTATGATAACCCCGCCTACATCATCGTGACCTCGGCCACACACATCTGGCACATCGACCGGCAGATAGCCAGACGATTCTCAAGATACATAAGATTCCCAAGACCCGAAGACGAAAGCAGGAAAGCCCTAACCAACTACTACCTCGACAAATTCGGCCACGACCCGGAAAGCATAGACGTAGAAACACTGTCCTTCCTAACTGACGGTGTACTCGCAGGTAAAATCGAGGAAATCGTGTCCAAGGCAAGTTACAAGGCGGACATGGACGAGGGAAAGCTGACCAACAAGCACCTGGTAATGGAGATCATAAGATATCTTCAGGGCCCACCATCCGACACCTACCTCACCCATGAAAAAAAGATTAACCTCGCATACCACGAGTCCGGCGGACACACTTTCCCCGCCTACGCCGTAGGATTAGAACCCATCCTGGTAACCATCACACCATCAGCCGATGGCACATATGGTAAAAACTTCCACAGACACTCGGAAACAGTGCCCCCCTCGTCGGCAAAATTCTATTTCGCCAACGTGATCACCGGCATGGGAAGCACGGCAATATATCAAGAAATGGGGAAGAGCAGAGAGGAGGGAAGGATGGGTGACCTGACCCTTTCATCAAAATCCGCCCTCGAACTGTATGCCCTGAAGAACCCCCTGGTCAAGATGACCCTCGGAAGCGATGACACCTATCTCTCACTAGGCCTGTTCAGCGAAGAGAACAGGATGGAGATCGAGGGAGAGATACAGAAAATCAAGGACGCCGCACTGACGATCGCACGGAACATCATAAGGAACTACAGAGACGAGATAACCACATTCGCCGAAGCCCACCTACTCGAACGAGAGATAATGGTGAGAAGCGAGATACTCCAAGTCCTGGGAGAACTAGGCGTAGAGCCCGGACACTACCACGAACAAATGTGTGACAGACTCAAAGAACTGGAATACCCCGTTTAAAAACGGAAATCCAACCCCTCCCACAGACAAAGCAGCCACCCATCCATTCAAGCCATTCAGCAGCTAGACAGTAGCTATCCAGTACCAAAACAACCCCAAAAACAAACCAAAAACCCACCACAAAAGTGCGGGAGGTGGGGATCGCACACAGATTTACTAGTATATAGTTATAATATGATAAGGCGCGCGAGCAAATTTATGACATCAAGAGAGGGCGCCGCTCCGGGATCCTGTCCATTGCCTAAAGAAATGGCCGATCATGCTGGCCAGCCCTCCGATAGAGAAGAAAAGAGGGAAGAAGATGGCCACCAACACGACTACCAGAATGATGCCCTCGGGGCGTCCGGACATGCCATAGAGGGTCAACAGGGTGCCTGTGACGATGCCCGAGAGCCACCACCTGCGCCCTGAGTAGCCCAGGGCGAGGCCCAGGATCGCTGCGACGATCATGGATATCGGTGGTGTCATGCCTTCCTCAGATGGGATGTTGCTTTTATGGCGTTCGGATTCTGATATGCGCGCTTCACTGGAATCGGCATCCGAGTGAATAAATCAGCTCAGTGATTTGTCGCGCGGCGAAGGATTCTGGTGCGCGCGCAACTGGATTCTATCGAAGAATATTGAAAAACGCGTGAAACAATTGTTAGGATATCTAGCTAAGCATGTAGTGGGTCCGGTGGGATTCGTACCCACGACCAACGGCTCCGCAGGCTGACGTCTTATCCTGACTCGGCGAGTCCGCCAACGCTTCACAGCGCCATCTAAAAAAACCCGCCACCAACCCCCACCACCACAGACTCCCTTCACACATCAACGCAATGAAAAACAGCATGAAGGGGGAGGGGGGGTCATACGCCCCACGTAAGGAAACACCGCAAAACACCGAAAGGAACCCCAAAAACACCCGGAAAGGATCCCATTCATACCAAAATCGCGCGCAACTATATAAACAAAAACGGACAACCACGACACCAACCCGGAGCAGAAACAACCCCCGGAAACCCTAATCCTGAGCCAGACGCTCACGCACAAAGGTGCGGGGAGTGGGACTCGAACCCCACCACCGGCGCACGCTTTCGTGACCTCCACCCCGAAGACAAACGCCTCAATCTCCTCAGGACAGTCAAGATCGGCCCCCTCCGCCACTCGCCTCAGATTCTCGGAATAGATCATCCGAGTCCTATCGCTCAGATTCCCGATGCCCCACAGCGCTCTGACCAAGTCTTCTGCACAATCAGGGGGAAGAATGGTGGCGCCCCGGGAAAGACTCGAACTTTCGACCGTCCGGTTAACAGCCGGGTGCTCTACCTGCTGAGCTACCGAGGCACATACTCACTCGCTGTCCAACGCATCCCTTATTAGCCTTTTCACCTCAACGGGGTCCCCCCGGGCCCTGATCCTCCGGAGCACCTGCCCCAGAAGAAAGTCGAGGGCCCTGGTCTGCCCCGCCCGGTAATCGGCGACAGCCTTCCGATTATCCGACAACACCTCATCAATCGCCTCCCCGAGCTCCTCCCTCCCCGCGGAGGCGAGCCCCCTCCTCTCCACGAGGCTCCTCGGGGACTCGCCGGTACCCACGTACTCCTTAATGAGCTCCCGGGCGAGCCTCTCCGTGATGGTCCCCTCCCCGATGAGCCCCAGGAGCTCCACGAAGGTCCCCGGTCTCACCTTCGACTCCCGGAGGCCGATACCCTCGTAGTTGAGGCTCTTCAGGAGGAAAGTGACAATCCAGTTGGCCACCATCCCGGGCTCGGGGAAGAGCCCAACGCATTCCTCGAAGAACCGGGAGAGGTCCAGTCCGGTGTTCACTATGATCCCGGCCTGGAACAGGGGGACCCCGTGCTCATCGACGTACCTCTGGATCCGGGCGTCGGGGAGCTCGGGCATCTCGGACTCCAGCCGGGAGATCCATGCGTCGTCCACGTCGATCCTGACGAGGTCGGGCTCCGTGATGTAGCCATAGTCCTCCTCCTGCTCCTTCCGGCGGAGGGTGCTCGTGGTGTTCGTCTCGGCGTCGTAGTGGCGGGTCTCCCGTTCCACGGCGATCCCCATGTTCGCCATGCTCTCCTGCCTGATGATCTCGTAGTTGAGGGCGTCCTCCACCGCCCGGAACCCGGTGATGTTCTTCACCTCCACCCTCTGCCCCCCCTCGAGGCTCACGTTAGCGTCCACCCGGAGCCCCCCCTCCCGCCCCGGATCGTAGACCCCCAGGTGCTCCAGGATCAGACCGAGCTTCTCGAGGAACATGCGAGCCTCCCTGCTGCTGGCGAGGTCGGGATCCGTCACGATCTCCACCAGGGGGACCCCGGAGCGGTTGTGATCGATGAGGGTGTACAGGGACGACGAGATGCCCCCCCCCACGTGAACCAGCCTAGCGGGGTCCTCCTCCATGTGGACCCTGGTGATCCCGATGCTCCTCCCGTCCAAGAGCAGGCGCCCCCCCAGGGCCAAGGGCATCTCGTACTGGGTGATCTGGAAGTTCTTGGGCATGTCCGGGTAGAAGTAGCTCTTACGGCTGAAGTAGAACCGGGGCCGGACATCGCATTCGAGGGCCCGGGCGATCTTCACTGCGTGCTCCACAGCCCTCCGGTTCACCTTGGGCTTGGCCCCGGGGAAGCCGAGGCAGATGGGGCAGGTGTTCCCGTTGGGCTCAGCGCCCTCGGAGTCGGTGCTGCAGCCGCAGAAGAGCTTGCTCTCCGTCTCGAGCTGGACGTGGACCTCGAGGCCGATGACAGCCTTCAACCCCTCACCTCCAGGGCGTGGGCGGCCCGGATCAGCTTCCCCTCCCCCATGTGGTCAGCCATGAGGTGGAGCCCCACGGGCATCCCGTGGACCCGCCCGCAGGGGAACGAGATCATCGGGATCCCGGCGAGGTTCGGGGCCACCGTCAGGACGTCCATCAT
Source organism: Candidatus Bathyarchaeota archaeon (assembly GCA_016783485.1). Taxonomy (GTDB): domain Archaea; phylum Thermoproteota; class Bathyarchaeia; order TCS64; family TCS64. The sequence continues at coordinate 6,172 of JADHWM010000044.1, forward strand.
GTAGTGCTGGATGGGCTCCATACCGGATATCTCGTCGAACCGGGGGGCCACCACGGGCATCGTGGGCGCCGCAAGGACGTCCACCTCCTCGAAGGCCCGCTTAAAGTCCTCGATGACCCGGGTGCGCACCCTGAGGGCCTTCAAGTAGTAGGCGTCCCGGTACCCCGCCATCCTGGTGAAGGTCCCCAGGATCACCCTCCTCTTCGCCTCCTCTGAGAAGCCCCGGGCCCGGACCCGGGAGAAGTAATCGTCGAAGGATCCCTCCAGGGGGAGGTGGAGCCCGTAGCGGAGGCCGCTGAACTTGGCGAGGTTGGTGGAGGCCTCAGCCATCGCGATGATATAGTAGGATGCGAGGGAGACCCCCGTGTGGGGGAGGCTGAGCTCCTTGACCGTCGCCCCCTGAGATTCAAGCCCCTTGATGGCACCCCAGACGGCCTCTGATACGCCGGTGTCAACTCCCTCACCGAAATACTCCCGGGGAACCCCCACCCTCAGGCCCTCGACGTCGTTTTGCAGATACTCTGTGAAGTCTTCTGGCTGCGCCTGGCTGACGGTGGAGTCGTACTCGTCGGGGCCGCTGATGACCGAGAGGAGCAGCGCCGCGTCGGCGACGGTCTTCCCCATCACCCCGATCTTGTCGAGACTGTTCGCATAGTCCACGAGCCCCCAGCGGCTCGTCCGGCCGTAGGTGGGGGTGAGGCCCACGACGCCGCAGAAGGAGGCGGGGCAGCTGATGGAGCCCCCGGTGGATTCGGCGAGGGCGAGGTGGGGAAAGTCGGCGACCGAGGTGAGGCAGGCGGCTCCTCCGGAGCTCCCCCCGGCGCTCCTCTCCCGGTCGTGGGGGTTTAGCGGGACCTTGAAGGGGGTGTTGACGCTGAACGTGCCGAAGCCGAACTCGTCCTGGGTCGTCTTCCCCAGGATGAGCGCGCCCTCCTCCCGGCACTTTTTCACTACGGTGGCGTCGAAGGGCGGGCGGTAACCCTCAAGGACCCGGGAACCAGCGCGAGTCTCCATTCCCATGACGCAGATGTTGTCCTTCACCGAGACCGCGACGCCCTCCAGCCTCCCGCCTCCCGTGGAGTCGTCCGACTCGGCGAGGGCGTTGAAGATCCCGTACTCCTCGTCGAGCGTCCGGGCCCTCTCTATTACACCGGTCATTGGATCCTCGGCCCCTTGAAGTGTCTGCCCTCTCTGTGCTCTGTATTCTCTAAGGGATCCCAGTTCCACGGGGTGGCCTCGTCCTCCCTGAGGACGTTGCTGAGCTCCTGGGGGTGAAAGCTAGGCTCGACCCCCTCGGTGTCCACGTCGTCCAGCTCCCTGAACGCCTCGAGGATCACCTTGAGCTGGCCGGTGAACTTCTCGACCTCATCCTGGGTCAGCTCCAATCGGGCGACCTTGGAGATCCGCTCCACGAGCCCCCTGTCGATGGTCCATTGATCGGACACCTAGGTGGACCTCCAATGGGCTTTTGGCTGGGAGAATCTAGGCGGCTTAGAACGTATAAGGGAAAAACATGCGCGGATTAAAACACTCACCGGACATACTTTCCCCCCGACACTGGTCAGGTGAACATTATTTAAACTTAGTGGAGTCTCTGCAACGACAGCCTCAACGTTTACGGGGAGTCAGGGGGAAGAGGGCTCAAATTATTAGTGGAGCAACCATATCCCTCACTGCAACAGGAGAGAACCAGATGGATCCACAGGGCATACCCCAGATAAGCAAGGTAGACATCGAGGCGAAATGCGATGAGATCGATGAGCCCTGGTCCCCCGTGGACCTCGCCACCGTGAACGACCAGGTCGTCAGGATGGCCCTGTTCCACGGCGAGTACCACTGGCACAGGCACGAGGAGGACGAGCTCTTCTACGTCTACAAGGGGGAGGTCACCATCAGGATCAAGGGATATCCGGATGTCGTGCTTGGGACGGGGGAGATGGCTGTGGTCCCCAGGAAAGTTGAGCACCGCCCGGATAGCGTGGGTCCCTCATATGTGCTGATGTTTGAGCCCCTTCAGCTGAAGAGCAAGGGGGACTGATGGCACGAGGAACCACGCTGTTCTGGACATTTAAGTATCAGACACCGAAGAACTTTCCCAGACTCGTCTGCTTGGGGCGCCCCACCATGGTGTCGAAGTCCATGTCCAGGGCATCCAGGAGCTGCTCGAACATCGACTCCAGGTGCTCCACGTACTTGTTGATGTCCACGTCCCTGTTTGCGGCCATCTGCACAGGCTTCACGTCGTTCTTGGTGATGACGTACTGGATGATGTCCCCGATGTCAATCGGGGTCCCCTGATCCCGGAGCATCTTGGCCGCCTTCACATGCTGAGGGTTGGTCTCGTAGGAGGAGAGCTTCCGGCCCAGCATGACCCTGAAAGCGATCTCGTTGAGGTCGAAATCCCTGTCCTTCAGCTTGCCATAGACGGACTCCACAAGGTCCTGGATCTCTTTCTTTGCCTCGGGCATCTCCTCGGGCTTCCCGACCTCCCCCAAGATCTTGGTGAGCTCCAGGAACGCGTCTTTGAGCAGAGGGGGGATGTGCCGTTTCTTACCTGTGAGCCCCTTGATGTCGACGCTCCCGTCCCCGTAAACCCCCAGGTAGTTCTTCTTCCTCTTGGAGAAGATCGCGTACCTGTACTCCTTGTCGATGTCCAGGTCGATGCCCAGCTCCTTGTCCGTCCAGGCGGTGAGCTGGTCGATCTGCTCCGGGGTGGGGTGGGCGAGGAAGACGCTGTCGGTGTCCCCGTAGAGGACGTCGATTCCGAGGCTCGTGGACTCCTCGATGGCCCGGGTCATCGCGTAGCGCCCCACGGCTGCTGTGCTCTCCGCGAGGGGCGGGCAATAGAGCGGGAAGCTCTCGGCTCCGAAGACGCCGTAGCTGGCGTTGAGGAAGACCTTGAGGGCCGCCTGGACCACATCATAATATGTACGCTCCTCCGGGGTGAGTCTCGGGTCCTTGGCGAGGGGCTTGTATCTGAGGATCCTGAGGTCCTTGAGGCTCCCGATGATGAGGCTCGTCATCCCCCGCTTGTGGGTGCAGACCCAGTGGCTGGTCCCCGGCACAAGGTTGTCCCTGCAGTCCTCGTGAGAGCAGAGGAGGGTCTCGTAGCTCAGGTTCCAGTTCTTGATAGCAGACGGGTACAGGCTGGCGAAGTCGAGGACCGTGACCCCGAAGTGGACCCCGGGCTTCGGGTCCTGGACGATGGCTCCCTGATACTTCTTTCCCTTGATCATGGCGGTGGTGGTGGTTCCCCCCTTGGCCAGGAGGATGTCCTGGGAGTTGGGGATGAGCCAGCCCCTCCGCCGGTGCTCCCACTCCATCAGAGCCAGGATCCACCTGCTCACACCCATACGGGTGAGGTCCTCCATGGTCTGCTTGCTGATCCGGCTCATGATCACCATGAGCTTCATCGCTAGGTCGTCGTTGAAGCTCGTGAGCCCGTAGGTGATCTCCGCGTCGTTTAGGCAGTAACGGGCCAGCTCCTCGAATGTGAGGTCGTTGATGGCCCCCACCTCAAGCTTCTTCCTCCCGGTGACCCCCCCGGAGACGTCGTCCAGAGTGTTCTCCCTGTACCTGTTCCCGAAGGCGTAGACCCGGATCGCGTTGTTCATGAAGAACCTGTAGAGGTCGATGTGGAGCCCGTTCCTGAGGTAGGCGAAGCGCCTCCCCAGAGTGATGGGAATCTCGTCGTTGGAGTACGCGAGGTTCTGTGCCCTGTTCCTCAGGTACCGGAGGTCGAAGTTGTCCCCGTTGAATGTCAGGACGACGGGGTACTCGTCGAGGACCCTGAACACCTCGGCGACGAGGTTCCTTTCGTCCTCGCAGAAGGCGACCTCAGCTCCCTCGATCACGGGGAGAGCCGCCGCGTCCCCCGTCTCGTTGAGGAGTATCACCCGTCTCAGACCGTCCGACGCGGCGAAGGATACCGCCGTGATGGGCTCCACCGCCTCGTCGGGATTCGGCAGTCTGTTCGCGATAGAGGTGTAGACCTCGATGTCCACGGCGACCCGCCTCACGTCGGGGACGGGGCACTGGAGGAGGCGGGCCCACTCCATCATGTTGTCCCTGAACTCGGGGTCCTCCTTCGCGAAGGCCTCCTGCATCTCGGCCTGGATGTCCTCGGGGAGCTCGTACTCCACGGGGATCAGGTTGCCACCCTCAACCTTGTAGGGCATCCCCGGGATGAGCCCCCGGTCGTAGATGTAGTTCTGATAGTACCTTATCCTGCTCTCCCAGGTCTCCCCGATGATGCTCCTTATCCCCCCGCCGGCGCCTCCCCCGATGGCGAGGGGGTTGGTCGCGACGACCTTGGTGACCATTATGGGCTCGTCGGCGATGGCGTCGAACTTCTCCACACTCTCCAGGGTGAGGAAGCCGGGGTAGTCCATCAGCCGGTGGTTGCTCCTGAGCTGCTCGGGGGTCTCCTTCGAGACTGCGTAGGAGAGGTGGCTCGTGTTGTCGTACCAGAGGTAGACCTGACGGGACTCCGGCTCGTACAGGCGGAGGAAGGCCTTCTCCTGCTTGCCGTCGTATCCCGCCGAGAGGAAGTAGGATGGGGGGAGGTCGTCGGGGGCTATCCTACCCCTAGGCGCCGACACCTCCTCCTCAGGACTGAACCCCATTAGATTCGAATAACTACTCCCCGACGTCCCATATATTGCCTATTGTGAGGATCACAGAACCAATCTCTCGTAGAAATACACGCTCTCCAGAAGGATGTATGCCGCCTGGGTCGCTGTCAACCCCGAGTCGTAATGGGGGGAGACCTCCGTGAGGTCGAGCCCCACGACCTCGGCTCCCATGCACACCTGGATGAGATCCAGGAGCATGGAGACCCCGATGCCCTCGGGCGAAGGGTTCCCCACTGCGGGGGCGGAGGCCGGGTCGACCACATCCATGTCGATCGTGACGTAGACCGTGGAGGCCACTGTCATCCAGTCCATGAGGGCCCTCGTCCACGCCTCCGGGTCCCCCCGGGACAAGTCCCGACTCGAGACCACGTTGACCCGGGACTCCGATAGGACGAACTCCAGCTCCTCCCGGGACACCGCCCTGCAGCCCACGAGAACGAGATCGAAGTCGAGCTCCTCCATGGCCCTCCTCATGAAGGTACCGTGGGACATCCTCTCGCCGAAGAGCGTGTCCCTGAGATCCATATGGGCGTCGAATGATACGACCAGGTCGGGCTCCAGGGCCCTCAGGGAGGCGAGGGAGACGGTGTGCTCTCCGCCCATCATCACGGGAATCTTCCCAGCGCCGAGGAGAAGGTGGAGGACTTCCTCGATCTTGTTCAGGTCTTCCACCGACTCTAAGCCAAAAACGTTACCGATGTCAGCGATGGTGATATCCTCTGCATCGATACCTGATCGGAGGCTGTATGACTCCATGGTGAGGCTCGCCCGCCTGATGGCGTCGGGGGCGAATCTTGAGCCTGAACGGTGGGAGGCCGTCGCGTCCAGGGGGGCTCCGAATATTGCGTATCTGGCCTCCTCGAGAGAAGTGGTGGTGTCGAGGAATGGTTGCAGGACGGGTCTCAGCAGCCTCTCCAGGGTCATTCACCTCTCGTCTGGATACTCCGTCGCGGAGGGGGCCTCGGCATCCCCACTATTCTGTTTCGACGGATACCTTGTCGACGCTGTGGATGACGGCTCCCTGCTTACCCATGTGCTCCTTAAGGCCATCGTAGTCTATGTCGTGGCCCCGGAGGATCACTCCCAGGCTCTCAGTCCTCTCGTCCATCTCCACGAGGCTGACTTCGACCTCCTCGACTCCGTCGAGTTCCGCCAAGAACGAGGCGAAATCCGGGAGGGGGGGCGTATGGGGTTTTAAAACGTCGAGGACCAACTCTTTGATCTTGGGTTCACCCAAACTCTTCACAATTCCTTCCGAATCTGATACTTGGATTCATAAACGAACGCCATGGAATTTAATTATTGTGAATTGCTGACGCTGAAGGGGGAGAAAAAAGGGTTATCGCAGCGAATGCACTGTCTTCACAATGTTTATTAACGCCTGGAAACTGTCTGAGTGTGAGTGCCCCCCAGAAATGGGAGAAAATAGTTCATCGGATTCTAAGGGTCGCTTGGCGACCCATGGAGCGCATCGGTAGTTGAGTGAATCTTCTCAAGACAACGACTCGAGCAGCGAGCAGAACGGGATCAGAACCCGGTTGTCAGAATACCTGGACGAGATAGGGACCTATCTGCGCGTCACCAGGGCCCGGAGGATCCTCCGACGCTACTTCGCGATGAACGCCTTCGACGGATCCATGACGAGCCTCGGCGTCGTGATCGGAGCCTACATCACCAACATCGTGGACCCCATGGCGGTCATCGGTGTGATCATGGTGAGCGGGATAGCGATGGCCGTCTCCGGGTTCTCGGGGACCTACATGACGGAGAGCGCGGAGAGGAACCGGAGCCTCAACGAGCTCGAGGAAGCGATGCTCACGAACCTCGACGACACCATCTACGGGGAGGCGTCCCGGTTCGTCGCCATATTCGCCGCCCTCGTAGACGGCTCGGCCCCCTTCCTCGCTTCCATACCCGCAGTGATCCCCTTCTACCTCTCCTACATCGGAATTCTACCCGGTGGAATCGCCTTCGCAGCCAGCATCGGGGCCAGTCTCCTGACCCTGTTCCTCCTCGGAGTCTTCCTGGGCCGCGTGAGCGACGGGAACGTTCTCTACTCCGGGGTGAAGATGGTGATCGCGGGGATAGCTGTCGCCTTGTTGGCCCTTTTGCTGAACGCCCATTAACAGGGCCAATGGACATGATCGGGGCTCATTCAGGGGCTCTGTAATCCGTCGACGATGACGCCGAGCCTGGAGATGGCCTTGGAGAGCTTGAGGTCGATCCTGATGGCTGACTCGAGGACGTCCCGCCTCCAGCGGTTCCTGTCCCTGCATTCCCGGCACGTCTCGGCTTCAGGGTCGTACTTCAAGCACTGGGTGCTCCTCTTCACGTCTTCCATCAGGATGCCAGTCTTCAGCAATCTCCTCTCCAAGTCTCCCTCGTTCAAGAGTTCGCCAATAGTCCGCCTGACCTTCGTGTTGCCTTCATCGTAGACTGGACACTCCCCCACCATCACGCTCATCTGCCCACCTGAGTACTGTGAGGAGAGACCTGGGTCCAATATGTTAAAAGAATTATTTTCAGCTACAAGAAATAATTGGCGTTTCTCGGTGAAATTTAACTGAGGTGACCAGCGAAGATGCAAGAAACTGATGATACTCAAGGCTTAGTGAGGTTCCTTTGCGGTTGTTGGGTTAATCACGGATCGTCGTCCATCAAATTCATGGTGGAGTATGCGTCCTTTGCATCGGTTTGACATTAAAGAGCCTTTTTCTGGCGTCGAATCCATATTCTTTACAAGAGGCTCCTTTTCCGGCGGTAATCCCGATTTAATAGGGTAATTATCGGAATGAAAATGGCCTGTTTTTACTGATTCCGTTAAAATCTCGTCCTGAGGGTTTTCGACAGTGTTTCCTGGGGCTCTGGTGGGGGCTTTTCTCTTTGAGTATGAAAAAATCTATGGAAGTAGTGAATTTCAACTACTGTTCTGGGGTTCGTAAATCTCATATCATATCCTACTCGGAAAACGATAATGGATTCGACTAAAGTGATCAGGGGCGGAAAAGGGGTGGGAGGCAGCATGCCACGAGGAGCCCCGAAGGGCGGTAGCGCCGGCCCATTTTAAAAAATCGAGTCCCAGCCGGAGGGGTTCGCTTCCCCTTTTCTTCATCTAAGTCTTATCGGACGTAGTAGTATCGCCCGGCGCGTTTCTGCTCCCGGTCTAGGCGGGAGTCGTCCTTGTTGACCCGGGGCCGCTTCGTCTCGCCGTCCCTGCGGAATGTGATCCCCATCTCCTCGAGGAACTGGTTCATGCCGTCCTCGAGCTTCAGTGGGTTCTCTCCGCGCCCCTCGATGCCCGCCTCCCCGGTGAAGACCATGAGCTTGTCGCTGATGAAGTCCTGGGCCACGATATCGTGCTCCACCACGAAGGCGGTGACCCCGTTCATCTTGGTGATGCGGCGGATGGCCCTGGCCACCGCTAGGCGTTCCTCGACGTCGAGATAGGCGCTGGGCTCGTCCAGGAGATAGATGTCAGCCTGGCGGCTTAGGCACTCGGCGATCGCGACCCTCTGGAGCTCCCCTCCGCTGAGGACGCTGACGTCCCGGTCCAGCATCCGCTTGACGTGGAGGGGCTCGATGACCTCGGCGCTGAACCAGGCCTCAAGGTACTTCTCCCCTGCGGCCCTGCGGAGCACCTCCTCCACGGTGCCCTGGATGGTACCCGTGAGGTACTGGGGCTTGTAACTCACCTTGATGTCCCCCCCGATGACGCTCCCCGAGTCGGGCTCCTCCACCCCCGCGAGGATCTTGATGAACGTGGTCTTGCCGATCCCGTTCTTCCCCAGGATGCCGATGACCTCGCCAATGCCGATCTCCCCGGCCCCCACGTTCAGGGTGAAGGAGCCTAAGGTTTTCTCGATGTCGGTCCAGCTGATGAGGGGCCTGCTCCGGCCGCTGTGGGGGGTGGGGGGTTTCACGTGGAATATTATGGGGCTCTCCCTGAACCGAACGTTCTCGTCGGAGATGTAGCCTTTGATGTAGATGTTGATCCCCTCCCGGACCCCGTGGACGTTGGAGACGATGCCGTAGACGTTGGGGTCCCCGTAGAGGAGGAAGATGTCGTCGCTCAGATAGTCCAGGACCGCGAGGTCGTGCTCTGCCACGACGACCCTGCGCCCGTCCTTCACGAGGCCCCGGATCACCCGGGCGGCCCGGATCCTCTGGTAGATGTCCAGGTGGCTGGAGGGCTCGTCGAGGAGGTAGACCTCGGCGTCCTTGAGGACGGCGGCGGCGATGGCGACCCTCTGGAGCTCCCCCCCGCTGAGGATGGAGAGCTCCCGGTCCAGGATCGTTTCGATCTCCAGGGCTGCGGTGATCTCCTTGAGGGCCCCCCTCTCGTCCTGAGCCTCGAGGACCTCGGCCACGGTCCCCTTGACGACCCTGGGGATGCGGTCGACGTACTGGGGCTTGTAGACAACTTTCCTCTCCCCCGAGTAGAGGGATTCAAAGTAGTCGTGCATAGGCTTCCCGGCATAACTCTCCACCACCTCGTCCCGGGTGGGGGGCTCAGCGAATTTTCCGAGGTTGGGGGTGAGGTTCCCGGCGAGGATGTTGAGGAGCGTGGACTTTCCGATGGCGTTCCTGCCCAGGAGGCCGACGACAGCGCCCTTCCGTGGGACGGGGAGGCGGTAGAGGGTGAACTGGTTGTAGCCGTATCGGTGGAGGTGCTCGGATTTGAGCTCGTCGGGGAGGTTCACGATGCGGAGGGCGTCGTAGGGGCACTTGCGGATGCAGATGCCGCAGCCGCTGCAGATGAACTCGGAGATGTGGATGCCGTCGGGGTCGAGGCGGATGGCTTCGCGGCGGGTGCGTACCATGGGGCAGAAGCTGATGCACTCTGTGTTGCACTTGTCAGGCTTGCACTTCTCCCTGTCGATTACCGCGACCCTCAATCCCTGCACCGTTCAGCATTCATTGTTGAAAGCCCCTTATTTAAGCAATGAAGTTTGAGGCGGTCATACGCGTACCCTTAGGTTCTCAGTCTCCGAGCCTATGTGTCGAACCACTCGGAGTAGCTCTGGTCCAGCAGGTAGCCCTCCGTGCCCATGACACCGATGATGAGCCTGGTGTGCTCGCTGGATGGGGCCTCGAGCTCTATCTGCACCGTGGTGCTGGCCCCGATGTTGAGGTTGAATGGCTCGCTCTCCACGGGGTTCCAGACCAGCCCGTCTCCGGCGTCGAAGGCCCCGTAGACCTTGATGAGGCGCGCGGTGGCGGTCCCCGAGTTCTTCACCTCCACGATTAGTGTGAGCCTGGTGCCCTGGATGGTGGCCTGCCAGTCGTGGGTGATGATGGGCGTGGGCTCCATCTCGAAGATGTAGGCGGTCCCGCTCTCGTATTCGGGGGGCATCTCACCGATCTCCCAGCCCTCCCCGGTGGTCTCCAGATAGAAGTACTTCTCCCCGTCGAGCTCCCAGTAGGTCCCGTAGGCGTCTATCCCGATCCCGACGGCCATGTGCTCGGGGGGGTTGATGAGGACCACGTCGTAGTAGAGGGCGTCGAGGAACGCGGCGGTGAGTATGGAGGTGTCCTCGCAGTCCCCGCCGTACTCCACCAGGGTCTCGATGGGGTATCGGGGGTACTCGTCGAAGCCGGTGGTGACGCTGTCGCTGGTGTAGGGGAGGCTCTGGACGAATGTGATGACGAGGTGGACCTTCTCCTCCTCGAGGGCGATGCGGTTGAACTCCCGGACGATGGTCCCCAGGTAGTCGTCGTCGTCCGGGTGGGTGACGTAGATCGAGTAGTCCTCCGTCTCGGTCCTCTCCTTGGCCCCGTAGTAGCGGTAGAGGGAGTCGGGGATGGAGAGGCTCAGGGTCCAGGAGTAGCCCCCGTAGTCCCAGATGTACTCCCTCTCGATGAAGCCCGTGTCCTCGGGCTCCGGGACCAGCTCCAGGGCGCTCGTCAGCATCTCGTAGCTGCTCTGGAGTTCCTCGTAGTCCCCCTGGAGTCCGTCTAGTTCGGCGGAAAGATCGTCGTAGCTCCCGAGGAGTTTCACGTGCTCATCGGTGAGGGTGGCGTAGTCTCCCTGCAATTCCTCGTAGAGGGAGAGGTACCCCCCGCCGAGGCCGGGGATCTCGACGTAGTCTAATCCGTAGATTCCGAGGGCTCCCCCTATGATGAGTCCCACCAGCAGCAGCGCAATGGATTTGGAGGCCATATGTATCATGACCCTGTTCATTTGATGAAATAAAAACGATATCGAGGACGGATCAGTATGTGGGCAACCTGCGACCCCGTGAAGTCGGGAACACGTCGTTTCGAGGCCCCTTTCAGGCCTCCAGTAATCAAACGGGGCGTCGCCCGTTTTCTCCGATGTTGAAAGATTGTATAGCCAGGAAATGCTGTGTTTCCTGAAAAAACAAGGTGATTCATAAGATCAATCGCATTTTTCAAGTTAATTGTAAAAACCGCCTCTTTATGGCGATGTTATTGATTGGTTCTTTGAAATTAGTGTTGGAATCGACTAATGGGTCACCCCCGGTGTATACTAGTCAGACACGCTTGCGAGTGGAGGGATCATGGAACTTTTCGGAGAAGGGAAAGGTAACAGACGGGGACTCGTATCGAGGCTGGTCTCCACCATCTATCTGGTCATGTACGTGATATGCTGCCTTTCATTCGACGTGTCTATCGTCACCCCGCTGAGCGACTCCAAGGTCTACTCGGAGATGTCCAGAATCAAAGGGATAACCGGGAACGTCATCGCCGAGCAGATTCATTACGCCAATCGGTGAACTCGCCATAAGTGGACGGTAGACGCCGAGCCCATGATACGTCTCACTGCGTTCATAAGAACCGGGCTCTCTCCGCTTTTTCGTCCCAAGTCATCTCGTGAAGGGGGTTCTGAATCCTTTACCAGCCAGTTTTCGGTGGATGGCGTCCTTCAACAAGCCTAGACCCTCTCCGGTTCTGGCGCTCACCGGGAGGACCCGGCACCCAGACCCCGATGGGGAGACCTCGTCGATCCGGTCCTTCACCTCGGATACGAGGGGGGCCGGGTCTCCTCTTATTTTGTCTAGCTTGTTTGCGGCTACCACCGGCATATCCCCGGTGCTCTCTTCTATGTACTGGATCATCTCCAGGTCGATGGGGATGATGCCCTTTCGCTCCATCCTCTCCGAGACCTCCGCGAATGTGGAGAGGTCCAGGACGTGGACCGCCAAGGCGATGGCGTCCCCCTGGGATTCGAGGAAACCCAGTATCTCGTCCTTCACCTGGCTCGTGGCGTTAATCGAGGCCCCGGTGATCCTCCCGTACCCGGGCATGTCCACGAGGGATAGGCCCCGGCTCAGGGGGTAGATGGAGACCCGCCTCGTGGTGCC
>JADHWM010000045.1 GCA_016783485.1 Candidatus Bathyarchaeota archaeon
TCCATCTCCACCTCCAGGGAGAGGACCGCACCACATCCTTTACAGGAGAGGACATACCCGCAGGCATGTTTATCGAGAATATTGTTGTCAGCCAGGGACTCTAGGAACGTTTCAGCGTCGGACGGATCGTCAACTATAGGGTCAAGTGCAGGGTATCTGATGCCTTCCTCTTGGTCCAGAGCCGGCTGAAGGGACTCGATATCCCCCTGAACGAACCATCCCAGGAGGAGTTGCACCTTTCGGTCAGCAAGAAGCTCCGGTGTTATACTAGAGTTAGCTCTCCCTTTCCTAAAACGGAGAGACACACATAGAACCCCTTTACTGTCAAACGCTTTTGACATTATAAGTATTATCCGAAGAATGGGCTAAAGTAATAACTCCGATCTCTGTAGATAGTCAGGATGGAGTACCCCAAGGCCCTCGTTTCAGAGGGGATGGCCCGGATCATGGTCCCCGAGATTATTCCATCGGAGGGCGAGACCTTAGAGGGGGCCCGGTCTTGGGCGCCGGTTTTTTACAACCCGATAATGAAGATGAACAGGGACTCGGCGATTCTGGCCCTCGGCGCCCTCCAGAGGCGCCTGTCTAGGCCATTGACGATATGTGAACCCATGTGCGGAACCGGGGTCAGGGGGATCAGGATGGCCCTCGAAGTGTCAGGAGTCCAAGAGGCGGTGCTGGGGGACATGAGTTACCACGCGGTCAGGCTCGCCGAGGAGAACATCCGGATGAACGGAGTGACTGACAGGGTTCGGGTGAGAAGGATGGAAGCCAATCTCCTCCTGTCGCTGCACGCTCGACCCCTGGCTCGATTCGACTACACGGATATCGACCCTTACGGAACCCCGGCTCCATTCATCGATGCAGCCGCACGGGCCACCCGGAGAGACGGGATGGTCGCCCTGACGGCCACGGATATGGCTCCCCTCTGCGGGGTCAATATGAGGGCCTGCCTCCGGAAATACGGGAGCACGTCATTGAGGACCGGGCACAGCCATGAAACCGCACTGAGGATCCTGGCCGGTTCCTTCGTTAGGGGTGCTGCTGTGCACGAAGTCGCGTCGAGGCCCGCTTTCGGTTTCTTCGCAGACCATTATATCCGTCTCTACATGCGCCTGGATAGGGGAAAGAGGAGGGCCGATGAGAGCCTCAGGGAGATGGGATACCTCCTCCACTGCTCCGGGTGCAGGAGTTTTCGCTCTGTGAAAGGTGGACTCGATGAACGAGGGGGCGTCTGCGAGGCTTGCGGTTCAGAGATGAAAGCGGAGGGTCCGCTCTGGCTCGGGGACCTCGCGGATGAATGTTTCTGCTCCGATATGATCGAGGTCTCTGAAGATTCGTTCATCGGCAGCAACAGGAGGCTCATGGAGATCATCGGGAGTGTCAGAAGGGAGATAGGGATGCCACCCGGCTTCTTCGTAATAGACGAGTTGAGTTCGGATCTGGGGGTGGCGTCGAGGCGTATCGAACCTGTCATTGATGGGCTCAAGGCGTCTGGTTTCAAGGCGACGAGGAGTCATGCGGACAGCAGGGGTTTGAAGACTGACGCGCCAGTTGAGGAGGTAAAGAGAATCATTTTAGGGCCCGACGCCTAAGGAGTCTACGGCGGCAATGTCCAAGAGATGGCTCAGCGAGAGGCGGAGGGAGCATTATCACCTCAGGGCGAAGGAGGAGGGATACCGTTCCAGGTCCGCCTTCAAGCTGATCCAGCTCGATGAGAGGTTCCACTTCTTCAATGGAGCCAGCAAAGTCCTGGATTTGGGTGCAGCCCCCGGTGGGTGGCTCCAGGTCACGAGTGAAGCGATAGGGGAAGACGGCTTGATCTTGGGGGTTGATCTCCAGGAGATCACTCCTACGGGGCTTCCCGGCGTTGAAACCCTTGTCGGAGATGTGATATCAGAGGATACTATCCAAGACATTCGTGAGTTCTTCCAGGGCAAAGTGGATGTAATCCTCTCGGATATGGCTCCAGAGGTCAGCGGAGTCTGGGATCTGGACCATTTTCGGCAGATCCACCTCGTTAGAGTCGCCCTTGTTGTCGCTAATGAGCTTCTGGAGAGGGATGGCTGGCTCGTGGTTAAAACCTTCCAGGGATCCGAGCACGAGAAGTACGTCCATGAGGTCAGGGAGATGTTCGAGCGGGTAAAAATAGTGAAGCCGAAGGCCTCGAGGAAGCAGAGCGCTGAGATATTTGTGGTTGCTCACCAGCTGAAGTCACCTAGACGGTTGCCCGAGGGGTTCCGTCAGGATGATGAGGAGTCCTAGTTCGCCAGCTCCTTCAGGACCCTTGCCACGACCACGTTTGAATGGATCACCGGTTTGCCCGTTCTCTCCGCGACTATTGTTTTAACTTTGGAGCTGTATCCGAAACAGTTGAGTAATATGAGGGTAGGGTCCTGCTCCTTTAGTCTCTCAGCTAATTGTTCGAGGTCGTCTTTACCCTCGTAGGGGGACAGGTGATCAGCATAGATGGTTACCCCGTCCCTCCCGAAATCGCCTTCCGCCTTGTGAGTTTGCTCTTCCGACGGGTAAACCACTGCTAATTTACCGTTTTTTAAGGTAGCTTCGAGGACGCCTTTGAGGATTTCCTGGGGGGTGACTACTAGGCCCCGGGATTGGAATGGTGGGAATTTTCCCGTGCACATGATCACGGTGAGCGTCGCTCCTTTCTCCTCGAGTTCGAGAATTCGCTTCTGGAGGTGGGGGAGGATGAACCTCTTGTGGATCTTGACCTCCGCTCCGTCCCTGAGCCGAGAGATGAGGAGGTAGTCGTCGGGTCTGAACTCTATTTCCTCGATCTCCTCGCTGGTCACATCGTCGAGGGCTCCCGCCTCGAGGATCTCGTGGTCCGCCCCCAGGATCTCCTTGAGGGGAGGAATGATGTCATCCCGGGGGGACTGGCCGATGGTGAGCATCCCGATCTTGGTCATATCTCTTAGATAGCTGGGGTCTTCGAATCTATATCATTGGCGCTCGTGGGGGCTAGCGGAAGCCTCTCTTCAGGGCGTTCCTCTCGGCCTCGACGACTCTCTCGTAGAACTCCTCGGATTCTCCCTCCGTCTCGGCGAGGAGGTCCCAGGCCTCGGTAAAGTCCACCCGCTTCGCGGTGGCTACTATTGCTCCTCTCCTGCCGTACATGGAGATGAGCTTAGAGGCGTCTTTCCCCCTCTCCCACCAGCGTTCCCCGGTCCTCTTCGCACCAGGCTTCTCTTTCCCGAGTTCTTGATAGACCTCGTCGATGTTCCTGTCGAAGATGCCGAGCTCCGTGGAGCCGCAGCGGGGGCACTCGATCCTCTCGGGGAGTTCTTTGATCCTGTGGGTCTCGACGTGGTCCCTCTTGGTGAGGCATGCGAGGGTCCTGGTCTCGTTGAGGATGCGGGCCTTGGCGGACTCGACGATGATCCGGGTGATCTTGTCGGGGGGGACGATGTCGGCTTTCATGCTCATCCCGTCCACCACCATCTCTGCGAGGGGGGTGATCTGTCCCCGGTTGTCGATACGGATCACCTCGATCTCCCCCTCACCGATCTCTTTGAGGACTTTGATGGTGGCTTGGAGGTCGAGGTCCTTCCGGGCGGTGTCTTTCATCGCTTCCTCGTAGATGCATGTGCCCTCGAAGCTCTTCATGAGGCGGCCCAGGGTGATGTTGCTGAAGTTGGCGTACTTGCTGAGGGCACCGGATTTCCGGGCCACGTTGATGAGGCGGCGCTTGAAGAGGCCGGTCTTGGTGACGGCGTCCTTCATTATTCCCTCGAGATCGGTCTCGTGGAGGCTCAATAGGATCTTTGCTACATAGCCCGAGTCGACGGCTCCCACGGTCTGGGTGACCACCGTGTAGGTCTCCTGCTGGACGCCGACAGGGTAGCCCGTGTCCTCGGAGATGATGTGGCCCAGGAGCCGGGCGAGGGTCCTGTTCACCAAGGTGCCGAAGTTGGCGTGGACGATGACGTTCTCCCCCCAGTCCTCTACGACGACTCGCTTGTCGGTGGGGACGGGGTAGTCGAGCTCGACGTGCTCCACGATCTCGGAGATGGCCTTCTCTATGGTCTCTGCCTGGGCGGGGTATTCTTTCTCCAGCTCTTTGGCGATCTGGCTCGTCGTGTCGCCTTGGAGGACGCCCTCCTCGACTCTCGCCTTGATCCTTCCAACCTCCAGGGCTACCTCTAGCGGGACGGGGATCTCCTCTCCTACCCAGCTGGGGATGGCGCCCGTGGGGTCGTCCTCCGCGCGGACGTAGATCTTGTCGTTGTGGATGTTGAGGATCTTCCAGGGGCGTCCCCTGATAACGAATTTGACCCCGGGCTTGGCGTACTCTGCGACGAATGCCTCCTGGAGGATGCCGACGGGGGCCTCCTCGGCGGTGTCGATGACGAGGTAGGTTTTCTCGTCGGGGATCATGCTGAGGTTGTCGAAGAAGTAGCGGTAGATGGTCTTCCGGTTGCCCCTGGGGCGGATGATGACCTCGTCTTCCTCGCTGACCCATGCCATCCGGGGGAAGCGGTTGTGCATGTAGCGGGCGACGAACCTGATCTCGTCCTCGGTGATGTCTTTGAAGGGGTAGGCCCTGCTGAACAGTTTCTGGGCCTGTAGGAAGTATATTCGGCTCCGGCTCATGAACTCGGCGACGATCTGGTTGACGACGACGTCGTAGGGCTTCTCGGGGACGATGAGGGGCTCCATGATCTCCTGGAGGCCCCTGCGGCAGATGACCATGGACTCGAGGCAGTCCTCGCTGTTCATCGCGATGATGACTCCATTGGCCTGTTCCCCGATGCTATGGCCGCTCCGCCCGACCCTCTGGAGGAGCCGGGTGACCTGGCGGGGGCTGTTGTATTGAATGACGAGATCGATGTGTCCGATGTCGATGCCCAATTCGAGGCTGGAGGTGCAGACCACGGTCTTGAGGTCCCCCTGCCTGAGCCCCTTCTCGGCTGCGATGCGGGTGGTCTTGGCGAGGCTGCCGTGGTGGATGCTGAGGGGAAAGTCCATGTCCCAGACGTTGAAGCGGCTCGTGATGAGCTCCGACGTGGATCGGGTGTTGGTGAATACGAGGGTGGTCTCGTGGCCCTCGATGAGGTCCCTCATGACCTTGAGGCGGGCGGCGACCTCCGGGTGGGTGAACAGTTCCATGGCGAGGTCGTAGTCGCTTGGCCCGGGCTCGGGGTAGATGATCTCGAGCTTGGTATCCCTGAAAGCGGAGACCTGGAGAGTCTCCACCTCACGGTCTTTGCCCACGAGAAACTGGGCGACCTTGTCGGGGCTCCCTATGGTGGCGCTTAGGCCGATCATCTGGAATTCTTCGTCCGCCAGCTCTCGGATGCGTTCCAAGGCGACGCTGAGCTGGGAGCCTCGTTTGTTGTCTGCGAGTTCGTGGATCTCGTCGATGACCACCCATCGGACGGCTTTGAGGTACCTTCTGAGGGTGCGGCCGCTGAGGATGGCTTGGAGGGTCTCGGGGGTGGTGATGAGCATCTCAGGGGGAGACTGGCGCTGGCGGTTCCTCTCCCGGGTGGAGGTGTCCCCGTGGCGGACCGCGAGGCGGATGTCGAGGCTGCTGCACCAGTAGGTCATGCGGTTCAGTATGTCCCTGTTGAGGGCCCTGAGGGGTGTAACGTAGATGATGCTGATGCCGGGCTTGCGCTCGGACATGAGGTACTTGTGGAGGACGGGGAGCATTGCGGCCTCGGTCTTCCCTGTGGCGGTGGGGCTGATGAGGAGGACGTTGCCGCCCTCGAGGATCTTGGGTATGAGGCGTTTCTGGGGCTCCGTGGGCTCATTGAATCCTCTCTCCTCAAGGAGTCTCCGCACTGGCCTGCAGAGCATTGAGAATGCGTTTTCCTCGGACAAATGGGAGCCCAGCTAGTCTTATCTGTGGGTGTTGAATAAAAACAATGTCTTAGGTGGGTTCTGGGCTGTTTTTGTCTCGTGTTGATGGGACAAAAAGGGGGTATCTGGTTATGCTGGTGGGCGTAAATATGAGTGGTAGCATATGATAAGCGTTTTTTGCGTTGAACATGTTGCTTGAGAGCACGTTTTTATCTGGAATGGGATCGGGAGGCGGGTTTTCAGGATTCCTTTCGTGGATTGGCGCTGTTTTTACGTGTGGATGCGCGACCCCTCCTCCCTTACTTTCTTGCGTTGGGAGGCTTTTGCCTTCTTGCGGGTTTGTTCAGGTCGGCTTTTATCCGATCCTTCGTATTATTGGGTATGTTTCGGATTGAGGAGTTCTCGAGTCTCGAGGTCGCCTTCGATGAGAACATGGTCAAGGACGTCGATCACGTTCTGATCATGCATTCCTACTTGAGGGGCAAGCGGATTATGCTGCATGTCCACCCTGAAGCCGACGAGTGGGTGATCGCCTCCAGGGGGCACTTCAGGATATCCTCTCAGGGGGATGAGAGGGAGTTCGATCTCGACGGCGGGAAGGTGATTGTCGTTTACTATCCTGCTGGAAGGGACCACGCCCTTGAGGTGCTGGGGGAGAGGATGGACTATTTCGTCATGAGGAAGGCCGTTTGAGACTGTGAGGCTCATGGTGGTGCTGGAGAGGCTTCTGGGTGCGCGAGGCGGATAACACCAACCCGTCAATAACACGTGCGGCCACGATAGTCTAAATTTATAACTATCAAAGGGAGATTCCTTGATAATGTCTAAACCGTTACTTTCGAGGGTTCGTAGAGCGGGGAACCTCCTATTCCTCAGCGGAATGATCGGGAGAGGCGACGACAAGGAGTCCAAGTTCAGGGACACCTTCGAGAGGATCAAAGGGGTGCTGGAGGAGAACGGGTTGTCGCTGGAGGATGTCGTGAAGGCTACGGTCTACCTCGAGGACATCGACGACAGGCCCAAGTACCTGAACCCCCTGTGGAGGGAGTATTTCCCGGACGATCCTCCGACCCGCACATGCATCGAGGCGGGCCTCAACGGAGGCCAGATAGAGATAACGGTCGTAGCCGCGATACCTGACTTGTAAGTGCGTACCACAATCGACTCTTGGCGTTCCAGATCAAGGGAAAGACATCTCCAGTAGGACGAGCGCGCTATAGAAAGACGGAGTAGCCTCCATCTACCGGTAAAGCGACCCCGGTCAGAAAATCAGATGCCCCGCTAGCCAGGAATATTGCCGATCCGGCGAGATCGGCTGGGAGCCCCCATCTCCCAATCGGGGTGCGAGAGAGCACTCGATCATTCAATCCAGGAAGATCTATACGCGCTTGCCTCGTAAGATCAGTGTCTATCCATCCTGGCAAGATAGAGTTAACCTGTATGTTGTCCTGTGCCCACGCGACCGCCAGACTCCTGGTCAGCTGGACGATCCCGCCCTTGCTTGTTCCATATGGAGCGAGTTTTGCGCCGCCGAAAATGGATGTCATGGATCCGATGTTGATCACTTTACCGCCTCCGCCAGACTTCATAGAGGGATAGACCGCCTTCGAACATAGGAAAGCAGCTCTTAGATTGACATCGATGACATGATCCCACTCAGATGCATCGTACTCTTGAGGCATTTTCCGGATGTTAATGCCGGCATTGTTAACCAGGATACTGATCCCGCTAAATGCATTCAATGTCTCTTCGACCATGGATTGTATTTGTTCTTCATATTGAATATCCGTGGGAATTCCCAATACTTCGACCCCGAATGTATCTCTGATCTCCTGCGCAGTCTTTCTAGTCTTACCAGTATCCCGTGCAGCGATTACAATATTGCTGCCCATCGACGCAAACCCTTGAGAAATCCCCTCGCCTATTCCCCTGTTGCCACCGGTTACTATGGCTGTCTTGCCTTGAAGACTGAAACTATCTTTCATGGTATTCCATACTTCATTAAATGAAATAAGGTATGGGATTCGCGCGCGGATTAATCCGTTCCGATTGTTTGAATGTTGAAAATAACGAAGTTCCCCCAAGAATCAGCGTCTGAACTTCTGCCTTAATCTATCATATAACAGAGCGCGCGCACGATGGGAGCGTCGCGCGCGAGAGGGTTTGAGTCCCACCAAACCTATCCCCCTGGCTCCCTCCGAGTGATAGAAGACGAGAAGCCGCTTCCTTGGCTCAGGATCCATGGGAGATACCTCGATTCCGGATGTTAAAAAACCGATTTATGTCGAAAAGGGAGACCCGTCTTCATCATAAGCCTTTTCCCGGCATCGGATAACCCCTCATAGACGTCACCATGAAAGAGGAACTCAGAGAGGGGATACGGGAGTCCCGGAAGACCCTCGAAGGCTACAGATGGTTCGGGAGCCAGGTCCAGGAGGCCCTGAACGCCCTCGACGAGATAGAGCGCTTCGTCGACGACCCCAAGCCCGAGGAGAAACCCAGGATAACCGTGATCGGAAGGGAGATGAAGGCGCGCCTTAGCCCATACTCAGGCTTCGTCCCCGTCCTCATGGAGACCCTCACGAAGCTGAACGCATGGCTAGAGCAGCAGCCCTGAGCCAAACGCATACGGGGATGATCAGACGCCTGGTCTCCGCTTCCCCACCAGGACTATCTTGTGGATTATGTCGGGGTCGTTGGTCTCCAGCTTGACGCCGCCCCGAGCCATGGTGGCCCACATGTCAACCCCGTGGCCCTCGGGCCTCTCGAGCACCACGTCGCTGACTGAGGGATCGGCGAAGGCGTCCGCCTCCTCCCTCAGCTCCGAGATGACCCCGTCCTGCCACTCCTGATCGTTCCGGCGCTGGCTCTCCGACCAGTCGGGATGAGCCTCCTTCATCTCCACGGCGTGGGCGTTCAAATCAAATCTCCGAACCACGCCGAACCATTCGTACCCCTCGTACTCGCCGATGTGAGGCCTCTCCTGGATACATTCCGGGTAGTTGGGGCACCCTTTGGGATGACCGGGATAGGGGAGCCTGCACCACGTCCCGTCCCGGGCCCTCTCGTCTATCACGACTTCTTCTAGTGGGATGATCACTTGGGCTCCCCGCTCCGACGCAGAATGCAGCCCATTCCATGTATTTACCGGTTCCCAAGTCGATTCGAGCGGATTAAATAATGATCAGACAGATAGCGTGATTATGGCGTTGCTCGAAGAGAAGACGTACGACACCGGAGAGGCGGTCCTCAACTATGCGGAGGGCCCGGACTCGGGGCCCCCGCTGGTGCTGCTCCACGGGCTCACTGACCGCTGGCAGTACTTCCTCCCCGTAATACCCGCCCTCTCCCTGCGATGGCATCTCTACGCCCTGGACTTCAGGGGCCACGGGGGCTCCGGCAGGTCTCCCCCGTACAGGTACTGCGACAACATATCCGACACCATCTCGTTCCTCGAGAACGTGATCGGGGAGGAGGCGGTGCTCTTCGGGGCCTCAATGGGGGGAGGGGTCTCCCTCATGGTCGCTGGAAACCGCCCGGACCTCGTCGGGGCCATCGTCTTCGGAGACGCATCCATCAACGTGGAGAACGTCCAGAAAGTGATGACCGACTACCACAGCTACTGGGCAGGGTGGAGGGAGCTTGCGGCCTTCGATGGGCCCATGTCGGAGCTCGTGAAGGCCGTCGCGGAAATGCCCGTCAATGTCCCGGGCCAAGGGAAGAGCACTTACGGGGAGGGCCTGGACATTACCTCGATCATAAACAAGGCCAACTATCTCCGCCACCTCGACCCCGCGGTGCTCGACGACTGGGCCAACGGCGCCGATGACCCCCTGGCGTACGAGAATGTGACCAAGGGCAACGACCAAGGCCTCCTCAGGAACATCAAGTGCCCCGTCCTATTCCTCCAGGCGAATCCGGAGAAGGGAGGCATCATGCCCGACGAGGAGGTGGAACGAGCCCTAACCCTGGTCCCCCACGCCTATCACGTCTACTTTGAGAACTATGGGCACAACCTGGGGCTCTACTCTTGGAACACGGGCCCCCTGCTCCAGGCCGTGATAACTTTCCTCGAGTCCCTCAGGTGACGGCGCTCCTCTCATGGGAGAGGGCCTCGTGCTCGCCGTTGTCGATGACGGCCTTGAGATGCTGAACCACGTTCCACACCTCTAGGTAGCTCGTGTAGAGGGGGATGGGGGCCAGCCGTATCACGTTGGGAGGCCTGAAGTCCGGTACCACCCCCCGGGCCTTGAGGGCCTCGGCCACTCTCCAGGAGTCGCCGTGCTCCACGCCGACGTGGCCGCCCCGCCTCTCGGGCTGCCTCGGGGTCCCGATGGAGAAGCTGTAGGGCGCCTCGCTGAGGACCTCGTCGAGTAGAAACATCAGGTAGGATGTTATTTTCGTGGATTTCTCCCGGATCGCCTTGACCCCCGCCTCGTTTATCATCCCTACTGCGCCCTCCAGGGGAGCCGTGCTCAGCATCGTCGTGGTCCCTATCTGCCAGGCGCTCGCATCCTCCGCGGGGTCGAACTCATTGGACATATCGAACATGGTGGCCCTGTTGTTCCCGAACCAGCCCGCCATGCCTGGGGCCTTCCCAAAGTGGCGCTTGTTCACGTATACGCTCCCCGTTGAGCCCGGACCGCCATTAACGTATTTGTAGTTGCACCAGAAAGCGAAGTCGACGCCCCACTCGTCGAAATGGTGCGGGACGACCCCGGCGGAGTGGCTGCAGTCAAATCCAATAGGGATACCACGCTTCCTCGCTTCCCGGGTGAGCCTCCCCATGTCCAGGAGCTGGCCGCTCTTGTAGTAGACGCTGGGCAGGAGCACGAGGGCGACCTCATCCGTCATCGCCTCCACGACATCGTCCTCTTCGATGGTCCGCCCGTCTCGGCTCTTCACGAGAACGAGGTCCTCGACAGGGTCGCCTCCTCTGAGCTTGATCTGGGATACCAAGGCATAGAGGTCGCTGGGAAAGTTGAGTTCGTCTGCCAGGATTTTCTTCCTCGCCCCTTCGGGTTCGTAGAACGTGGCGACGAGGGCGTGGAGATTGACTGTGGTCCCTCCGCAGACCACGACTTCCCCGGGTTCGGCCCCCACCATCCCCGCCTGTAACTCCCCCAATCTCTCGGCGTAGGTGATCCAGGGTATCCTAGCCCCCGCCCAGCCCCCGATCCCGAGGGTCTTCCACTCCTCCATGACCTCAAGGAGGCTAGCCTCGGAGTCCCTGGAGAGGAGCCCCAGGGAGTTGCCGTCCATGTAGATGATCCCGGGGAGGTGGTAGAACCTGTCCTTGAAGGAGGCGAGGGGGTCCTCGGCGTCCATCCGGAGCGCGTAATCCATTCCTAGCTCGAATACCATGGTTGGAGACTCCGATAACCACCTGCCCGGAGAGATTTTAAGGAGATCGAAGCCGAGAATTCATCCTCGAGAAGACGCTCAAGATCACAAGCCCCACGACGGCGAGGCCGAAGGAGACCCTGAACGTCGCGTCTATCCCCCAGGCCTCCGCCACCACCCCGAGGACGATAGGGCTGACGATCCCGCTGACGTTGGAGAATGTGGAGAAGACCCCCATGGAGGCTCCCTCCATCCCCTCGGGGGCGACCTCGGTTACAAATGTGTTCGCCGAGGTCAGGTAGATCCCGTAAAATATCCCCTGCAAACCCAGGATCACGCTCAAAAGAACGAGAGCATCGAAAACCGGGATGGCCAATATCATCATTGCGGAGGCCCCTAGCCCGAAAGCCATCAGTTTCAGCGCCCCCAGCCTGGACATCGCCATCCCCGCGGGGATACGCGTCACCGTGGAGGCCAACCCTCGTACAGTGAGCCCCATGCCCACCTGGGGCTCGTCGAGGCCTATGGAAATCCCGTAGAGGGGAAAGAAGATCATGACTGTGTTGAAGATCATGGAGTTGAAGAAATTGGCGACCCCCGCAGAAAGTAGTCGGGGATTCCCGATGATCCCCCTAAATCCCGCGAACGGGCTATGAGCCGGCATGGTGAAATCGATCTTCTTCTCCGGGACGAAGAGGAGCGCGATGAACCCGCAGGCCGCGAGGCCCGCGGTTACATAAAACGCCGAGGAGTAACCCAACGCTTTAGCGGTGAAGCCCCCGACGAGCGGCCCGACGGTGAACCCTATTCCCATTGAGGTGAGATACAGCCCCTGGGCGAGCCCACGCCGGTTCTTCGGAGCGATCTCTGTAGCATACACGAAGCCGATGCTGAATGTGGAACCCATCGCCACTCCCCAGATTATCCTCGCAGGTAGCAGGTGAAGGGGATCCGATGCGAATGTGTATATGAGAGGAGCCATGATGAAACAAGCTATCCCCAACTGCATTATCCTCTTCCTCCCCAAGCGATCGGACAAGGACCCGAGGGGGATCGAACACAGAACCATGGTCAACCCCGTCGACGACGCCAAGGCCCCTATGAGGGCCACCGAAGCCCCGAGGCTCCGGGCGAAGAAGGGGTAGAGGGGGATCGAGGAAGCGTTTGCGGCATCGATGAAAAATATCGTGATGCAGAGCGCGATTACTCCTCGGAGGCTCCCGTTTCCTGAATCCTCTGACATGAACGCCCTATTCACCCGGATGCGGTCGCGTCTCTCATCGACGCTGATCCTATTTTAGATCATCCTAGGACGTGAGAAAAAAGGTGGTCGCACGGCGACCGGGCTATCCCAGGATGGCTCCCTTGTCCGCCGATGAGACCATCGAGGCATACCGGGCGAGGTAGCCCTTCTTCACCCTGGGTTCCAGGGGCTTCCAGGCCTTCCTTCGGGCCTCCAGCTCCTCGGCCGAGATGTCGAGATCGATCCTTCGCTCGGGCACGTTGATGATTATCCTGTCCCCGTCCTCGATGAGCCCGATGGGGCCCCCCGCCGAAGCCTCCGGAGAGATGTGGCCTATGCACGGGCCGGCTGTGGCCCCGGAGAACCTGCCGTCGGTGAGCAGTGCGACGCTCTCCTCGAGGCCGTATCCCACGATGGTGCTGGTCGCTACGAGCATCTCCCTCATCCCGGGGCCTCCCCTGGGGCCCTCGTAGCGTATAACCACGACGTTCCCGGGGCCCACCTCTCCCCGGTGGATCGCCTCGACGGCGACCTCCTCCCGGTCGTAGACCTTGGCGGTCCCCTCGAACTCCATCATCTTGGGGCTCATGGCCACCACCTTGGCGACCGATGCGTCGGGGGCGAGGCTGCCCTTGAGGACAGCTATCCCCCCCTCGGCGTGCACCGGGTCTGCCACGGAGTGGATGACTGAGGAATCGATTGTTTTCGCCTTCACCAGGCGTTCGGAGAGGGAGCCCATAACCGTTAGAGCGCTTCCGTCGATCCGCTCCCCCAGCTCCTTGATGACCGCAGGGATCCCCCCGGCGTCGTGAAGGTCGTTGATCTTGTTGGGCCCAGAGGGGGCCATGTTGCAGAGGTGAGGCGTCCCCTTGCTGATCTCATCGAAGAGGTCCAGATTCAGCTCAATCCCGGCCTCGTGGGCAATGGCTGTGAGGTGGAGCACGGTGTTCGTGGAGCCCCCGAGGGCCATATCCACGGCAATAGCGTTCCTGAAGGCGGTCTTCGTGAGGATGTCGCTGGGCTTCACCCCCTCCTCGAGAAGCCCCATGATTCTCTTACCGGACTCGTAAGCGAGCCTCGTCCTCTCGTACCCAGTGGATGGTGTCGTTGCCATGTGGGGGAGGGTCATCCCGATGGCCTCGATGAGGCACTGCATCGAGTTCGCGGTGAACATCCCTCCGCAGGCTCCTGCGCCGGTGCAACAGATGTCCTCGAGGTACTTGGCCTCCTCCTCGCTGATCTCCCCCGACTTCACCATGGCGGGGACTTTGAACATCTCCTCGACAGTGATAGTCTTACCCTCGAACTTCCCCCACTTGGGGCACCCAGGCTCCATGGGCCCCCCCAACACGAAGATCGTGGGGATATCGATCCTCGCAGCTGCCATCATCATCCCGGGGTCGATCTTGTCGCACGTGGTTAGGCAGACCATCGCGTCGAAGCCGTGGCTCTCTACCATGACCTCCACAGAGTCCGCGATGAGCTCCCGGCTCGGTAGGCTCATCTTCATCCCCTTGTGGCCCATCGCGATGCCGTCGCAGACACCGATGGTGTTGAACTCCAGGGGCGTCCCCCCAGCCTCCCTGATCCCCTTCTTCACATGGGAAGCGAGGCGGTCCAGGTGGATGTGGCCAGGCACGATCTCGTTCCACGAGTTCACCACAGCTATGAGGGGCTTCGCGATATCCTCATCGGTCAACCCAACCCCCTTCAGGAGACTGCGGTGGACGCTTCGGTCCACGCCGTCGAAGACGAAGGAGCTCCTCGCCCGGACATTCGATGACTCGGTCGGCACGCGAGCCTCCTCTAATAATTCAGAGCCCATAGGGCTAGGAGAACCGGAGTTCTCTAAAAGGGTTTCCCAGAGGTTAAACTCTAATTCGTCGCGCGCAACCATGAGGCCCACTGACCGATATACCGGGAACGATGACTGCAAGCTAGACATACCGGAGGATACGGATGACCGGGGCTTCCGGGAATTCAACGGAAGGGATTCAAGGCTTCTGCGAGCTTAGAATACCTCCCTTTGTCTCATAATAACGAGACAAAATAGGGGAAAATTCGATTTTCAAGAACATTGTCCCACGGATTTCCTCTCAGAAGATTTGGTCATGAATTATATCCATGTAAATTGTCATCGAATTTCAAGGCTACCGGCATCAAATCACGGATACCCAAGTTCCGGGTCTACAGAAATCGCTTCTCACGCTGCTCACACCAAGCAGACCCCCTGAAGCCTTTGATCAAGTTATGGTCAGTATCTATGTCTCTGAGAAATTACCCCCTTTTTATCTCGAGCCAACGTAGCCCGGTAATATGTCAATAACTGACGAATTAGCTCCCTTTTTTGACGAATTTGCGTCATACTTTCGAGCGGTGTTTCGACGCCTTATAGATAATATACCTTCGAGATTTGGGACAATGTATACGGCCAAAAACACCTTTCGGATATCCTTCACCTCATGAGGCAACGCCTCAATGACGGCGAACAGAGATTATGAGTTGGATGAGTAATTCAACATCAACCGAAATAATGTACAAAAAATATGTCCATATGTCCGCTTTAGACTAAAACCCTTGTCACCTATGAACGGAAGGCCAAAGAAACGGCTAAAACCCCTTGCGGACCCGCGTTTTGTCCCATGATTGTGTGACATAAAAGGGTTATACAACGACCGCCATTGGTTCAGCGATGGGTGAGGCAAGGAAGCGCGGGGTCGCAGTCAAGTACGACGCCTTAGGGGGCAGAATCTACGACCTCAGGTACACTGAGGAGCAGGGAGCAAAATACGAGGCGCTTCTCGAGAGGATAACACCCGGAACTGAAGATATTGCCCTAGACATAGGCTGCGGCACCGGCCTCCTCACTGAGCAACTCGAATCCCAAGCGGTGGGCCTGGATATCTCCGCCAGCCTTCTCTCCACGGCCCGATCCAGACTCAGGGGGAGAGCGCGATCCTACCTTATCATGGGCGACGCAAGGGTGCTGCCCTTCCGCGACTCCTCGTTTGACGTGGTGTTCTCCGTCACGGTCATCCAGAACACCCCTGATCCGCTGTCTTCTATTGAGGAGATGAAACGGGTCGGGAGGGCAAGAGCCGGCGTCACTGCCCTCAAGAAGGCTTTCACGAGGGAATCCTTCGAGGCCTTGTTGAGGGAGGCCCGCCTCACGTCTATAAAGGTCCTCGACTCATCGGGGCTGAACGACTGGGTCGTTTTAATCGATCTGTGAGCGATTCACTGAGTCATGAATAGTTATTTCAGAACGCTTTTATACGCATTTGATGGGCTAATAGATGTCCTTACCAAAGGTGTAATGCTTGGAGCCAAGGAAGAAGCCTCTCAACGTCCTGATAAAGGCGGTAGGAAACAACGTCACGGTCACCCTCAAGAACCGGGGGGAGTACTGGGGCAGGATGACCCAGGCGGACGGGTACATGAACATGATGCTCAAGGGAGCCAAAGAGTACGACGATAACGGCCTCATCGCGAGCTACGGCGACGTCTTCATCAGAGGGAACAACGTCTCCTACGTCTGCATAGATCCCACGAGCCCGCCCCACTCTTAGAAGGCGCCCGAATCCATCCCCGTTATGGGATACGGACCCAGTAATCGAGGATACTCAACGCTAGTGAGCCGTATCGATCTCAAACTTCCTATCCAAAGTTCAGTTCGCCCTCGATCTGCTCCAGAAACTCGAGCAGGAACCTATGCCTAGATTCGGCTAGGCGCCTCGCCTCATCCGTGAAAATCATATCCCTCAGAGTAAGGAGCTTCTTGGAAAAATGAGCGATATAGTCCTCAAGGGGCCTCCCGTGCTCCGCACTATACATCGCAGCCCTGTAAACTCCCAGGGCGCCCATTGCATCGAGCTTATCAGCATCAGAAAGGATCTTTGCCTCTAACGACTCCGGTATCCTCCCGGCTGAGAAGCTGTGCGCGCCAATGGTTTTCGAGATCTCCTTTATCGCCTTTTCGGGGTAGTCGAGGTCTCGAAGGATCTCCCCTGCCTTCACGGAACTCGCTGATGCGTGATCCTCGCCGTCCCTCACGACGTCGTGGAGCAAAACAGCGGGCAGCAGAATCGACATGTCAGCCCCCAGGGCCTTCCCCAGCGCCATGCAGGTCCTGTAAACCCGCATCGTGTGCTCGAGGCCATGGGTCCCGTGGGGGGGTATGAGAGCGCTCACGATTCTCTCTAATTTCTCGATTCCTGCACTCATGTTTTTTCACTCGATCTTCTCCAACTTAGAGTCCCTGCCCACGTTGATACTCAACGCCCCCTTGAACGACGTTATGAAGCAGTCCCCGAGTTCGACCAAGCTGCCCTCATCAACCCCTTCGAGGAGCTCGATCTTCTCGTTCCAGAAGGTCACCCCCACCTTCCCCGAGTCGTCCTCGACCGTCCCGTCGACGAGGTTATGGGTGATCCCGTAGTTGGTGAGGACCTCCCTGGGCTCGTTCAGAGCCTTCAGTGTTACTCTGATGTCCACGTGCTCCATGCCTGCACGGAGTTCCGATACCTTCATCACGGTGCCCCGGGTGCCGTTTCCACGTGGGAGGGAGGAAATAAAAGATTGATGGGAGCAGCGAATGATATACATTCACCGTCAAAGAGTAAATACCTGACATGGACCCCCCATACGTCCTGGGCTGCAGCAGCTGCCACGAGAAAGCGCCAGGGGAAGGCAGCTATAGCCGGTGCGCAGACTGCGGGGGATTCCTCGAATACACTTTCGACCCCGAGTACCTCAAGGGAGTGCGATTCAAGGGACCACTGACGTTCTGGCGCTACGCCCCGGTGATGCCCAGGGTCGAGAAGGCGGTCAGCCTCGGGGAAGGCGGCACACCATACTGGAAGGCGGAGAGGCTCGGAGAGCACCTGGGCCTCAGGAACCTGCACCTGAAGGATGAGACCCGGAACCCCACGAACTCATTCAAGGACCGGTCCGCGGCCCTTATTATGTCAGACGCCGTCGGGAAGGGGTTCGACTCAGTCGTCTGCGCCACCAACGGGAACCACGGCGCATCCCTCGCCGCATATTCCGCAAAGGAGGACGTCTCCTGCAGGATCGTCGTCCCCGCCGACCTAGACCTCGGCAAGCTGGCCCAGATGATCGCCTCGGACGCCCACGTCGAGGAAGCGGGGGATAGAATCGACGTTGCTATCGAGAAGGCGAGGAAGATAGCCTTGGAGACAGGCGCGTATCAGGCGACCACGGAGCTCAACCCCCTATCCATGGAAGCCATCAAGACCATCTCCTACGAGCTCGTGGAGCAGTCAAGCGTCCCAGACTGGGTGGCGATCGCGATGGGGAGCGGCGTCACGATCCACTCTCTCTGGAAGGGCTTCACCGAGCTCGAGGAGGCGGGGAAAATCGACTCGAAGCCCCGTCTCATCGGCGTCCAGGCGGAGGGCTGCGCCCCAATAGCCGATGCGTTCAACAAACATATCGAGGAGCCGCTTTTCCTCGAATCGGGAGACACAGTCGCCACTGCGATACG
>JADHWM010000046.1 GCA_016783485.1 Candidatus Bathyarchaeota archaeon
ATACCCGCCCTCGACACCCTCAGTGACCACGGCATCACCCTCTGTCTCAGCACGGGCAGAAACGCCGAGGAGAAAGCAGAGACCCTACGCAGGCACACCGGTACACGCCACTTCACCCACATATTCAGCGAACCCGCCCTGGGACTCCTCAAAACGGAG
This sequence comes from Candidatus Bathyarchaeota archaeon, assembly GCA_016783485.1. GTDB lineage: Archaea > Thermoproteota > Bathyarchaeia > TCS64 > TCS64. The sequence continues at coordinate 160 of JADHWM010000046.1, forward strand.
CCGGAATACTACGCCAAAGCCCTCGCCGTCGCAGGCGCGGACCCCCGGGACACATACAGCGTTGGAGACACCCCCCTCAGCGACATCCGCCCCGCCAACCTCACCGGCATCACCACCATCTGGATCAACAGGGTCGGGGAGCCCTCACCCACGGACCCCGACACCATCCCCAGACACACGGTCACGACCCTCACCCGGGCCCCAGAGATAATACTGGGACAACCATAGACGCGTCAAACAGCATCATACTTAACCCGCCCTTCCCCACGGGACCACCATGGAACCCGTAGACGCCCTCCTGACACGACGCACCGTCCGAAAATACGCGAAGACCCCCATCCCTCAGGAGAAGATCGACAGAATCCTGGAGGCGGGCCGCCAATCCCCCAGCGCAGTCAACCGCCAGCCCTGGCACTTCATCCTGGTCACCGACCAGAAGACCAAGGACCGCCTCGGCAACGGCGTCTTCAACCGCCACATCCGCAGCAGCGCATTCACCATCGTAGGGGCGTACACCACGGACGACCGGGTCTCCAAACGCTGGGGCCTCGTGGACACCACCATCGCCCTCCAGGACATGGTCGTAGCCGCCCACCTCCAAGGCGTCGCCTCGTGCTGGATAGGAGACTACAACGAGGACAGGCTCCGGGAGACCCTCAACATCCCTCCCAACGCGAGCATCGCGGCCCTAGTCGCATTCGGAGAACCCGTCGACACACCCGGCCCCAGAAAAAAGAAACCCCTCAACCAGATACTCCACACCAACACATGGTGACCCCCCCCAAACAAACCACCGGCCATCCAGAACCAAAACCCATGCAACGGCACCAGGATCAAAAAGGGGGAGGGGGGGGTCATGAATAGGAACCTGAACAAACCTCCCCATAACGAAAGGAGACCGGAAACTCCCCCAATCACCATCGATTCATACCAAAAGAGGCGCGCATTCAAACCAAAAACACCCCCAAAACACAAGAAACACCCCCCCAAGAACGGCCACAACCCCCCCCAAAAAAAACATGGAGGCAAAACGCGCCTACCCACCACTAACCCCAGAGAACCACGAACAGAACCCGGAAGACTACTCCAGACGACGACCACGATTAGCCGTCTTCGTCGCCCAACCGGCAGCCCGGATCCTCGGAGAAGAACCGAAACCACAGGCAGCGCAGGACTTGTTCGTCAGATGATAAGACCTGCGACCGCAACGCCGACAACGGATATGAACCCGCTTGCCATGATGAAGCGCATGCTTAGTAGGCAACGGAAACCCCTCAAGCAGGAGGAGGAGAGATCATGATCACATTATCCCCCCGCAAAACGATGGTCCCCAGATCCACCGCCGCAGAAGGATCACTCACATTCTCCGCATCCTTAAGAACCAGATTAACGTGCTGATCGAACCCCTCCAGAGTCCCCCTCAAAGTCCTCCCACCCCTCAACTTAATCAAAACAGTCTTACCCAGACTCGCCTCGAGGACCCGCTCAATCATCTCAGCCAAACACACACACCCCAAACATCAAAACCGAAATTTCTCCGGCAGAGCAATACCGAAGTAATACGATACAAATTTAAAGGTTTGTATAACCCCCAACAACCCCCGAAACCACCCCAAAACACCCCTAAAAACCGCAAAACACCGCAATAACATTTATTAACAAGCTACCTACACCGTAAGTAGCCTCTATCAGGTTTGGACGGCTTCTAACCGGATGAAAATCACCGAGAGAGGGGGAATCAAGTTAGACCGGATAACACACCCCCCCAAAACACCACACACACCAACCAGTTTTAGTTAAAGGTGGAGAGAGAATGTTACTATCAGATCAAGATTATTGGGACGTAATGAAATCCTTCTTCGCAGAGGAAGGCCTAGTCAAGCAGCACCTGGACAGCTACAACGACTTCGTCCAGAATACGCTGCAACACATCATCGATGAGATCCGCGGCATCCAGATCGAGGTGCCCGGACGCACCTACGATATAAAGTTCGGCACCATCGAGGTCGACAAGCCCCGGGTCGTCGAGGTGGACGGCACCGTCCGCAGCGTCTACCCTCGGGAGACCCGGATCCGGAACCTCACATACTCAGCCCCCCTCTACCTCGACATCATCCTCGACGATGAAGGCCGGGAGACCCTCGAGTGCGTCAACATCGGCAACCTCCCCATCATGGTCAAATCCGACCTCTGCCTCCTCTCCAAACACGCCCCCGAGGAACTCATCCGCATCGGCGAGGACCCCAAAGAGGTCGGCGGATACTTCATAGTCAACGGATCGGAACGAGTCATCGTCAGCCTCGAGGACCTCGCCCCCAACCGAGTCCTCATCGAGACCGACAACAGAGGCTCCAGACCAGTCTACAGAGGCAAAGTATTCTCAACCACAGTAGGATTCAGGGCCCGCATCGAGATGGCCCTCAAAGCCAAGGGCGAGATGGTCATCAGCATCCCCGGAGTCCCCGTACCCGTACCCTTCGTCATCCTCATGAGAGCCCTCGGCGTCGAGACAGACCGAAAAGTCGCCGAGATGGTGAGCCTCGACCCCGAAGTCCTCAACGAACTCGAAACCAGTTTCAGGGACGCCGCAGACGCTCAGACGATTGAGGACGCCATCCTCTACATCGGCAACAGAGTCGCGTTCGGCCAGGTCCGAGAATTCAGGCTCAAACGGGCAGAGACCATCATCGACCGAAACCTCCTCCCCCACATCGGCAGGGAGCCCACAGACCGCCTAGACAAAGCCATATTCCTAGGCGAGATGGCCTCCCGGATCATCGAGCTCAAATTCGGCCGGAGAGAGGAAGACGACAAAGACCATCTCAAGAACAAGAGGACCAAGCTCGCGGGCCCCCTCCTGGCCGAGCTATTCAGAAGCGCATTCTGGAGTCTCTACAGGGACATGCGCTACCAGTTCCGCAGGATGAGCACCCGCAGAAAAGGAGTCCTCATTAGCGCCGCTGTAAGGCCTGGCATCATCAGCAGCAGGGTCCAGCACGCCCTCGCCACCGGCAACTGGCGCAGGGGCCGCGTCGGCATGACCCAGCTCCTCGACAGGACCAACACACTCTCCACCCTCAGCCATCTACGGCGGCTCCAGAGCCCTCTGAGCAGGAGCCAGCCCAACTTCGAGGCCAGGGACCTCCACTCGACCCACTGGGGCCGGCTCTGCCCCAACGAGACCCCCGAGGGCGCCAACTGCGGTCTCGTCAAGAACCTGGCCCTCATGGCCAGCATCTCCGTCGGGACCGACTCCGAGAAGATCAAGCGAACCCTCCTCTACCTAGGGGTCACCCCTGCAAAGGACGCCAACGAGAAACTCCGCTACGAGGGAGCCAAGCTATTCGTAGAGGGCTACCTCCTTGGATACACCACCCTCCCCGACCAGCTCGTCGACACCGTAAGGGAGATGAGACGGAGAGGAGAGATCAGTGGCGAGGTAAACATCGCCTACTACTCGGACCACAACGAGATCTACGTCAACTGCGACGAGGGCCGCATCAGAAGACCCCTCGTCCTCGTGAAAGAGGGCAAGCCCCTCCTCAAGGCGAGGCACGTCCGGAACGTCCAGCAAGGCCGCTGGCAGTGGAGCGACCTCATCCGTGAAGGCATCATCGAGTACATCGACGCCGAAGAGGAGGAGAACGCCCTAATCGCCACCAACAACACCAAGGTCACCGAGGAGCACACCCACATGGAGATCTGCAGCTACGCCATCCTCGGCGTCACGGCATCCATAATCCCATTCCCCGAGCACAACCAGTCGCCCAGGAACACCTACCAAGCCGCCATGGCCAAGCAGGCCCCCGGGATGTACGCCCTCAACTTCAGGGATCGCACCGACACCAGGGGCCACCTCCTCCTCTACCCCCAGAAGCCCCTCGCCCAGACACGCCCCATGGAGATCATGGGATTCAACGACCGCCCCGCGGGCCAGAACTACGTCGTCGCGGTCCTCAGCTCCAATGGATACAACATGGAAGACGCCATCATATTCAATAAATCCAGTATCGAAAGGGGCCTGGGCCACAGCAGTTTTTACCGTATCTACAAAGCCGTTTGCAAACAATACCTGGGAGGAGCCAAGGACAGACTCACCCTCCCCGAACCCGGCATCCGAGGATACCACGGAGCCGAATCCTACAGGATGCTCGAGGAAGACGGCCTCATCTCCACCGAGGCCCAGGTAAAAGGCGGAGACATCCTCATCGGCAAGACGAGCCCCCCCAGATTCAGTGAGGAATACAGAGGCTTCGAGATCCGAGGTCCCCAACTCAGGGACTCCAGCATCGGCGTCAGGCCCACTGAAGAAGGAGTCGTCGACTCCGTATTCGTCACCAAGGACATCGAGGGCAGCCACCTCGTCAAAGTCAAAGTCAGGAGCCACAGGATCCCAGAGCTCGGGGACAAATTCGTCTCCCGCCATGGCCAGAAGGGGGTCATCGGCATGGTGATCCCCCAAGAGGACATGCCATTCAGCGCCCACGGAACCGTCCCCGACATCATGATCAACCCCCACGCATTCCCCAGTCGAATGACCGTAGGCCAATTCCTCGAATCCGTAGCCGGTAAAGCAGCAGCCCTCCAGGGTGAGATGGTGGACGGCACACCATTCATCAACGAACCCCTCGAGAGCCTATCAGAGATCCTCAGAAAGCTCGGCCTCGAGCCCGGAGGCCGCGAGCTCATGTACGACGGCCAGAGTGGGCGTATGTTCGAATCCCACGTCTACATCGGCGTCACATTCTACCAGAAGCTCCACCACATGGTGGTCGACAAGATCCACGCCAGGGCCCGAGGCCAAGTCCAGATGCTCACACGCCAGCCCACCGAGGGCAGAGCCCGGGGCGGAGGCCTCAGATTCGGAGAGATGGAGAGGGACTGCCTCGTAGGCCACGGAACTGCAATGCTCCTCAAGGACAGACTCCTCGAGGAATCAGACGCCTACACCATCTACGTCTGCGAACGCTGCGGAAAACTCGCATTTTATGACATCAGGCAGAGGAAATACGTCTGCCCCATATGTGAGGGAAAGGGAAACGTGGAGCCGGTGACCGTCTCCTACGCATTCAAGCTCCTCCTACAGGAGCTCCAGAGCCTCTGCCTTTCACCGACTCTGGAACTGGCCAAGGAGGTCGGATGAGAATGTCCAAGGTCATCGACGCAATCAAATTCGGAGTCCTCCCCCCCGACGAGATCCGCCGCCTTAGCGTGGTCGAGATAAATACATCGGACACCTACGACGAGGACGGCGGCTCCATCGCCGGCGGTCTCATGGACCAGAGACTCGGCACCCTAGAACCCAGGCAACGCTGCAGAACCTGCGGAAACATCTCCATAAACTGCCCCGGCCACTACGGCCACATCGAGCTGGCAGTCCCCGTAATCCACGTCGAGTTCGCCAAGCACATCTACAAACTCCTCTCTACAACATGCAGGAGCTGCGGACGAGTCCTCCTCACACCGGAGGACAACGAGATTTATCGGGAACGCCGAGACGAGGAAAACAAGTTATTCGGGAAGGTAAGCGTCGAGACATCGAAAGAGATAGTTAAATCAGCCAAGAAGTATAAAAAATTCAAGGACTGCCCGGTCTGCGGGATGACCCAGTCCAACGTCAAGTTCGCGAAGCCCACGAGCTTCTTAGAGATCGAGGAAGAAGAATTCGACACGGGCGACGAGTCCCTCATGGAGGAGATTAGCCGCAGACTCACCCCCAACATGATCAGAGAATGGTTCGAGAGGATCCCCGAGGAGGACCTCGAGCTCCTCGACTTCGATCCCGAGGTAGCCCGCCCTGAATGGCTGATCCTCCAAGTTCTACCCGTCCCTCCCGTGGACGTGCGACCCAGCATCATCCTCGAATCGGGCATCAGGGCTGAGGACGATCTGACCCACAAGCTCGTCGATATCATCAGGATCAATCAGAGGCTCAGAGAGAACATCGAAGCGGGAGCCCCGACCCTCATCATCGAGGATCTATCGGAGCTCCTCCAGTACCATGTCACAACTTACTTCAACAACGAGGTCTCCGGAATCCCCCCGGCACGCCACAGGAGCGGACGCACACTGAAGAGCCTGGCCCAGAGACTCAAAGGGAAAGAGGGGAGGTTCAGAGGAAACCTGTCGGGGAAGAGGGTCGACTACTCCGCCCGGACAGTAATCTCTCCGGATCCCAACCTCGATATCAACGAGGTCGGAGTGCCGGTGCACATCGCAACGAGGCTCACCGTCCCCGACGTAGTCACCGAGAGAAACCTCGAGGAGATGAGGCACCTCGTCAGAAACGGCCCCTACAAGCACCCGGGCGCCCTGTACATCATCAGACCAGACGGGAAACGGATACGCCTCGAGTTCGTAACAGACAAGAGCATCGTGGCTGAGTCCATCGAGCCTGGCTTCGTCATCGAGCGCCACCTCAAGGAAGGAGACATCGCCCTATTCAACCGGCAGCCCAGCCTCCATAGGATGAGCATCATGGCCCACAAGGTCAAGGTACTCCCCTACAGGACCTTCAGGATGCACCTCACCGTCTGCCCCCCATACAACGCCGATTTCGATGGGGACGAGATGAACCTCCACATCCCCCAAAGCAAGGAGGCCCAGACCGAAGCCAGGCTCCTGATGCAGGTGCAAGACCAGATCCTCTCCCCCAGGTACGGCGCACCCATCATAGGAGCAACCAAGGACTTCCTCACAGGAGCATACCTCCTGACAAGGAAAGAGACGCTGCTCACTCAAGACGAGGTCGGGAAGCTCCTCGCCGCCACGTACTACGTGGGGCCAGAACCCGAACCAGTGGTCATAGAGCCCGAACCCCTCTGGTCAGGGAAAGACATCTTCAGCCTGTTCATGCCAGAGGACTTTAACTTCGTGACCAGAGCAAACATCTGCCTCCACCATCCCGATTGCGAGAGGGAAGACTGCCAATACGACGCATATGTCACAATAAGGGAGGGAAAGCTCAAGACAGGCGTCATCGATAGGAACACCATAGGCGCTGAGAGAGCCGAAACCATCTTCCACAGGATCATCAAGGACTACGGGACGGACGTGGGTCACGACTTCCTCAACAGTGTCACGAAGCTCATCAACGAGTTCCTCAGCGTTAAAGGATTCACATACTCAGTCGACGAACTCGTCATCGGACCCAAGGAAAGAAACGAGATCAACAGGGTCATGAGAAGGATGGAGAGGAACGTCGACAAACTCATCGACGAGCTCAGCTCTGGTGAACTGGAACGCCTACCGGGCCAAAGCCTCCAAGAAACTTTCGAGATCCAGGTGATGAGCGAACTCGCTAAAGCGAGGGACAAAGCAGGCGAGACTGTCGAATCAGGCCTCGGGATGACGAACTCCGGCATCGTGATGGCACGAAGCGGGGCGAGAGGATCAAGCCTCAACATCGGTCAGATGATGGGGAGCGTAGGGCAGCAGGCCATCCGTGGGAAACGGATTATGAGAGGCTATTCAAATAGGACTCTCTCCCATTTCAGGGAGCACGATCCAGCCCCCAAGGCGAGAGGATTCATCTACAACTGCTACAGGGACGGTCTCGACCCCATCGAGTTCTTCTTCCATTCCATGGGTGGTAGAGAGGGGCTTGTGGACACTGCCGTCCGCACACAGCAAAGCGGATACATGCAGCGCCGGCTCATCAACGCCTTGGAGCACCTCAGGGTTGAGTACGACGGCACCGTCAGGAACTCCTCGGGGGACATAGTCCAATTCAGATATGGTGAGGACGGCGTAGACCCGGCCAAAAGCGACCACGGGAAAGCGGTCGATGTCGAGAATCTTATCGAGCGGGTTAAGATCGCAATCCCAAAAGGTAGAGTAGCCTCAGAAAATTACATCGCAGGAAAGCTCGAGGAATACTCTGAAGCTCTCACCCCAAACCTAGTCAACGAACTCAAAGATAATCTCGTCTCATCGAAGATGTCAAAACAAGGCGTAGACACCGTTATCGAGACAGTTGTCCGGAGCTACGATTTCAGCCTCGTAGAGCCGGGGGAAGCCGTCGGGACCATCGCGGCCCAGTCCATCGGAGAGCCTGGCACTCAGATGACCCTTAGGACCTTTCACTATGCGGGTGTAGCGGAGCTTAACGTCACCCTGGGACTCCCGAGGCTCATAGAACTCGTGGACGCCAGAAGGCAGCCCTCCACACCCGTCATGAACATATACCTAGACTCGAAACACAAGAGGAGTAAAGCAAAAACAAGAGAGGTTGCAGAGAAGCTAACATACACAGTGCTCGACGATGTCGTCGATGTGATCAACGTCGATCTAAAGGAAGACGCCATCAAGTTCTCGCTATCGCCAGAGTACATGAAGAACCTAAACGTAGAGATGGCTGACGTCGAGAAGGCTCTCCCAATGAAGTTCGAAAAGATTGACGACAACTCGTTCCGGATAGCACTTTCTGAAGAGAAAAATAAAGACCCGGAAAAACTGGTCGGTAAGATTATAGCGACTCCCATAAGGGGAATCCCAGAGATCAAACGAGTACTAACGACTTACGAGAACGGGGAATGGGTCATCAGAACAGACGGCTCGAATCTCGAGGGCGTCCTCAGTATCGAGGGCGTCGACCCTACTAGGACGACAACAAACGACATCCACGAGATAGCTGAGATACTGGGGATCGAAGCAGCGAGGAACGCCCTCATCAAGGAGGCTCACGCAGTCCTAGAGGAGCAGGGTCTTGACGTCGACATAAGGCATGTCATGCTTGTCTCGGACATTATGACAAACTCTGGCGAGATCCAGCAGATTGGTCGCCATGGTATCAGCGGGAAGAAGAGCAGCGTCTTGGCGAGAGCCGCCTTCGAGTTGACCATCCAGCACTTGGTTAACGCAGCGATCAAGGGTGAGACCGATCCCCTTAAAGGGGTGATCGAGAACATCATTGTCGGCCAGTCGATGCCCCTGGGTACAGGGAGCGTCGAGCTGTTCATGACGATGGGAGGCAAGAAGGATGAGTAGCGTCGACCACGAGCTCAGGATGGCCATCAACACGGGGCGTATCCATTTGGGCTCTAAGGTGGCCATCAGGGAGCTCCGTCGAGGCAGGGCTCGTATGGCTATACTCTCCTCCAACTGCCCTTCGGAAACCAGGGAGGAGATAGACAACTACGGGAAGCTCTCCAGCGTCCCTGTGCTCCACCATCAGAAGGACAGCAGGGATCTGGGGATCCTCTGCGGGAAACCGTTCCCCGTATCGACGATAGTGATAAGCGACCCAGGGGACTCGAAGATCCTCGATCTGGCGAGGGAATAGCATGCTCAGCAACATCAAGATAACCGAGAACGAGATGCGATACATGGCCCTCCTCGAGAATATGACAGGGGCTACGATTGTCGATTGCATCATCGAGGAAGACGACGAAACAGTCATCTTCGCTGTGAAGAAGGGCGAAGTCGGCCTCGCCGTTGGTAAGGGTGGCGAGAAAATCAATCGCTTCCGAAGGATGACCAATAAGCAGGTGGAGATCTACGAGTATATAGACGACGCCGAGAGATTCATCCGGAATGCCTTGAAACCGGCGAAGGTTAAGGAGATCCGTCTCGTTGACAGAGTAGGGGGCGACCGCATCGCCATGGTGAACGTTGAGACCAAGGACAAGGGCATCGCCATCGGCAGGAATGGGGAAAACATCAAAAAGATCAGGTTCCTCGCTCAGCGCTATTTCGGGCTCGACACCATCGTAATCAACTAGAATTTAGCTTGACTGCTTGAATCAGGCTTCTCTTTCTCTTCGTCTTAGTCATAGGGTTTATTCGGGGTCATCGTAGTTTGTCTGAGACTGTTTTGAGTTGGTTCAGTTTGCACTGGTGTCGGTGTTGCTGATGGTCTTGTTGTTGCGGCGGGAGCGGGTGCATGTGAGTGGTAGCATATGATAAGGGTTTTCGGGCTGGTGTGGGTGGTTGGCCCCCCTGTGTTTGTGGGGGGTGTGTGTTTGGGATTGTTTTGTTGGTTGGCGGGTTTTTCTGGGTTTTTTTGGTGTCGTTGGGTTACTGGGTTGTCGTTGTTCTGGTTGCGCGGTTTTTGTGTTGAATAAGTGCTCCTTTTGATATGATTGGGATCGAGTTGGGGCGGTTTTAGGGCTTCTTTCTCTGATTGGCGGCGTATTCAGACACGGATGGCATACCCCCCCTCCCCCCTCTACCGGGGTGGATGTCGTTCAGTGTTGCTTTGTTGTTCGGCGGGTTTTTCGGGTTCCTTTCGTTGATTGGAGGGTTGGGGCGTCTTGGATTGCGGTTTTTCTATGAGAGTGGGCTCTCGTTAACTGCAGATGAGTGGAATTACGCCTTGCATTGAGCCCGTTGGAGCCCGAGCACATCGTCGACGAGACAGTCGGATGTGTGTTCTAATCAATAGCATAATATGTCATTCAAGACATAGTAAATGTAATGGCTGATACCTCGGAGCGAATCGTGATTCTATCGTTCATTATTCTACTGTTTATCGGCTCCCAGAGCAGCCCACAAGAGAGCACAAGGCTCGAAATCTCTACGGATAAACCAGAGTATATCGTAGGGGATAGAGTGAAATCGACATTCTACATAGCCAATCCAAACCCCGTTCCAGTAAAAATTGAACCCTATAACATGTTTAATGTCGACGCCTTCATAAACGGAATCCCACAAGAATATGGGCAGACCACGTTTATCACGTGGGAACCCGGAGCAAAGATCACAATTCCCTCCGAGTCCCGACATAAAATAAGTGCCGCGACCTTCAAAGCCAAAGAAGCAGGGAATCTCACGATCAATCTGAATATCCATATAAGAGGCGATCTTGCAGAAAGCATAAGATATACGGTCAAGATCAAGCCCAAAATCGAATCAATTACCTATAATGAGTCCGACATAACAGAGATAATCCGATTGTCTCTAACTATAGCACTCGTAGACAAAGAGATACCAGATTACGACCTCATCAAGGATAAGGAGAACATCGTTCTCTGCACGGAGAATCTCGAAGGTTTGGTACCGGAGATAGACGGTGTAAATCTGATAATGCTTGATCTGGATGAGATTCAAACTAAGGCGGACAGGGAAGGAGACTTTCTTTATCTTCGTTTCACGAAGCTGGATATGCATTTTGATGGGAAGGGTGCCACGGTTCATCTAGACAATTGGTGGATGAGTAGAAGGGGGAGCCCATATCAATATCTTAGTGGTGGAGGTCTCAACATTTCTTTCATTAAAGAATCGGGTACATGGAACGGTAGAGTACAAGCTACTTGGATTTCCTAATGCCGAGCCTCAACTGCACTCGTACACGTGATTTCTTACGCCACCAGTTCCGCACAGGAATCTTAAAATATGTAAGCCTACAAATACTTACATAATATGACCTTCTTTAACGCCTACCTAACCCCCAAGCAGATGAACCTGTGGCGACTCCGTTTCGATGGCCACTCACAATCAGAGATATCCCGAAAAACAGGTGTCACCCGACAAACCATCAATAAAGCATTCGGCGTTATAAACTCCAAGGTCACAAAAGCTCTTCTTGAAGGAGCTAAATTCAACAGGATCGAGATCAGCCGACTAGACATGGAGAGAGGATATCTACTCGGACGATCGATGAAGTTTGGACTTGACGCGCTCATCACATTTTCAGATGAAAACGGTCTTCAAATATGGTACAAAGGCGAGGGAAATTGTTCAAAATGTGAGACCGTAGAGAGCTGTAGAAAGAGCCTCATAAAAGAAGCTGAGATCAGACAAATCCCCATACCGCCTAACTCGGAGATAGAGCATCCAAGCCAGATCGCAGACATTCTTTTCGAGAAGATCATTGAGGATGACTAATGAATAGTTATCAACGGCGTATCGATTGGTGTCAAAGGCCTGTTATGATCAAAGTCTATGGTTTCCAACCCAGATATTTATCCACAATACAGGTCATTTTTGGAGTCTCCGTTTTTTCGATTGTCTTCGGTTTTATTCTCATTAATATCGCTTCAGTTGAACCTTATCCAGCTTGGGTAGAAGTAAGCGAAGAAAAATTTGACATGGAACTTAGAATCATTTCTGAGGATGATTTATTAGCCCACCCGATGATATTGTCGAAAATTCAGACCTATAAATACTTAGAATCGCTACCAGAATCGCTGTGGGCGAATAATATTACAGGAACAGCTTCATCTCCCAAACCGTTACTAAAAATTCCTCATGACGAAGGCTTAAATTTACTTGCATTATTTGGGAAAAAATATTTACCGAGCACACAGCATTATTCTTTTGCAGTTACAGTAAACAATTCATCATATTCCATCAATATTTGGTTCTTAAAAAACCCGCCAATAAGGCTGTAACTTCGCCTCCCTTGAAAACTGATTGAGATACCTCTCAACCCCCCTCGGACCCGTGACTTCTTACACTACAAGTTGCGCAAGGGTGAAGTCTAATAGTAGGCGGAGCACGTGCAAGCGTTAAAAGGTGTTTGCGTAACTCATCTACTGCTTCTCGTTCTATCTCATAATCCAGTAAATCAATCTCATCCAGAGAGATCCAAAATAACTCATCAGCCTCATTACAATCCAACTCTCCAACCCAATTATTGCACAGGTAATAGTAGACAGTCTGGTTCTCCAGAGGCGTCGAATGGTATTTCTTCGCAATCAACGTAAATGAATCGCAGTTCAAACCGGTCTCTTCTCTGAGTTCACGTTGAACGGCTTCCACAAGACTCTCTCCTCGTTGAATATGCCCGCCGGGTATAGCAATGATACCCGGGTCTGTTCTAGCATTGAGGCTTCTTCTTTCAACTAATAGCCTCCCTTCACATAATACTATGAACGAAACAGTGTCGACATTGGGAATAGCCATTTGAATCAACAGCAACTTTACACGAACTTATTGATTGAGTTGGGTTATAATTAGATAAGAATTCGGGATTATTGCAGTTCGTTTCAAGACCATTTTTAATGGGTACAAGTTAGCATAAATTCGACGCTGGGAAGCGGGAAAGTCTTAATCCGGTCCACGTGAACTAGGGGTGAGGTCTGATGAAAGGAGCGCGTCGCCTACCAACGGGGAAGCTACCCCAAGATATTCTAAAGCGGGTGGTCTTCGAGAGGCTGGGGATTCACAGTGAAAGGGTTCTCCAAGGGCCATGTGTAGGCGAGGACGCTGCCGTCATCGAGATGGGAGACCGGGTGATTGTCGTCGCGACGGATCCCATCACGGGCGCCGTAGGGAACTTGGGATGGCTTGTTGTTCACATTAACGCCAATGATGTCGCGTCCACAGGGGCGCGACCTCTCTGGTTTCTCTGTGTTACGCTCCTGCCCGAGGGAAATGATGAGGCGCTCCTTGAGGGGATAATGGAGCAGATTCATGCGGCCTGCTTAGAGATCGGGGTCGCCCTTGTAGGAGGGCATACGGAAACGACTCCGGGTTTGGACAGGCCTATTCTGATCGGATTCATGATGGGGGAAGCGTCAAAGGAGGACTATGTAACAACGGGGGGTGCTCGCCCGGGAGATGTCGTGATCCTGACGAAAGGAGCGGGGATCGAGGGCACGGCCGTACTTGCGGAAGACCTCGCTTGGGTCCTCGAGGGCAAGATCGAAGCATCGGTTATCCAGGCTGCAAAGCAGTTGGTGAAAAGGATCAGCGTCGTCCCTGAGGCAATGAGGGCAGTTGAGCTCGGTGGCGTTCACAGCCTCCACGATCCGACTGAGGGAGGCCTCCTGAACGGCGTCTGGGAGATGGCGGAGGCAGCTGGAGTGGGTGTCGAAATATTTGAGTCTAAAATCTCGATAGCCCCTGAAACTAAGGCAGTCTGCGAGGCTCTTAGCGTCGATCCTTTGAAGCTCATGGGGTCCGGGGCTCTGCTCATTGTCCTCGAGAGGAGGAAAGTAGAGAAGCTCCTCTCATTACTTTCCGAGATAGAGGTCGAGGCCTCTGTGATTGGGGAGATTAAGCATCCTGAAGAAGGGCGTGTTTTGGTGAAAGCAGACGGGAGTAGGGTGGAGTTAGAGGCTGTAGACCAGGATGAGGTTTACAGGGTCTTAGACGAGTACGGATACACGGAGTCTTAATTCTACTTCTAGAATCTTTCTTTAAGGTTCTATCAGTATTAGTTATGGATGTCTTCAGCCGAGAAGGCGGCAGAGCTGCTCATGAAGCTCGAGCCCGAGGAGTACCGGGTACTGCAGGCTATTGAGCTCGGGATGGCAAATTACAGCTTCGTCCCAATGGCGGAACTCTTAAAGTTCGCAAAGATGCCTGAGAGAGAGGTCGATTTCCGTCTAAAGAAGCTTAACAAGATGGATCTCATCTACAGGCGGCCTGATCCCTATCCCGGCTACATCCTCAATTATACGGGGTATGATCTTTTGGCCCTGAACGCCCTAGCTAAGGCGGACATTCTGAAGTCATTGGGTCGGCCAATCGGGGTGGGTAAGGAGTCGGACATCCTTGATGCCATCACTGATGAAGGCGAACGGGTCGCCTTGAAGTTTCACAGGCTCGGGAGGACTAGTTTCAGGGAGACGAGGAGGAAAAGAGGTTACATTGAGCGTAGAGGACGCGCGTCCTGGCACTATCAGTCGAGGTTGGCTGCAGAAAAAGAGTTTAGCATCCAAAACCGAGTTCATCACGGGGGTGTCTCGACTCCCCGGCCCATTCATCAGAACCGGCATGTAATTGTGATGGAATATATCGACGGGTACAACCTGAACGACGTGGCTAGACTCGACGATCCGAGAGGCTTCCTCGATGATATCCTCGAGAACGTGAGGGGCACATTCAAGATAGGGTTAATACATGCTGATATGAGCGAGTACAACATCGTGGTCCAAAAAGACGGTACAGTTTTATTGATTGACTGGCCGCAGGCAGTGAACGTCGAGCATCCGAATGCCGGGAATCTTCTAGAGCGAGATGTCCAGAATGTCTTGCGATTTTTCCAACGCAAGTTTAGAATCGACCGAAGTCTTGATGAGTCTCTCGATTATGTGAAGAACTAGGGTCTCCAGCCTTCTAAAAGCGAAACAAAGATTGCTGCAGCGGTGAGGTCTGCGGTCGTTCCAGGATTCAGATCACCTTTTGCTCTGTGGAGTTCCTCGTCTAGGGCCCAAAGGAGTTTTGTCCCTAGCGCTGTACTCGCCCCTCCTGCCTCGAGAATCTTCTTGGCTTGTTTGCTGACTTCCGCCGCTTGAGCGGTACCAGACTTTCGTGTAATCAGTGAGTCTGGATATTGGGAGAGGATGTGCATGAAGGTGTTAACGATTGCATCGTTTACAGAGCCCTTGTTGAGCGAGGATTTCAGCTTGGGATAGCCTACTTCAAAGGTTATCTGGAAACCTGTAACCCATTCCCTGCATATCGAATCCCTTTCGGCGCATTTTTCGAAGACCTCGAGTGGAGAGATTCTCTCATCCTTGATCCTCTCACGAGAGCCCTCATCTGTGACATCGAGTTCCCCTACGTTTCCCAGGGTTTTTGGGCTCATCGCGATGTTGATGGCTTTGTAGATGTCAACCGTGTCATCGGGAGCTGTAGCTCTAATTACATTTTCTAGATTTTCTCTAAGATCCATCGCGTTGATGCTCGCAGATTCATGGAGAGTCGCTCCAGCGGCAGCTGCGATTGGAGCGAAGAGTAGGACAACGCCCAGGTTCACGTTTCCACCCTTCTGCCATTCCAGAGAATCAACGACAGCGTTCAGGACAGATCTTCCGACGCTTATTTGATCCCAACCCAGAGCACCTGAGAACGCATCTCGGCCCCTTAGAGCGAGTTCACGCATGTCAGGACCTATAGCCACTCCACCTGCGAGGAAGTGCTCGAAACGAGTTTCTGGGAGGTCTCGTGTCCTGTGAACATTTCCCGGCTTCGGATACGCCGAAACCTCCATCAAAGCGGCTAAGCTGGCGCATCGGCTCACGTAGTCGCCTATCTCGTCTCTCCTCATTTAGGGCTCAATGCCAATCTTCTCCGAATTCGCTTATAAGACTCCCACCATGTATTTTCCGGGCTAGATGATCGCGGGGATCGACGATACGGAGTGGTTAGAAGGGGATTACATCGAAACAGTCGAAGGCCTTCTCTTCGCCGTCAAGGGCGTCCACCATCCCCCGGGGCTCACCATCGCCTACCTCAGGTACATACCGAATCCCGAGGGAGAAAGGGTGAGGAACGGCAGAAGGTATGATAGGCTCTACGACCTCGATCATACAGAAGACATTCTCAGGCGGAATTTTCCACAGTATCTGAATCGCATCGCGAATAAATCCCTCACCCTCCAATCAGTTCCGAGTAAACACATAGTCAAAAGATACGATCCGCGAGAAAAACTCCGGGAGATCATAGAAAAACCAGAAGGCGATCTCCAGAAGACCATCGCCAAGCTAGCGGAGTCTCTTCAAAACAAAGGAGTTTCCTGCAAGACCATAGGGGTCTCAGGATCGCCGCTAATCGATCTCGCTGGGGCAGATTCGGATGTTGACCTCATAGTTTATGGGATGGAGAACGGTCGGAAAGCGTACGAAATTCTCAGAGAACTGAGGAGAGATACGGACTGGATCACAGCATATGACGAGGAGAATGTGACGAGAGTGGTGTGGTCTCGTTGGGCAGACTCTGGACTCGATTTAAAAAAGCTTGTTTCATCAGAGGTTCAGAAAATCCTTCATGGAAGAGTAGATAGCAGAGACTATTTTTTCAGGCTCTTGAAGCTTCCCCCGGAGGTGGAAATCGAGGACGATTCGAGGCCTCTAAGCGTTGTCAGGCTGATTGCGAGGATCACCGATGCTGAGGGAGGGATATACGCCCCATGCAGTTATTTGATCAAAGATTGTGAGTACCTGGATTCACATGAATTACCGATCGCCTCTCAGCTTCTTAGTTACAGGGGGAAATTTACCGAGCAAGCAGAGAAGGGCGATCTTGTAGAGGTGAGGGGCACGCTGGAGGAGGTAGTGATCAGGGGAAAAAGCTCGTTCAGAGTAATCCTCGGAAGGAAAGGAGATTACATGATTCCCGTGGCTGACAGAGATACCTTTTTCTGAAACATTTTTAGGTTAATTCCAGTGTCGGGGTTGATTGACGACCATTGACGGGACCAGAGTTCAGGAGGCTCCTCGAGGAGATGGGCTTCCATATTGGGGGAATCAGCGAGAC
>JADHWM010000005.1 GCA_016783485.1 Candidatus Bathyarchaeota archaeon
TTCTCCAGTCTCCAAGTCCACGGCCTCTGCGTAGACCCGCACCGCCGAGCCCAGCGGTGGTGATGCTATGGTTAGGGTAGATGTTTGAGTGGATAAGGCATCGAACGTTGATTCCGAGGTTAGTACTGTGTCGCCGTCGACGTATAATGTGAGGCTGTATGTGCGGGGTTCGTCAGCTGTGTTTTTGATGTTCGCTCGTATTATGAATGGCTCGTTTTCTTTCTGTGTCCGGGGGAAGTGGGATAGGTTGAGGACATCGGAGGTCTGGTCGTGGGAGTTGAAGAGTATGATGATTAGGAATAAGACGACATATGCTTGAGCAATCGCTTTTACACCGTTATTGTGTTTCGTCATCTCAGTTTTCCCCGTTTGTGTTTCCCCGTCAACGTCCTTTGCCTTGCACAAGTGCATTGCATAGACGCATATAAGTCTATCCCTTTTGCATGGCATAAGTGCTATGCAAAAAGGCTAAGCATATATATGGGGACCTCCAGATTATCCCCCGAAGGCAATGAACGGCTACCAAGACGAGCTCAGCAAGATCAAGGAGATACTCAAAGTAAATCCACTGGGCTTGACAGTCACAGACATCTCCAGGAGGATCAACATCAACAGGAACTCCGTGGCGAAATACATGGACGTTCTCCAGATCTCTGGCCAGGTGGAGATGAGGTCGATAGGGCCCGCGAAGGTCTACTCCTCCTCTCAGAGGGTCCCCCTCTCGGCACTGTTGGATTACTCGTCGGATCACATTATCGTCTTCAACAGCGACCTCGTGGTGGTGCAGGTTAACGACAATTTTCTCGGACTCGTCCATATTCCGCGGGAGGAGCTGATCAACATGACTATGGAAGATGCCCCTCCCATGATCAGCAGGAACCCGGAGTTAAAGAACCGGATACTGGAGGGGATAGCCGGCAAGGACTCATCGATGGAGGTCAAGCTCCCCACGGGGGAAGCCGGGGTCTTCCTGAACACCAAGTTCATCCCCACGACCTTCGACGATGGTAGCCTCGGGGTTACTCTGGTCATCGAGGACATCACACAGGAGAGGGTGGCCAGCGAGGAGCTCGAGAGGCGAAGGACCCTCAACGAAATGCTGCTGAACTCGCTCCCCCATCCGGCGCTCCTCGTCGGGAGGGACAGAGTCATCCTGACCTCGAACCAGGTGGCTCGGGAGCTGGGGGCCGAGGTTGGAGGCCTATGCTGGCGGGATTTCATGCAGGGCGATCACATCTCCGAGGAGGCCAAGGGTTATTTGTCCAAGAACGACGACATTCCCCCCTGGGCCATCCACTGCGTTTTCTGTCTAGCTGATTCCGCCCTCGACTCCAATAAGCCGCAGAGGAATGCTCACATCGAGGCCTTGGGGAAGATGTGGGACACCTACTGGATCCCGCTGGGCGACGAAGTCTTCCTCCACTACGCGATAGACGTCTCCGATCATATGAAGATGGAGAAGTCTCTCGAGGCCCTCCACAGGAGTGCCATCACGCTATCCACCGCGAAAAGCAGGAACGAGGTGGGTGAGATGACCCTCGAGATCATTGAGCATGTCCTGGGATTCAACTGGGGCGGGATCCTCTGGGTGGACGAGGACAAATTCAGAGCCGAACACTACATAGGATTCGACATTCCACCGGACTGGACTCTACCCCTAAGCGGCTCGGGTATCACCGTCAGGGCGGCCAAATCTGGGACCACGCAGCTGGTAACCGATACCCGAGAGGATCCCGACTATGTCCCCCATCCGGAGCCAAACAGCATGGAGACGTTGTCGGAACTCGCCGTTCCGGTTGTGGTGGGGGACGAGGTCGTCTGCGTCCTTGACGTTCAGAGTTTCCAGACTGAGGACTTTGGCGATGATGAGAAGAGGCTGTTGGAGATTCTCGGTCAGCACATCGCCTCTTCACTGAGAAGGCTGAAGGACGAGAACGATCTCTAAGTCTTTCCCACAATATTTCATACGGGCTACTTGTTATCCCAGTACTGACGGGTCTTCATGTACTGGATCTTCGCCTTCAGCAGGTCCGAGTAGAACGCCCTATCGTCCCAGTGCATCCGGGAGAGGACCTGGTAGGATGTGACGGGCCCGACGCCCCTGACCATGAGGGCCTCCACGGCCTTCCTCCCGTAGCTGAGGACCATGTCGGCGGATTTCCTGCCCTGGGTGAGGGTGTCCCTCTCCTCCTCTGGGAGCTCCTCTCCCCCCTTCCACCTCCTGTAGCTCTCCATGAACGCGTCCTTGTCGTGGTACCTCCGCAGGACGGCGAGGAGCCCTGAGCCGCAGTTGCCGCAGGTGGGCCTCTCGTCGATGTCACGGACCCGCTCCGATGTGCTCCACTCTCCGCAGCTCATGCATGCCAGCTTCACCTTCCTGGAGTGGACGCTCTTCTTCATGTACTCGAGCTGATCCTCCCCGGTGACCGTGGTCTCCATGAACTCGGCGACATCAGCGTACTTTTCCAGGATGTGCCGGGCGAGGGGGCTGGGGCTCTCAGCGATCTTCGCGACGACCTCCACCTCTCCGGAGGCTACCCCTGCCAGGATCTCCTTCACCGAGGGGAGGTCGAGCTTCTCCTGGTGGACCTCCCTGAGGGTCTCCGTGTAGATGGGGGTGTCCCTGTACCGGACGTAGAGGTTCTCGAGGCTCTGGTAGTTCATGGTCTTCCCCCGGGGGATGACCCCGAAGCGCTCCGCGATGAACTTCATCCTGTAGCCGAAGGGGAACCGGCTCTCGATGAACTCGTCCATGAGCCTGTCGGCGTCCTCGGGGGCGATGGTGAACAGGGTGTCCCGGATCTTGGCGAGGTCGAACTTGTCCAGCTTCCGGGGGGCCTCCACGAGGATGCGGTAGGGGTCGTTCCACCAGCCGTAGATGAGGTCGTGGTCGCTGAGGAGGGCGTCGAAGATGGCGCCCAGGGTCCGGTTGACCCGTTCCCCGTAGCCGCTGTGGATGACGAGGTACTTGTCGTGGGCCTCGAGGAGGATGCGGTTCTTGGTGGGGATGGGGAATCCGGCTTCGGTGTGGGCCTCGATCTCGTCTGCGGCGGCCTTCACCGTTGCAGGGTCAGTTCCAAGCCTGGAGGCGAGGGCTTCGACTGCCTCCTCCTTGGAGCCCAGGCGTTCCATCTCGGCTGCAATCTCCTCCCTCAGGTCCCCCACCTCCTGGGCGACTTCCCGGGGCACAGGTATGAGCTCTCCGTCCCAGCCCGGCAGCGCCCCGAGGGGGTCCTCGGAGGGGAGGACGTGGAGGGCGCCCCGCTCCTCGTCGATCTGGATTATCCTCCAGACCCTGCCCCTCATGATGACGTTGAGGCCCCTCCTCGCCTTGAGGGTCCAGAACTCGTCTCCCACGGTGCCGATGACCTGGTCCGTGACGATGTTGATGAATGGATAGCGTCGTTCGTCGTTGATCATCCCCAGGTTCTCGAAGTAGTATCTCCTCCCCTTCTTGGTCATGCTCAATTCTTCTCCCCTCGTGATCAGCCCTATCTCCCCCAGGAAGCCCATGTGCTCCCCGAACTCCCCCGACGTGAGCCCCCTGAAGGGCCAGGCCCGGGTAACCATTCTGTAAGCCTCATCGAAGCTCGTCTCCTCCTCGTCGAGGCTCATCCCCACGATCTGGTGGGCCAGAACATCCCCGGCCCCGATGTGGAACTCTGTCCTCTCCAGCTCCCCCTTCCTAGCCTTCAGCGCCGTCACCAGGGACTCTAAGGCGTCCTCGCCGTACGCCGAGACGATGACTCCCTCAGAGGGCTCTTTGAGGGTGTGGCCCGCCCGGCCGACCCGCTGGATGAGGGTGGAGACCTGACGGGGGCTCAGATACTGGATGGTGAGGTCGACGTCCCCGATGTCGATGCCCAGCTGGAGGGTGCTGGTGCAGATGATCCCCTTGAGCTCCCCGGCCTTGAACCTGTCCTCGATGGCGTGGCGCTGCTCCCGGCTCAGGCTCCCGTGGTGCACCTCGATCAACGGCTCGATCCTCCCCAGCTTGTGGCCGAGGCTCTCCGCCTGGCCCCTCCCTTGGACGAAGACCAGCGTAGACTTCTTCCCCCCAATGAGATCCAGGATACGCCTCAGACGGGCGGCGGCCTCCGGCGAGGTGCTGAGGTCTGAGGCGAGGTCGAAGTCGTCGTCCCCCGCCTCGGGGAACTCGACGTCGTAGCTGTAGACCTTGTCCACCTCCACCTCGATGACGTTGACGGGATGGGTGCCTCCAAGAAAGCCCGCGACCTCGTCCGGGTTCCCGACGGTGGCGGAGAGGCCGATGCGCTGGAGGGGCCCCTCCGCGAGCCTCTCGAGGCGCTCGAGGCCGATGGTGAGCTGGACCCCCCGTTTGGAGGCGGCGAGGTCGTGGATCTCGTCGACTATGACCCATCTCACTGCCTTGAGGTGGTCTCGCATCGCCTTGGTGGGGAGGATGGCCTGGAGGGTCTCGGGGGTGGTGATGAGGAACCGGGGGGGCTTCGCTGACTGCCTCCTCCTGTCCCGCTGGGAGGTGTCCCCGTGGCGGATCTGGACCGTGACGCCGAGGCGGTCGGCCCAGTACATCATCCGCTTGTGGATGTCCCTGTTGAGGGCCCTGAGGGGGGTGATATAGACCACCTCGATGCCCCCGGGGGACTGCTGCTCCTCCATGAGGGCGCTGAAGACGGGGAGGAGGACTGCCTCGGTTTTCCCGCTGGCCGTGGGGGCGATAAGGAGGACGTTCTTCCCCTCCATGATGGGTCCTATCGCCTTCTCCTGGGGGGGAGTGGGCTCTGTGATGCCCAGCTCCCGGAGCCCTTCCCGGATCCTCGGGTGGAGGCGGGAGAAGACGGCGCTCATCGGGTCATTCTCGGCTGGGGCGGGTTTAAAACCTATCCCGGGGGGATCGGGTTCACCCTAGTCTACTCTTCATGAACGCCTCGAGCTTGTCGAAGATCCTGTTGAGGGGGTCGATTCCCGGGAGGTAGGGGATCCTGAAGTGGTTGACGGAGTACTGCTCCCCGTAGAAGGAACCGGGGTTCACAGCGAGGCGGGTCTCGGCCTTCAGGTCCCGTGTGAACTCCAGGTCGTCCCTCCAGGGGCCTCCATCGTCGACCTTTGGAAAGATGAAGAATGCGGCCTGGGGCTTCGTGGCTGAGAGGCCCGGGATCTCGTTGAGGCGTCTGTGGGAGAGGTCCCGCCGCTCCTTGAGCCTCTCCACCATCCCCCGGATGTGGTCCGTGGGGCCGTCGTAGGCGGCCATGGCGCCGTAGACGAGGGGGGTGGGGATGGCCCCGGCGACAGCCCGATCGGCCCTTAGCTTCTCTTTGAGCTCCCCGATCATGTTCCCGGTGTCGTGGATGGAGATGTGGCCTATCCTCCAGCCGGTGGCGACGTAGTGCTTGGAGATGCTGTTCATTGTGATTACGGGTACGTCCCCGGCGACTGAAGCGAGGGGGTGGAACCGGGCTCCCTCGTATGTGAAGAGGCCGTAGATCTCGTCGCTGATTAGGGGGAATCCGTGTTCCCCGGCGACGTCTGCGATGGCCTTGAGGGTCTTCTCGTCGTAAAGGCAGCCCGTGGGATTCTGGGGGTGGATGATGACCAGGGCCTTGGTTTTGGGGGTGATCTTGCGGCGGAGGTCCTCGATGTCGGGGGTCCAGCCCTCCTCCTCGATGGTCCTGAAGAAAGTGGCCTTCCCTAGGGTGTTCCCGATCCTCTTGTAGGGGATGTATGTGGGGTCTGTGAGGAGGAGCTCGTCCCCGGGCTCCATTATGTGGGGGAACGCGAGCCTTATCGCGCCTGCGACCCCCTGGGTGGGGATGATCTCCTCGGGGGCGTACTGGACGCCGTTCACCCGTCTCTCCCAGCTCAGGATGGACTCCGTGAGGCGGGTGTCGAGGCCCTCGAGCCTGTTGGGGTACATGTTGTAGCCATCCTCGATGGCCTTGACGACGGCGTCCTTCATGTGCCGGGGGGTGTCCCAGCCCCCCTCGTAGATGTTGGGGTCCCCGGATATGAGGCGGAATATCTCGGCTCCATCCTCTTCGACGACGTTGACCCCCTTGTAGTCAGTGCTCCTTAACATTTCGTTCGTGATACGGGGGATCAGAATATAAGATGAACGCAGGGTGCGCCGCGGCAGTACGCGGAAGCCTACGGCCATCACGGGGCGACCGGGGGCTTCATCGCCTTCGCGGGCTTCGTCAGGGAGTCTGACGCTGGGACGGTGGTCCTGATGAACAGGGGACCTCGGTTCCACGAGATGGTCAGCGGGGTATCCTCGACCGACGAGATCGGCTTCAGGTTCTTGAGTCTCTGTGCCCCACCGATTGAGCCTCCCGCGAGGAAGGCGATAACCCCCCTTGAAAAGGCAAGCTAGCTCTTCGGGATTGGAACGGTTGATCGTCCGAGTCTTCGCCACAATGTGGGGATAATCGTGCTGAGGCAGGTGACGCCTCCCAGTATGAAGACGGGGGCGAACCCTAAATTTTCAGCCATCGAGGAGGTCAGTATTTTCGTCATGTTGCCGGTTGATTGGCTCAGGTCGAGGAGGCTATTCGCTATTCCACGATTTTCTGGGACTGATTCATTCGCCGTGAGGGTGGTGCTGATAATTCTGAATGCACCATAGCTCACGCCCGATAGGAATAGGATCAGCACAATCGAGATGTAGTTGGTGGCTAAGGGTGCGAGGAAGCCAGTCAATCCGCCTAAAACGAGAACCGATATCAAGAAGGGCGTCATCGGGACTCGTGTTAGGAATGTGGCGGATGAAAGGCGAATTAGCATGACCCCCAAATTTCTGTATGAATTGAAGGACACGACCTCAGAATCCGTGAGGTTCAGATCCAATCGACCGTATATAGGAGCATATGTCCGGAAAATCGAGTGGTAGAAGTTATAGAGGAAACCCACGATGAGCAGACCTTGGAAGCTCGGCTGACGTACCAACTGTTTGATGTGGGGCATGGACTTGGTTTTTTCGCTCCTCTCAATTGGTGGTTTTGTCTCTTTGATCGTCAGGATCAAGTAGATCAATATCCCGATTTGGGTGACAGCGGTTATCTGATAGATGTTTCGCATGTTGATCCGAGGGAGTAGCAGAAGGGATGCCGCAAGCGAGGGACCGAGCACCATCCCGATGCTGGAGAACAGGAAAAGGGTACTAATTCCTTCTTGTCGTTCCTCTGGGGTTGAAATGTCAGCGATCATGGAGAGGAGTATGGGGAAATAGCTCCCTCCTGCGAAGCCCCCAACCAACGAGGCGATGATGAGGTGGTTCGGGCTTGTGGCAAAGGCCCGGATCACGGTTCCCAAGAAAATTATCGCTCTAGGATAGATGATCATCGGCTTTCGCCCATAGCGATCGGAGAGGATGCCGAAGGGTACCAGAAGTAGGATGCTCATTGTGCTACGCAGGGTATTAATCAGGTTCACCTGGAAGATGTTGGCCCCGAGGTCGAGGGCGAAGAGAATGGAGATGGAGTCGGCCATGGAGCCCAGACTGTTTTGGATCAGCGGGATGCTATAGATCTTCAGGAAAGATGGCTTTCGGAGAGTTCTGAACATGGGCAAGATGTTCAGACACGTTATCCTGCGGTCTATTAACTATTGTTCAGACAGCACCACATTCTACCAATTTTGTGCAGGTCGCCTATCCGATGCATTCTAAATGAATCAATCATACACGCTTCATCCGTCCCTGTATCAGCCCCCCTCATCCTCAGACAGCCAGCTCCATCCCCCAAAATTTCCATAGTCAATTCCACCTCCCGGGGGGGAAGAATTTTATGGGGAAAAGATTCAATCGGAATCATGCTCTACTTCTCCTACGGCTCTTTCATGGACTCCGAGACTCTGAGGAGGCACGCCCCGGGCGCCCGATTCGTCATCAGGGCGGTCCTCCCCAACTACGAGGTCCAGTTCAACTTCCTCTCCAAGACCTACTCCGGGGGAGTCACAGGGGTCGAGCCCGCCCCATGCAAGGTGGCCCGGGGGGTCGTCTACGACGTCTCCCAAGAGGATCTTCATCATCTGGACACCGTCGAGGGGGTCCACCAAGGGATCTACTACAGGCAGAGAATTCTCGTCGTGGACGAGAGCGGGGAACTCCTGGAAGCGGAGACATACAGAACTACTGAGCCCAAGGGCCCCTTCATGACCACGAGGAGATACCTGGGGCTCATGCTGAAGGGGGCGAAGGAGCACGCCCTCGACCCCGGGTACATCCAGGAGCTCGAGGAGCTCTATTACACCCTCGCTGAATAGGCCTCAGTTTCTCTCTTAAAGCCGGCGCTCAAGAACTCTGACGATGCCCTCGTCCTAGAAGGGGTTCCCCACGACGAGGCCCGATGGGGGGTCCAGAGACAGGATGTTGGTTCCGCTCTCGTTTGCAGCCTCGATAATCCCGGACACTTGTAGCCTCGGATTAAATGTTAGAGTAGCTTTATATTCCAACTCTTTTTTGAATACATGGATACAGGAGGAAGAAATTTGTCATATTTGACTGGTCAGCCAGTCATAATTCTGAGGGAAGGCACCGAGCGGAGCAGGGACAGAGACGCCCGGAGGTCCAACATGATGGCGGCCCAGATCATCGCCGAGGTCCTAAAGACCACCCTGGGCCCCAGGGGGATGGACAAGATGCTCATCGACAGCCTCGGGGACATTACCATCACAAGCGACGGCGCCACGGTGCTCAACGAGATCGACGTGCAGCACCCCGCCGCGAAGATGCTCATCGAGGTCGCGAAGACCCAGGACGACGAGGTCGGTGACGGAACCACCACCGCTGTGATCTTCGCGGGGGAGCTCCTGAAAAAAGCGGGAGACCTCCTGGAGGATAACATCCATCCCTCAGTGATCATCTCAGGCTACAGGAAAGCGGCCTCGAAGGCCCTGGAGGCCCTTGAGAAACAGTCCATGAAGGTGGACACGGACGACCTGGAGACCATGATGAAGCTCTCCAACACATCGATGAGGAGCAAGATCGTCTCCTCCGAGAGGGACCATCTCTCCAAGATCGCGATCGAGGCCGTGGCCCAGATCGTGGAGGAGAGGGACGGCGGGGTCATCGCCGACGTGGATAACATCCAGATCGTGAAGAAGGAGGGGAAGAGCCTCGGGGAGACCCAGCTCATCAGGGGGATCATCATCGACAAGGAGGCGGTCCACGACGCGATGCCCAAGAAGGTCGAGGGGGCCAGGATCGCGCTGATCGATGTCGCCCTGGAGGTGGAGAAGACCGAGTTCGACGCCGAGATCCGGATCAGGAGCCCCGACGGCATCAAGGCGTTCCTCGACAAGGAGGCCGAGATGCTCCAGAAGATGGTGGGCCAGGTGGTGGACAGCGGCGCCAACGTCCTCTTCGCCCAGAAGGGGATCGACGACGTCGCCCAGCACTACCTCGCGAAGCAGGGGATACTGGCGGCGAGGAGGGTCAAGAAATCCGACATGGAGAAGCTCGCCAAGGCCACGGGGGCCAGGATGGTCTCCAACCTCAGCGACCTCAAGGAGGCCGACCTGGGCTCCAGCGGGACCGTCGAGGAGCGAAAGATCGGTGACGATAAGATGATCTTCGTCGAGGATTGCAGCGACCCCAAGGCCGTCGCGATCTTCATCAGGGCGGGGCTGGAGCGGATGCTCGACGAGGCCGAGAGGAGCCTCAACGACGCCCTATGCGTCATCGCGGACGTCACCGAGACCCCGAAGATGGTCGCCGGGGGGGGATCCATCGAGATCGAGCTCTCCAAGGCTGCCCGGGCTTACGCGACTCAGGAGGGGGGCAGGGAGCAGCTCGCCATCGAGGCCTTCGCTGATGCGTTGGAGATCATCCCCAGGACCCTCGCCGAGAACGCGGGCCTCGATACCCTGGACACCATGGTCGCGATCAGGTCAGCCCACGACAAGAAAGGTGGATCGGCGATGGGAGTCAACGTATTCGACAAGGGGGTCATCGACATGCTCAAGGCAGGAGTCGTCGAGCCCACCGTGGTGAAGAAGCAGGCCATCGAGTCCGCAGTCGAGGTTGCCTCGATGCTGCTAAGGATAGACGACGTCCTCGCGGCCTCCGCTCCCGCCATGGGAGGCGGGCCCCCCGGCGGGGGCGGTATGCCCGACATGGACGAGGAGATGTAGGCGATGAGCGCAGGAGGACAGCCGATCATCATCCTGAGGGAGGGCACCGAGAGGGAGAAGGGCAGGGACGCGAGGCGGAACAACATCATGGCCGCCATGGTCGTCGCCAACGCCGTGAAGACCAGCCTAGGCCCCCGGGGGATGGACAAGATGCTTGTGGACAGCTTCGGGGACGTCACCATCACCAACGACGGTGCCACGATGCTCCAGGAGATGGACGTCCAGCACCCCGCCGCGAAGATGATGGTGGAGATCTCCAAGACCCAGGACGACGAGGTCGGAGACGGCACCACGAGCGTAGTGATACTCGCAGGGGAGCTCCTCGGTAAGGCCGTGGAGCTCATGGACAAGAAGGTCCACCCCACGGTGATCATCGACGGCTACAGAGACGCCCAGGAACGGGCCATGGAGATCCTGGAGGAGATAGCTATAAGCGTCGACCCGAGGGACAAGGAGATGCTCGCGAAGGTCGCGACCACATCCATGGCGAGCAAGCTCATCTCGGGGAGCAGGGACTACATCGCGGGCCTCGCCATCGAGGCGGTGCTCCAGATCGCCGAGGAGTCCGACGGGGGCCACGAGGTGGACCTCGATATGATAAAACTCGAGAAGAAGCCCGGGGGCGCCGTCACGGACACCACCCTCATCAGGGGGCTCGCGGTTGACAAGGAGGTGGTCCACGAGGGGATGCCCAAGCGGGTCAAGGGAGCCACCATCGGGCTCCTCAACGCGGCCATGGAGATCGAGAAGACGGAGTTCGACGCCAAGATCCACATCGAGACCCCGGAGGAGATGCAGGCCTACCT
This sequence comes from Candidatus Bathyarchaeota archaeon, assembly GCA_016783485.1. Taxonomy (GTDB): domain Archaea; phylum Thermoproteota; class Bathyarchaeia; order TCS64; family TCS64. The sequence continues at coordinate 10,917 of JADHWM010000005.1, forward strand.
GGACCGGGAGGAGCAGATGCTCCGGGAGATGGTCCAGAAGGTGAAGGACGCCGGGGTCACGGTGCTCCTCAGCCAGAAGGGGATCGACGACATGATCCAGCACTTCCTGGCCCGGGAGGGGATCCTCGCCGCACGGCAGATCAGCAAGAGCGACGTCGAGGCCCTCGCCAAGGCGACGGGGGCCAAAGTGGTGAACAGCATCGACGAGCTCACCGCAGAGGACACCGGCTACGCCGAGAACGTGGAGGAGCGGAAGATCGGGGACGACAAAATGCTCTTCGTGGAGGGCTGCAGGAACCCCAAGGCGGTCAGCATCCTCATCAGGGGAGGCACCGAGAGGGTGGTGGACGAGGCCGAGAGGAGCCTCCACGACGCCCTCTGCGTCATCAGGGACGTCGTCGAGGACCCCAGGGTCGTCGCAGGCGGGGGCGCCCCGGAGATCGAGGTGGCCAGGAGGCTAAGGGAGTACGCCGAGACGGTGACGGGCCGGGAGAGGCTCGCGGTCAACAAGTACGCCGACGCCATCGAGGTGATCCCCATCACCCTGGCGGAGAACTCGGGGATGGACCCCATCGACGCCCTCAGCGAGATGCAGTCCAGGCACACCAAGGGGGAGCTCTGGGCCGGGGTCAACGGCCTCGAAGGGAAGGTCTCCGACATGGCCGAACTCGACGTCTACGAGCCCCTGGCCGTGAAGGTCCAGGCCCTGAAATCAGCCACAGAGTCATCCACGATGCTGCTCAAGATCGACGACATCATCGCCGCGGCGAAGATGAGCATGCCCCCGGGCGGGGACATGGGCGGCATGGGTGGAATGGGCGGGATGCCCCCCGGCATGGGCGGCATGCCCCCCATGATGTGACATTGAAAACGTTTCCCGGCGCCTGACCGCAGACCCTTTTTTCTTTTGTAGGATTCGAGTTCACATTATGAGGTTCAATCTACTCCGCTCTGGGATCAACACTCGAATTGGCGAACGCGCCCGATGCAGGAACTACCACGGTTAACTGGATTAATCGAGGCGTTCCATGAGGAAGGAGACGGGGCGGATCCCGTCGGTGCAGCATGTGATCGCGACGCCTTTCTCCACCCAAGGGTGGAAGTCGCCGCCGAAGGCCAGCACCGCGACGTCCTTGTAGACGTCTCGCCAGGCCCAGCTGCAGAAGCCCTCAGGCATCACGCCGTTGCTCTCCACGATGAACTCGGAATCGTCCTGGTAGGCGGTGCAGACGGTGTACTTTTCATCGGTTCCCGGTCGGTTGGGAACATCCCCATCGAAGATTACGGACGGGTCTACCCGTTTCAATACCTTGATCTTGACTCTTGATCTAGCCATTACAATCAACTGAATGGTTATTCTCGGTGCGAGATAATAGGCTTTTCAAACACCGATACTGACGGCTCGAGATCTGGTTACCGTCCGGATCCCTTCTGCGCATTCACCCTCCCGCGATGGGAGGAAAGAGTGCGACCCTGTCTCCGTCTGATATGGCGTGGCTTGGGCCCTTCGATAGTCCGTTCACGAAGGTCCTCTTCACCTCGTCGGGGGGCACTTTGAGCAGTCCGTAGAGCTCCGCCAGGGTGGTCCCGTCGGGGAGCTCCAGCTCCATCGCCTCTCCCAACTCGTACTCGGGAGCGTATTTCCTCAGCCCTGCGTAGAGCCTGCAATCGACCTTGATCATCCCTCGTCCCCGCCTCTCTTGGGGAAGTACTGCCTGTACAGGAGCTGCATGTCGTCGGGGAAGACGCCCAGGCGGTCGCCGTCTTTGACGGGGCGGTCCAGGGCCGAGACTTCGCCGTTCAGGAAGATGTTGCGCCCCAGCTCCTCCATGGGGATCCCGATGCGCCCGATGATGTCCGAGATGGTCTCCCCTCCCCTCGCCTCCATGGGCAGGACAGCCTCTCTCCTCGGGTTGGTGTCCCCCGTGAACCGCCTGAGCTTCCCGTAGAGGTGGACATCGATCATCGCATCTCACCATATATAGATAGAAAAAAGGGGAATGTATGTTTCTCGGTCTCGATCACTGGGGGTGGACCCTGTCCAGGTCCTCGTCGGGTACGTCGAAGACGTTGTTGTGGGGGGGAAGCTTCTCGTAGCTCATGAACTCGGGGAGCCTGTCGTGGGCCTTGGTGAACCCCGCCTTGGCGTTGAAGTCCAGCTCCAGCTTGAGGACCTCGCTCCCTATCCTCCCGATGTCGTCGGTGGTCCATTTGGTCCCCAGGATGGCGTTGCAGCTCTCCACGGTGCCCTCCATTCCTTCGTCGTTGTCGAGGATGCCGAAGGTGATGAAGAGGCAGTAGCCCGTTGCGTCGATGAATCCCGTGGTCTCCTGGAAGCTCCTCGCGAGCTCAGCCTTATCTGCGTCCAGCGCCTCGACGTCCCCTCCGACCCCGAGGATCTCGGGGGAGATAGTGTACCCCGCGGTGTGGTCCGCCCCCATGGGGGAGGTGGCGTAGGTCACGCCGATGCCCTTCACGGCCCTGGGAGAGTATGCGGGCATGTTCTGGCCCTTGACCCCCGGGACTCGGACGACGCCGTAGACGCTCCCCGTGGTCGCGGCCCCGTTCCCCAGGACCCTCCCCAGGGGGGTGCCGCTCCCTATCTCCTTCATCAGCTCGAGGGCCTTCTCGGCGTCCCCGAACTCGGCGAGGCCGGCCTCCATCGCTACCGCGATGGTGCCACCCGCCTCGATGGTGTCCAGGCCATAGTCGTTGCACAGCCAGATGAGTTCCGCGATGGCGTCCAGGTCGTCGATTCCACAGTTGGCCCCGAAGGCCCAGTCGGACTCGTACTCGATGCAGGACACGTGCTCGGAGCCGTCGGGCCTCGCCCAGACGTTGGAGCACTTTATGATGCAGCCAGGATGGCAGGCGTGCCCGGTCGTGCCGGCGCCTCCCCTCTCCTCGATGGTCTCCCTGATGGTCTCCCCCGATGTCGCGGCGGCTCCCTCGAAGCGCCCGTCGCTGAAATTCCGAGTTGGCAGTCCCCCGGCCTCGTTCATCACGTCGATGAGGATGGCGGTCCCGTATTTGTTCAGGCCTCCCTCCGGCTTGGTGACGTCGTGGGACATCAGTGCGTCGATGAGCTTCCGGGTTCCCTTGTTGAAGAGGTCCCTGTCAGGGATCTCCACGGCGGGGGCTCCCTCGTCGTCCACCACTATGAACTTGAGCCCCTTGCTCCCCAGGACTGCGCCCAGGCCCCCTCTCCCGGCGTACCTGCTGGGGCGGTTGTCGATGTCGTTGAAGCAGACCCCGGCGCCGGCCATGAGCATCTCCCCTGCGACGCCTATGGCCTCCAGGCCCACGTCTTCCCCGTACTTGGCCAGGATGGATGGATAGACCTCGTGGAGGCCCTTCCCCGCCCACTCGTCGGCGCTGTGGAGCTCGGCCCCGTCCTTGTCCAGTTTCAGGAGCCAGAACTTTCCCTTCTCCTTGGGCTGGCCCTCGATCACGAGGGCGTGGATCCCGAGCCTCGCCATCTTCTGGCTGAACTGCGTGCCGGCGTTGGCCTCTTTGATGCCCCCGGTGAGGGGAGACTTTCCCCCGACGGAGAGGCGCCCCGAGCTGGGGGCGGATGTGCCTGTGACGATTCCTGGGGCGAACACTATCTTGTTGTTGGGCCCCAGGGGGTGGCATAGGGGGTCCACCTCGTCGTAGACGATGCTGCTGGTGAGCCAGCGGCCCCCCATCTCCCTGTATTTCTCTGGTACTTTCTGTTCTGTTATCTTCAGATCCGTCATGTCGAGACGGATGATCTTCTTCTTGGATGACACTTTTAGTGCCTCATTATCCATAAGGTTCAGACGGGTATAAAGACTTCAAGGTCGCCGCGAGATAAGTCACTCGTCGGGAGCGTCCCTGATGGCCTTTCTGGCGTGGTAGGCGATGGAGGCGAGGAAGTGGCGGAGCATGCCTCGTTTCTGATCCATAGTGTAATCAATCACCTGGGTTCAGACGGGGCTTTCCTGGGGCTCCCGCCCTTCGTGGCAGCAGTCACCATCCAACTGTAATGGTGATGTTCCCAGTCGAAGTCCAGATAAACGAGCGCGTGAAACGTCTCAAGCCATAAGTACAGCATCACGACAGGTTTCATCCATGAGCATCCGGACAAAGTTCTTCAATAGAATCGACGCCCTGACGCCCGAACTCATCGAGCTGACCCAAGAGCTAGTGAAAACACCCAGCGAGAACCCCCCGGGGGACGAGAGGGGGGTCTCCGGGGTGGTCTCTGAGCGCCTCGAGGCCCTCGGCTTCAAAGTTGAGCTCGTGGAGTCTGAGCCCCGGAGGGTGAACACCCTCGGCAGGCTGGAGGGATCAGGGAGAGGCAGGAAATTCCTGTTCAACGGCCACTACGACACGGTTCCCGTGGGGGACCTCGACTTCTGGTCGGTGGACCCCTTCGGGGGCCTCGTTAAGGAGGGCAGGATCTACGGGAGGGGCTCCGGGGACATGAAGGGCGCCATCGCATCGGCCATCATCGCAGCAAAGGCCCTGGACGAGGCGGGGATAAGACTCAAAGGAGATTTCATGATCCACGGGGTCGCCGACGAGGAGACCTTCGGGAGGTACGGCACGCGATTCCTCGCGGAGAAGGGCTACGTGAGCCCCAGGAATGTGGACATGGCGGTGGTGGGGGAGGGATCCATGAAGGACGGGAGGATCCACGCCCGGACCGCCGTGCGGGGCCGTGTCCTGGTGAATCTGAAGGTCAGGGGGAAATCGGCTCACAGCAGCAGGCCCCAGGACGGTGTCAACGCGGTGCTCAAGATGAGCAAGGTGCTCCTCGCCATCGACGCCCACGGATTCGATTTCCCGCCCCACAGCCTCCTCCCCGCCCCCACCATCGCCCCGGGGACCGTGATCAAGGGGGGGACCAAGGGGAACGTGATTCCCGAGCTCTGCGAGGCCATCTCCGACGTCAGGATCGTCCCCGGGATGACGGTGGAGGGGGTGCTCGGGGAGATCCAGGGTATCGTTGACGGGCTCAAGGAGGAGGACCCGGAGCTGGACGTCGAGGTCTCCTCCCCCCTGAACAAGCCCCCCAGCGAGATACCCGCCTCCCACGAGCTGTTCCAGGTCGCCGACGAGGCTGTGAGGGCCACCGTGGGCTACGAGCTGAAGCCCGTGGGGACCTCGGGATCCAACGACACCTCCTGGCTCACCACGGTCGCCGGCATCCCCGCCATGGCTTTCGGACCGGGCGGAGGGAACGCCCACGGGGCCGACGAGTGGACATCCATTGAGATGCTCGTGGATTTCGCCAAGATCTATGGGCTCATGGCCATGGATATCTGCGGCGTGGAATAGGAGAACTCACGCGCCGACGATGCTATGCGGAATCGGCTTCGCCACTGGCCTCGAGCGCGTTGAGTCTCTTCACTTCTTCCAGGGCCTTCACGGCGACCTCGATCATGTCGGGATCCGGCTCCTGGGTGGTGAGGCGCTGCATCGCGAGGCCCGGGATTATGACCAGCTTCATGATGGGGGAGTCACTGTACTTGGCGCTGAGCTTCAGTATCTCGTAGGAGATGGCCCCCAGGACGGGGATGAGGATGACCCTGTAGGCGACCCTCATCGCGAAGGTGGACCGGGGGAGGATGGAGAACAGTATGATGCTGATGATCACCACGATGAACAGGAAGCTGGTCCCGCAACGAGGGTTCAACCTCGAGAACCCGGCGACGGTCTCGGTGTCCATGCTGGCCCCCGCCTCGTGGGCGTTGATGGCCTTGTGCTCCGCCCCGTGGTACTGGAGAACCCTCCTGAACTCCCCCCACCGGGAGACCAGGTAGAGGTAGAGGACGAAGAGGGTGAGGCGCACCGCGGACTCGGCGACGTTGAGGAGGAACCCGGTGAGCCCGAGGTAGGTGGCGAGGAGGAAGGGGACCACCATGAAGAAGCCGCTCATCACCGTGACGCCGACGATGACCAGGAGGTACTCCTTCCATGTGAACTCCTCGTCCTCCCCCTCCATGGCGATGTTCGCGGAGTGGAATATCCCCTTGACGCCATAGTACATGGTCTCGAAGAGGAGGATTATCCCCCGTATGAAGGGGAGCCCCAGCACCCGGTTCCGCCTCACCAGGGAGCTTATCTCCTGGCAGTGGGTGGAGATTCCGTCGTCGGGCTGCCTGACGCAGAGCACCATGTGGGAGCCGGAGCGCATCATCACCCCCTCGATGAGGGCCTGGCCTCCGAAAGCGAGGGACTGCTCCTCCTTCTTGGAGTCCGCCATAGGTGGTTCATGAACCCCCGGGGGTAAATAAAAGGTATCTCGGAGGATTGACCAGTTTCAGTGGATAGACGTTCGACTCCCTGACTCGGAGTGATGCTCTGTTCCAGGGTTCGCGCGTTCTAGGGTACCACGGATTTTTCTCTGCCGGGTGCCACGAAGAAGCAGATGATCAATCTGTCTTCCCCGGTATTCTCGACTCCATGTATCTGCCCCGGGGGGATGTATATCGCCGTGTCAGGGTCTATGGGGAGGGAGTCCTTTTCATCTCCGAGGTGGACGATTCCTTCCCCCCTCACAACGTAGTAGACTTCTTCCGACTCTGGGTGTATGTGAAGCTTTAGGCCTTCACCGGGGGCGAAGTATCCCATCGTGAAGGTCAGGTGTTGGGTTCCTGCGGTCTCCGGGTTGAACATCCGTTTCAGCGTCCCTCCTAGAGCCTTCGTTGTTTCGACTTCTCCTAGTTTGAGAACCTTGACGCTCATCTTTTCCACACAACATATTTCTTCATTGGGGGTAATACTGTTTTGGCGCGTTCATGCCGTGAAGGTCATCCCCTCCTCGAGGAGGTTCGTATATCGCGCCAACGGGGCGATGGAAATCTTTAATTGAGCAAAACCCAGTTTGAGAGAGTCTGATCTCCATGGGAGCACACATCGCGATTGTGGGAAACGGGCGCATAGGGCGCCCCACCGCGTACACGCTCTTCAGCGAGCGCCTCGGAGACGAGTTCAGCCTCGTCGACGTGAAGCCCGGCCAGGCCTGGGCCTTCGGGGAGGAGCTGAGGCACGTGGCTGCGAGCCTGAGGTACGACGTCAAGATCAACACCTACGAGGAGGACGAGGGCGTGGAGGGGGCCGACCTCGTCGTGGTCTGCCCGGGGAAGCCCCGGATACCCGGGGTCCAGATGGACCGGAGGGAGCTGGTGGGCGCTAACGCCGAGATCGTCAACCACATAGCCGAGGTGATGCCCGGGAACAACCCGGATGCGAGATGGGTAATAGTCACCAACCCCGTGGACGCCATGGCGACCCTCTTCAAGAAGGTCTCGGGGGCCGACTATGTTATCGGGACCGGGGACCACCCCGACACCCTCAGGATGCGGACCAAGGTCTCCCTGGAGCTGGGGGTCCCCGTCTCCAGGATCGAGGGCTTCGTCGGGGGGGAGCACGGCTCAGCGGCCTACCCCCTCTGGTCCACCATCAAGGTGGGTGGGAAACCCCTGGAGGAGTACCTCTCGGAATCCGGGAAGAAGCTGGACAGGGAGGCGGTGACCGGCTACGTGCGGGGGGTCTCCAAGAAGGTGGTGGACATCATCGGGGGCACCGAGGTGGGGCCCGCCGCGGGGTTCAGGGACATCGTGCGCTCCATCCTGGAGGACAGGGGGGAGACCTACAGCGTGGCCCAGAGCCTGGACCTCCTGGGGATACCGGAGCCCGTGAACGTCAACGTCCCCACGAGGGTCGGCAAAGTACTCGGCCCCAACATCTGGGACGAGCTAAGCGAGGAGGACAGGGTCAACATCGCCGAGGCCGCCAAGGCCATCTACGCCAACTACCAGACCGGTATGAAGGCAGTGGGCAAGGCCTAGGCGCCCCCCCACGGGCTGACCCTGACCGGGGTCACTGCACCTTTCTCTGGAATAGCATCACCAGCTTAGAGGCGTCGATGTTCCCCCCGGACACTATGCAGACCAACTTGTCATCCCCGGCTTTCCCCGCGAGGGCGGCTGCAGCCGAGCTGCCCCGGCGAGGATTCAGATCGCTTAAAGTCCCAGTCCCCGTTTGTTACCCGATGCAGCGTATCAACGTTGTCGGGACCTCCGGTTCGGGGAAGACTACGGTGGCGAGGAGGATCGCCGAGGCGCTGAGGTTCCCCCACGTCGAGCTCGATGCGCTGCACTGGGAACCCGGCTGGGAAGAGGCCCCCATCGATGTGTTCAGGGAGCGGGTGTCGGAGTCGACTAGGGGGAGCCAGTGGGTGGTGGACGGGAACTACGGCAAGGTCCGGGACATAGTCTGGGGCCGGGCCGACACCGTCGTCTGGCTCGACTATGGGTTCCCGAGGATATTTCTGAGGCTGCTTTGGCGTACCCTGCGGAGGGGGGTCCTGAGGGAACGGCTCTGGAACGACAACCGGGAGAGCCTGACCCTGGCCCTCAGCAAGGACTCCATACTGCTCTGGGCGATCAAAAGCTACCCGAAAAATAAAGAGGAATACCCCAAATGGATGTCCTCCCTGGAGTACGCTCACATCCGGTTCCTCCGTCAGGATTCGCCCAGGGAGACCGAGGCGTGGCTGAAGTCTCTGGGAAGCGGTTCTGATTGAGCCTGCTCACTCCAGCTCGAAGATGAAGTGGCAGCACTCGTCGCCGTCCATAAGGGTCTTGGGTCTCCTGAACCTGATGTCCGGGTTGAACCCCTCGACGACGGCGTAGTCCCCCATGCAGATCATCTTCATCCCCACGTCGGCGGCGTTGAACCTCTGAAAGTTCTCGGCGTGGGCGCACCGGGTGACGATGACCTCCAGGGCCTCCCGGCTCTTCCTCACCACCCGGTACTCGTGGACCCGGTCGGTGAAGAGCCTGAAGAGGTACTCGGGATCGCTCCTCCCGGTCTCCTCGGCGATCTCTTTCCACCGCTCCCTGTTCCGTGCGTTCTTGTATTCCGCCAGCGCCTCGAGGGCTCCCTCGCCGTACTCCTCCTCGAGGAATCGGGCCGCGGAGACGAGGAGCATGTCCCGATTGAAGATGTCCTTCGACATGGGGTTCAAACCTCCAGTGCGTGCATGGACCTAGGGGACGCTCCCGAGGACCTCTCCAGCCCATCTGGCCGCCCGCTCGAGCTCCCCCTCCTTCAGGGGCCCCTTGGTGGCCTCCACGAAGAACCCCTCGGGCTCCACGACGAGGCCCCCGCCCTTCCTCTTCAGTGCGTTGGCGATCCTCCCCGCAGCGTAGCCGAAGACCTTCGCGAACCTCGACGAGAACCGGGTGTCGAACGCGGCCACGTTGATGCCCTCGATAGCGCTCGCCGGGGCTTTGCTGAGGAAGGTCTGGACCGCGCCCATCGGTCTGCCTCCGTGGGTGGGGGAGCCGACGATGAGGAGGCCGACGGATTCAAGCTCCGACGTGTCCGCCTCGCTCGCGTGGAGCACCCTCGCCCCGGGGATGGCGTCCCCGATGGCTCTGGCGATCTTCTCGGTGTTTCCGTATTGCGAGTCGTAGACTATGAGAGCATTCATCGCATGCCTCAGATATGGGGTATCATCATTCAGCAATAAACCCTGAGGATCATCGCCGCGGCTCGTGGCGTCCGATATCACGCTAAAAGAGATTTCATTTAATGATATCGAGTCGTAGAATTGAACGGTCAACCTCGGTGTACGCGGGCCGAATCGTTTATCAGGAGAATATATTTAATTAACGTCTCCTAGTGCATGGGGGCGCTCATCGGAGGGCTGAATCGGCGCATGAAATGGGATAAGATGACCCTCATCGCGGCGGGTCTTCTCTTCGTTGAGGTTCTAGCCGGAGTCGTCTGGGGCATCCAGAGGGGGCTCTCCTCTTTGTTCGCGAAGGAGATCCTGATGATAACCTCCTATACCCAGATAGGCATGGTGACCTCGATCTTCGGCATCACCAAGTCCATCACCAACCTGGGGATGGGCGCCCTCTCAGACCGCGTCGGGAGGAAGCCCATCATAGTCGTCGGCGGCATCGTCTCCGCCCTCGGCGGGATGGTGATCGCGTCGGCGGACCACTTCGCCGGCATGCTCCTGGGAACCGCCCTCATAGGGCTCGGAGGGGGAAGCACCTTCGTGGGGATCATGGTCGCGATGACCGAGGTGATCCCCTCCCGGATCGGCCTCGCGATGGGTCTCTTCCAGCTCGCGGCGTACGGCGGCTCCACGCTGGGTACATCCCTCGCCGGGTACCTGGCCGTGTCCCAAGGCCTGAGGCAGCCTTTCACCGTCCTCATGGTCATCTCCGCTGTGGGGGCTGTCGCCAGCTTCCTATTCGTGCCGGAGACCGGGGGGCTCCAAGAGGAGGGCGCCAGACCCGGGAAGAGGGTTGGGGTCACTTTCTACGTAGAGAAGCTGTGGCCCATGTACTTCGCAGGGTTCAGCAGCAAGATCATGGACAGCCTCGTCATATCCTTCCTCCCCCTCTACCTGACGGGGCTCGGGATGGACATCGGGAGGGTCACCGCGGTCATGTCCGCTTTCACGTTGTCCTGGGCCCTCCTCCAGCCTCTGACGGGCCACACCTCGGACAGGCTCGGGCGGAAGAGGATCATAGTCGTGGGCCTCGCGGGCTCCGTGATCAGCGTCGTCTCCTTCACTCTGACGGGCGACTTCACGATCCTCGTCGCCTGCTCCCTCCTCCTCGGCGTCGAGGCCGCCCTCTTCTACACCCCCCTCGTCGCCATGGTCAGCGACATCGCCCCCTCCGAGCTCGAGGGCACCCTCATAGGGAGCTACCGCTTCTTCAGGGACATGGGATACTTCGTCGGCCCCCTCCTGCTGGGAGCCTTAGCCGACAGCATGGGGCTCACCACCGCGTTTTACACGACCTCGCTGGTATTGCTCGCAGCGACGTTCTCCATCCAGATCTTCGCGAAGGAGACCGTCGGGGTAGCCAATGCGTGAAGGAGGCTCAGCCCCGAGGGGTCGGGGGGTAGATCAGAACTGCAGACCACAGAGTCTGCTATTTATTTGCGTCTCCCCTCATTATAATGGAGCCTCGATGATCGATCTCACAGAATGGTCTCTGGAAGACCCCGATGGATCATTGACCGTTCATGGTGGTCGGGTCAGCTGGGTGAAGGCTGACAGGAGCGCCGTGAGGTACGTCTGCAGGGAGGCCCAGGTAAAAGAGGGCTTCCATCACAGTTTCACGGTCTGCATGGAGGAGGGCCACGTCGAGGACGAGCTGAACCGGGGGCTCCTCAGGCTCTGGGAGCTCCGCCGGGACTGGGAGAACCGCATCTGGATCTACGCCCGGAAGACCACCGGGGGATGGACGGTCCACTTCGAGCAGCGGCACCAAGGTCAGGACCTCTGGGCTTATCACGGCGCGGAGACCCTCAATTGGAGACAGAGATACACGGTCGAACTCAGTAGAACGGAAAACCAGCACAGACTCAGAGTGATGAACGAAGAAACGAACGCTCTGCACGTCGATACAGGGGATATTCGAGGCGTGAACCAACCCTTCGACTGGATCTGGATCGCATCCACACTCAAATCCCGAAGGAACAACGGGAACTGGAGCACGGGCTACATCGAGAAACTGTCATTGTAGCCGGATCTCCGCGACAGATCTAGACGAGGGGGTATTGATGGTTTCGCGCACGGCGGGGTTTATTACTATCAGTAAGGAAGGAAGGGGTGGCATGCAATACGAGATCAAAACCATATATCAAAAATACCTGATGACCGTAAACTGCTACCTTCTAAAAACACCATCCGGCTTCATCCTGATCGACACGGGCCTCCCGAAAAGACGCAGCGACCTCGTGAGAGAACTGGAGACCGCGGGCTGCAAGCCTGGAGACCTCAAGCTCATCGTAATAACCCACGGACACCTCGATCACAACGGCAACACCGCCTACCTCCGCGAAAAATACGATGCCAAGGTAGCCATGCACGGCGGCGACTCGGCGATGGTTGAGAGCGGAGACATGTTCAGGGGCGTGAAGGGGCTCACCGTGGCGATCGTCAGGATTATGCTCCCGCTGGTCGGAATGAGCAGATACGACTGCTTCAAACCGGACATAGCTCTCGAGGATGGGCGCGACCTCTCCGAGTACGGATTCGATGCCAGAGTGGTCCACGTCCCGGGGCACTCCAAGGGCTCGATAGGCGTCCTGACGGCCGAGGGTGACCTGTTCTGCGGCGACATTCTCGGGAACACTGACAAACCAGCTAAGACTACAATCGTGGACGACTCGGTTGAATTGGATGCGAGCGTCGAGAGACTGAAGACTTTGGGGATAAGGACGGTCTACCCCGGGCACGGTAAGCCGTTCCGGATGGATCAATACGCGGGTGGACTAGGGGTTCAATAACGGTTTCCTATTCTGTTTGCTCATACAGAGAAGGGCGGGTAATAGTCCCAGCCGTCGATTATCTCACTCCCCTCGGGATCATGGATTCTGCGAGAATTTCTATTGGTGAAATATTTTAGCTATAGAGGCGGTATTTGGTGAAATGTTTAAATTTGGTGATTTCCAGCTATTTGGTGGAGAGAGTCTGATTGGAGGAAAGCGTGGTTAAAAGGGTGGATTCTCAGGGGCGGGTCTCCATCCCAGTGGGGTGGAGGAGGGGCTGGAAATCCGACAACGTGGTGCTGAGGCGCATCGGGGACAGGATCGAGGTGACCCCCATCGAGCCCGTCCCCCCCTCCAGCCTCTTCGACTCCATCGAGGTGGGGGACGACGTGGACTTCACGGACCCCCACTCCCTGAAAAAGTCCCTCGTGGAGCCGGGGGAGCCTTGAGGTTCGTCGACTCCAACGTCTTCCTCCACGCCCTCCTGACGCCCCGCCGGAAACTCACCGGGGAGGAGCTCAGGGTCAAGGAGAGCGCCAAGGGGATCATAACGGGGATCGAGGGGGGCGAGGAGGTGGCCACCTCCACGGTCCACCTCTCGGAGGTGATCAACATCGTCGAGTCCGGGCTCGGGCTCCAGAGGTCCCTGGGGCTCCTGGCCTGGGCCATCACGACGCCCAATATGGTTGTGTACCCCACGAGCCTCAGGGATTACGAGGGGGCCCTCGTGGTGGCGAGGGAGGAGAACGTGAGCGTCAACGACGCCCTGGCCTACCAGTTGATGAGGGAGCACGGGCTAGACGAGGTCTATTCCTTCGACAGGCACTTCAACCGGCTGAGGGGCATAACGAGATTACCTCTCAGTCAGGACTAAGGAAACTGGAGAAAACATCGCCGGGTCTACAAGACTCGCACGGAACCGTGAACATCCGAAATCCCTTATCATATGCCACCACTCACAACGACGGGCAGCGTTGGGTAGATTTGAGCCGTCGACACTGATGTCGTGAGCGCGAGTAGGCCGGCATCAGATGTTTCGGGTCATCTCTCCTATTATCTGCAGTGTGCGGTCGATCTCGCGCTCGCTGTTGTAGATGTGGGTGCTGTATCTGACGCCCCTGTCCTCACGGAGCGCCCGGGGCTGTATCTTTCCCTTCCTCCAAAGCTCGTCCTGGAGCGCCTTGCCCTCGATCCCGTCTACCTTGAACGTGGTGAGCCCCGAGCTCATCTGCGGGTGCAATGGCGTGACCATCTCGACACTCTCCATCAGGCTCAGGCCCCGGCGTAGGCGGTCCCCCAGCTCCTTGATCCTCCCGTAGACTCTCTCCGGGCCGATCTCGAAGTGGAGGTCCAGGGCCGCCTCGAATCCCTTGAGCAGGGCGGGGTTCCCCGTTGTCCCAGCCGGTACCCGTTGTCCTCGTGGTTGTTCCACTGGGTGCTGGCCAGGGTGGTCCAGACCTCGTCGATGAGGGTCTCCTTCACGTATAGGAAGCCGTTCCCCGCCGGCGCCATCAGCCATTTGTGGGGGCTAGAGTAGTAGGCGTCGCAGCCTATCTCCCTCACGTCTATGGGGATGTGGCCCGTCGCCTGGGCTCCGTCGATCACGGAGAGTATGCCGTTTTCTCTGGCAAGGCTGCATAGCTCCTTGACTGGGAGGATCATGCCCTGTTCCGATGAGATGTGGGGGAAGGACATGACGCGGGTCTCCGGCCTGATCGCCTTCTCGAAGGCCTCGACTATCCGTCCGGGGTCCTCCACGGGTATGGGTATCTCCGCCTTGCACAGCGTCGTCCCCCTCCGCTCGGCGAGGAGCTCCCAGCCGCATCGGCCCCCCGGGTGTTCGATGTCCGTGATCAGCACCTCCGAACCCGCGGGCAGGTCCAGGCCGTTGGCGAGGAGGTTCATGCCCATCGTCGCGTTCTGCGTGAGGGCGACGAGGGAGTGGTGGGCGTTGATCAGTTCGCCTATCTTCGTCCTCAGCTCCGTGTCAGGGGAGTATCCCGAGAGGAGGCTCATCCCTCCTCCGCTCCAGTCCACGTGGGCGACCTCGACCATGGATCTCACCGTGTGGCCGACCACGACGTGGAGCACCCGGAGGGGTGAAGCCCCGATGGTCCCGGTGTTGCAGTACGCCTCGTCGGGGGGCATCGGGAACTGCTCCCGGATCTTCCTCCAGTAGTCGGGGTCGTCGTGTGCGGGTAGCGGGGGGATTCTTCGATGAAGGGCTTCCCAAGGGAGTTCGTCAGGCATGTCGATCCGTTTCGAACCGTGAAGAGATTATATAAAATGTGTGTGGTTGTGTCTCCAATGTGTCTCTGGTTTTCATTTCCAAAACGTGTGTTGAGACCTGATTTCTAAATCATTATTCAAGGATAACAATTCTGTATGGGGGGTAGATTTGAACCACCCATAAAGAGGCCTGGAATCGATGCCTTAGATCAGGAGCTTCCCCTTGTCGATGATGGGCACACCGTCGATCTCCACCCTCGGCTTCCTCAGCACGATGTCCAGGTGAATGTTGCAGGGGACGGCGGGAGTGCACCCCCTGCCGTAGGCCACGTGGACGTTGCCGAGGCGTTTCTTCTCCTCCGAGAACTCCCCTGTCTCCCGGCAGAGGGGGTTGGTGCCCATGGCGAACTCCCCGAAGTTGTCGGCGTTGGGTATGTTCTCGATGAGCCAGCGGAACTTGTCCGCGTCCCCTCCCAGGCCGATGGTCTCCACATACTTGCCATCCTCCAGGATCAGCTTCAGCGGCTCCTTGTAGGCGTCCCAGGGGTAGTTGCCGTAGACCCCGGTGCTCTCCCGGACGTGGTTCATGGGCCCATCCACGACTATGACGCCGTTGGCGGAGCCCAGGACGGGGTAGATCTCGAACTCTCCGTCGGGGGTGCACCCCGATGTGCCCGGCTTGTCCGCCATGCCGGTGTAGTTGATGTTTCTCGCGCCTTTGACGCTGCATCGGAGGTCTGTGCCCAGCGGGCTGGTGCAGTGGACCTCTCCTTCGCCGTCCTCCACGTAGGGCCTCATCCGTTCCCCTATGTCGTGGAAGACCTTTGGGTCGCAGTCTGCGCCTCCCCCGGTCATGCTCCTCAGCGTCCTGCACTCCAGGGTCATCCGCCGGGTCTTCTTGTCCTCCATCATCTGGGTGTACTCGGGGGGGACATCGGGGTAGAGGGAGTAACCCACGTCGATGAAGAGGTCGGTGGCTAACAGGGCTCTCTTGGCTATGTCGGTGAGGATTCTGGGGCTGGATTCGTCCATCCAGGCGTCCTGGACGAGGAGGTTCCATCGTGCGCCGGCCGCTGCGGCCGCCTGGGCGAGGGTCATGGACATCTCGAGCTCCGTCTTGGTGTCGGTGAGGATGAGCACTTCCTCGCCGGGTTTCACCGCGCACCGCTCGTTGATGATCTTGTGGGCGTACTTGGCCGCCTCGATCTTCGACCAGAATGGGGTTCCGCCCGCCATTGACATGGTGTTCAGTTAGTTATCTTCGATCGAGATATAAGGCATGAAGGCGCCCCGAGGGCCAGTTTCAGGCACCGGAGACTAGGAACCGCCCCAACGTGAAAAACGAGGCATTCACGCATCATTATGCGGGCAAAAGTAGCCGGTGTAGATTTTAACCACCGACCTACAGGGATTTTGAAGCGTTTTTATAGGTTTTTTCCGACATTTGGCTTTTCTCATAGATAAGCTTCAATTGTGCGAGCATATTTGATGATCACCGTTTTCGATTTCTTCTTATCTGAGTAGCCATCTTGTATCGGGATTACCCTGAGTCTACTTGAGGGGATGAGGGAGTTCTGGCGTACCCAGAAAACAAATTACAGGCTCATGATCGCCAGGGACAGCCTCACCATGTTCAGCGGCAGGCGCCCCATGGAGAGGGGCATGGGCGGCTACGAGGGCATATTCCTCAGCCGCCTCGGCGCATCCGCATTGCAGATCGGTTACGTCAACGGCATCATAGGTCTCCTAAACGTGTTACTGGCAGTTCCAAGCGGCTGGCTCATAGACAGATCTAGCGATATCAGGCGGATCTACTTCGCCAGCTTTGCGCTGAGTCTCCCAGCCCTTCTAGCCCTGTACTTCACCACGGACTGGCGGATGTACTTGGGGGTGATGCTGCTTTACGCTGTGAGCATCAGCATCCAGCATCCGTCTCAACTCATCATGGACATAGACTCGATGGAGGACTCTTCGAGGGTCTCAGGGCTCGGGTTCCACAGGACGATTACGGCCATCGCGGGCGTCGCGTCTCCCATAGTTATAGCATACGCTGTCAACTTCTTCGGTGGACTGGATTCCGCTGACAGCATCAGACCGTTGTTTCTAGTCTTCTTCGCTGTGGACATCGTGATTCTATGCATCGTGACCCGCTACGCTGAGCGCGTTCACATCAAGAGGGAGGAGAAGAGCACTAACATCCTCGATGGCGTGAAGGCGGTCATCAATGGTCCGGCGCCTCTCAAGCTGCTTCTCATCAGTGAGGTCACCACTGTTTTCGCCATGCTCATGGTGACGCCGTTCAGGGGCATCTATCAGATCGACATAAAGATGGCGAGCATCTTCATCTTTGGCTGGATCGGCGTAGCTGAGCCCGCCATTGACATCTTCTTCAGCATGCCGTTGGCCAACCTCGTGGAGAGGTACGGAAGGAAGAAGACAGCGTACGTGGGACACGTATTCGGTATCCTCGCGAGGCTCGTCCTCGTCATCACGCCTGTGACCTTTCCCCAGATGCTCATCATGGTGAGCGTCCTCGGAAGCTTCGAGGGATGCCTCTACGTTGGCATGGACGCCTATAGCCAGGAAGCCATCCCCCAGAGAGTCAGGGGCAGCTACACGGGGCTCAAGAACCTCATCGTGGGTGTCACGGGCGTGCTCAGCCCGATAGTCGGCGGCTACATCTGGGAGCTGAACCCCGACCTGCTCTTCTGGGTTCCTGTCGCCCAGTGGAGCCTCATCGCCTTCCCTATACTGGTCGTCCTCATGAAGAGGTACAGTGTAGACGGATACGTGTTGCCCCAGTAGGGATTTCATCCGATGCACGTGCGCGATTATAATGGGTGTTCAAAACAAGGCAGATACATTTGAACCAGCCGACCTCGGGGTTATGAGCCCTAAAAAACGTGCATGGAAAAAGGGCGATGACGAAGTCGAGAAGAACTCTTTATCTTGAAGAACTTCTAGTCACCATGGAAGGTGAAAGGAAGAAGATGAGATACCGAGTTTATCGATTCGATATAAAGATGACGAGGGACCAGGACAGGCTGGAGCGGTTCCTGAACAACCTGGAGGGCGAGGTCGTGACGATCATCCCCAACGTCACCCCCATGCCCGCCACATACGTGGACTTTTTGCTCATCGTAGAGAAAATAAAGGAATGATGCCAGAAGACACCGCCAATCCTCGACGCCTCTCACCCAGTCCGTTTACACCGACAGAAAACACGAGTGCACGGAAACTATACGCCATTACCTCTGAAAAGCAGGCGTTTACAAGGCACATTCCTAATTAAATCTCCATTATATTGTTCCGCTCACAAGAAGGATGGCATCGGGGGATATTGGGAAGGGGATTTGTGAAAGGAGACGATCCCGCTTCATTCGGGTCAATAATGAGCTATGTGAATATTTATATATTAGAATAATAGAATACATGAGATGTCCGCGATAATCCCGAAGGCACACCGAACTCACCCCGGGGGCAAACGTGAACAAATCCACAGTAGGCCAAACAAATGACGGCAACGCTGATCAACGAGATGCTGGCGTCGGGGTTCGACACTCTGGTCGACTACCTCACAGCCCACGTGCTCCTTTGCCTGATTCCCGCGTTCTTCCTATCCGGGGCGTTCAACGCGCTGATACCGACCCAAACAATACTCAGGTACATGGGAGAGGGAAAAGGAGCGGTCAAGAAGGGCGTAGCCTACATCTTCGCATCCACGAGCGGCCTCATAATCGAGGTCTGCTCGTGCACGATACTGCCCCTCTTCGCAGGGATCTGGAAGAAGGGGGCGGGGTTCGGGCCTGCGATCGCTTTCCTCTTCGCGGGTCCGGGGATCACCCTGCTGTCAACTCCGCTGACCGCGTCGATACTCGGCCCGGGGTTCGCAGTGATCAAACTGGGGATCTCGATAGTCATGGCTATCGCGATCGGCTTGGCGATGGAGCTAACGTTCAGGGAGGTGGCGGACCCTGAGGCCAGGAAGGGGTTCGCAACAGTTGAGGCCGGAGAGTCGGCGGGGAGGAAGAACCACGAGTCCGCACTCTTCTTCGGGGCGCTCACACTCATCATGGTCGCCGGCACTGCGCCCATAGATCTGACCTTGAAGCTCGTACTGGTGGGCTCCTTTTCCCTCGTCACGGCGTTCTTCGCCTTCAGGTATTATGCCAGGGGGGAGATCGATGCGTGGATGCGGGAGACCTACGAGTTCATGAAGATGATCTTCCCCGTGCTGCTGCTGGGGGTCTTCGCGTCGGGGGTCCTGAAGCCCCTGATTCCCCAGGAGCTGGTGGCTAACCTTACGGGCCGGAACACCCTCGTCGCCAATGCGATTGCCGCGCTCTTCGGGACGGTGGCGTATTTCCCGACCCTCGTGGAGGTCCCCGTCGCCAAGATGTTCCTCGAGATGGGGATGCACAGCGGACCCCTGATGAGCTACCTCCTGGTGGACCCGGGGGTGTCGCTGCAGACGCTGCTGGTGGTGAACACCATCATCGGGCCGAGGAGGACCCTCATGTACGCCGTCTACATGCTGGGCTTCGGGATCATCGCTGGATATATGTATGGAATGTTCCTTGTGTGAGGATGAAGATGATGAAGATAGAGGTACTCGGATCAGGCTGCCCCAAATGCCGCAAGCTGGAGGCCATGGTGAGAGAAGCCGTGGCGAAGCACGGATTAGAGGCAGAGGTCACCCACGTCTACGACATGGCCAAGATATTGAAGTACGGAGTCATGTTGACGCCCGCCCTCGTCGTGGACGGGGAGCTGAAGACCTCGGGCAAGCTACCGTCAGAGGCGGAGCTGCTCAAGGCCCTCGGATAGACAGCTGAGAGCTAGCTCAACCCATATTTTTTCGCGATCTCCCTGCCCACCAGTTCGATCATGTTCTCGTCGATGGCGTCGATCATGTTGTAGATGTGGGGATCGACCGTCGTGTAGAATATCTTGGTGCCTTCCTTGGAGGAGACGATCAGCCCCGACTCCTCCAGGAGCCGGAGGTGTCTGGAGACCGTGGGTTGGCTTTGGCCGATGAGGGGTATGATCTCGCACTGGCATCTGTCCCCCGCCCTCAGTATCTCGAGTATCTTGAGGCGGTTGGGGTCGCCGACGACCTTGAAGAGCCTCGCCTTGAACTCTAGGTCCTTCTCGTCGGGCAGGACTGTACTCGTGTTCAACGTCATGACCTCTGGAACATCTAAATATTTAAATATTAATTTATCTTCTTCGGGAGAATACAAGCGGGTTTCTGAAAAAGAGACATAGATTCACGTAGGTTTTAATCGCACGTCCTATGACGGTGACCTTGACAGCCCTCGTCCTCACCCTCATACGGCGCCACTGGTTCCGGTTGGTCGGGGCTAACAATCCATGTTTTTATCCACATTTCACCGGTTCTGGGTCAAACCCATCATACGAATGGTGCCGGGGGGGTAGATTTGAACTACCGACCTTGGTTTTTTGGACTCAGGCTTCAACTATCTATACGTTTCTTATCATATGGAGTTGAGCCCAGACGCCGGCTCTCCCCGCGCGCTCCCTCAGATAGGGCCAGTCCAATGTGACGTCTTCTCTCTCGAGGACGCTCTTGACGTCCTGCTCATCGATGACGCCCCGGTCGGACCTAGCCAGCTTGGTGACGATATAGTCCTCGGGGGATACCATCCACACCTCGACCCCCGCCAGGGTCGCTTTTCGGCGTCTCCTCAGGGTCTCATCGTCCCAGACCACACCGTCGGGTTGCCTCCAGATCTCTATCTCGTAGTCGGTGAGTCTGTCGTGGAGGAGGCACACGGGGTTCTGGAACGATCCGAGTGATACTCCATAGTCCGCCCGCTCAGTCCCCTCGAGGAACCGGGTGAAGCTCTCCTCCGTAGTTAAAGCGGCGGCGACGTCTATGTCCAGGGTCGTCCTTATCCTGCCGTACATGGGGAGGACGTATCCCCCGATGAGCATGTAGTCGATTCCCTGATCCTCTAAGAAGGATACCAATCTGTCAAGGGTCTCTGCGATCTCCGACAATTCCGTTCAACTCCAGAAACGCCCGATAGGGGTCCCGTCCCCGGGCGATGAGCCGGTTCACATACTCCGCGTCAGCCCTGGCCCTGAGGAGGTCGTTCCTGCTGCTCCTCAGGGGCATTCTCCTCAGCCGGTGGAACGCCTCCAGGTAGCCCTCGCCGAGGATTGAAGCCGAGACGATCCGCGCCGGCCTGCCCCTTCCAGCCCCTCTTTCCAGCGTCACATCTACGAGACCCCCGGCCTCCATCCTCTTGATCAACGAGACCACAACTTGGGTCCGCCTCCGCATGGCCCTTGATAGCTCCGTCACACCTAGGGATCTCTCTTTGACCGCGCTGAGCAGCTGCGCCTCCACCTCGACGGACAATATATTTCCCATCCGGAAACTTAATCACAAGGAACAGAGCAGGAACCATATTTAAACATTTTCAACGCAAAAACGGCGAGAAATCACACCGAACAGAAAACAACCGGGAACCCTTATCCTACGCTACCACTCACATCAAATGGTAAATAGGGGTAGATTTGAGCCACCGACCTCGTCCTCACCCTCATCCGGCGCCACAGGTTCGGGTTGGTCGGGACCAACAAGTCATAGTTTACTCCACAATTCACCGGTTCTGGGTCAAACCCATCATACGAATGGTGCCGGGGGGGGGTGGAGTTCGAACCCAATATCAGGCGGTGATGTCGCCGTTTCGTGACGTTCGTCTACGGGTCTAGTATCCTTGCTCGGTCTTCATGAACTCCCTGAGCAGGGTCGTGGCGAAACCGCCCTTGTGAAGCATGAACGAGAGCTGGACCCCCCGGGGAGCCTCGGTCACCTCGATCCTGGGCGTCAGCCTGCCGAAACGACGGGTGCCGGTGACCCTCATGCGCCTGAACGTCTCCAGGGATATCTCGGATTCCTCGAGTATCTCGGCTTCGAGGGCGGCTGCCTCGCCCAGAGCCTGGGACATCTTGTGCCCGTATATGGGGGCCGTGAAGCTGATCTCCTGGGCTTCGTACCGGGGCTGCTCGGTCAAGGGGTCGTTCACCCAGAATAAGCCGCCCGTCTCATGCTTCTTAGCTATGTCACCCAGCAGCAGCCTGTCGAAGAGGCCGCGCCCCATCCTCTCGGCCAGGTACCTGTTGCAGAGGTAGCTCCTGTACACCGAGACCAGGAGCTTGCTGAGCCACCTGTCGGTGAACGTCTTCCGCCCTTGAAGAATCGCCCAACCATCCCGCACTTTCTCGCCGTCGTTCCCAATTCTCTGCTCGCCGTAATAGTTGGGCAGCCCTTTCAGGTGAATCGTTTCGGCTATCCTCCTCGACCTCTCCGCGGCCTGGCTCGGGGGCATGCGTGTGTCAGTGATCGTTATTTTGAACCTGTTGCCTATGAGGTGCCCCGCCCTGAGCTTGTTGCCGTGGAGCTTGGCCCAGTTCACATCGACGTTCAGGCTGCCCTCGATGAGCGCAGATGCGTCGTCGGGGCGCACGTCGTTCTTCTCGAAGAGTATGCTGAACGTCTGCGTGGTCACGGCGTGCTTGTCTTTGAGCCCCGCGGTGCCTATGCTCTGGGGTCCGAGGTTGAAGAGGTCCGCCAGCTGGAGCTGCACGTCCCGGGTGGTCTGATTCCTCTTGGTTATGTTGACGTAGAGGTGACTCCCGGAGCCCGAGGGCTCGTAGAGGGCGACCTCTTCGACCATGAAATCCTCGGGGCGTGCCCTGATCCTGCCCCCTATGCCCTCCAGGTCCGCGGTGAGGTATGGGAGAGACAGGTCGAGGAGCGGCGGCTTGATCATTCTGTGATGGTTCCCGCCTGGGTTCTTGAAGGGTTCTCTTTCGCTGATTAATTGGGTGAGGGTAGGGGAAAAAGCGGGGAAAATAACCCCAAAACCCCTTCCTCGGGATATAGTGCTGTGGGGTGGGTTAAATGGGTTGCGAATAAAGTTGGGAAGGGCATGGATGCACGTGCCTCATAGACACTGGTTTTGAGAGCCATAATCATCCAATGGTTGTCTGAGAATGCGGGGGTTTGGTTCGAACCCTACCGCTAGTGGTAATGTCACCATCTCTATTTTTCAATCTAATATTTTATCCTCACTTCATCGCAATAGTAACATGGACTAAAGATGGTTGGACACCATCTGATGCGATGAGCGTCATCATCGATTGATAGATTTATCAGTTATCAACTTCGATCAGTCTATGAGGCGATTGAATTGGGTATGCGTAGTGCTAAGAAGAAACCTTTGACCAAGAAGGAAAGGGCAGAAAAAAGAAAAAAGCGTAAAGAGAAATGAGCGGTGAAGTGAAATGCCCCCTTGCGGTCACTCAGCGCATCAACGCGAGAAGCCTGCTTTTTGTTCTCAGAATTCATGGACATTGGGGGAGGTCTGGCCGCGTTTGTTATCGTCGAGGCGTTCCGCGCTCGGCTCGACGAAGGACGCTTTCCATCGAGTAGAGACTGCGGTTATACTTGAAAAATCGGGGTTATAGGTTGAACCCCGCTGGTCTCCTGACCGGGGATTGGGTCGAACCCTGCTGCCGGTGGTGATGTCACCTGACAATTCCCTTTTGTTATCCATCTTTTTCGTGTTGCATGCGTTTCATAGTAAATTTATTTATTCAGGTAAATTCGCTGGTTCAAACCTAGAAGTGAAGGCAAGGAGGCGGGGGGGTAGATTTGAACCACCGACCTCGAGGATATGATCTTTACGGTTGGATTGATTCATGTTGTTTTCCAGTTCTATCATTGGGAAGGCCAGCATTACATACGATATTATGTGATCTGGACTTTGTCAGATCCCATTCCATAACATTGTCCAAGGATACAAATACCGAGAAAACATACTTTGGATCATCATGAGAAACCTGCTCAAAGAAAAACTCCGCAAAGGAGGAAACGCCGTAGGAACCTTCATCGAACTCGGGCACCCTGACGTGGCCGAGATTCTCAGCCACAGTGGGTTCGACTGGCTGCTGATCGATGGGGAGCACAGCCCCATGGGGTTCGAGACCATGGAGCGTATGCTTCAAGCCATGGCGGGTACGGACTGCACGCCGATCATCCGGCCCCAATGGAACGATCCCGTCATCATCAAACGTGTGCTGGACCTCGGGGCGCATGGGATCGTCGTGCCCTGGGTGAACACGGAGGAGGAAGCGGAGGCGGCGGTTAGTGCGGCGAGGTATCCGCCGGAGGGCATCAGGGGCTGGGGTCCGAGGAGGGCGTCGAGATGGGACCCCGATTACAGGGACACCGCCAACGAGGAGATTCTCGTGGCCGTTCAGGTCGAGACGCAGATGAGCCTGGATAACCTCGATGCCATCATGGGGGTCGATGGAGTTGATGCCTGTTACGTCGGTCCCTGGGACCTGAGCAACAATCTCGGGTTCAGCGTTCCCCCTGACTACGATAACAAGGCTTTCACCGATGCCATCGAGTACGTGCTCGGAGTGGCTGCTGATCACGGCAAGCCTGCGGGTATGTGGTGTAACCTCGATAATGTGGGCTGGGCCGTGGGGAAGGGGTTCAGGTTCAACACGGTCATCGACGCGGATACGATGCTGGCGTATGGCGCCGCTGAGGCCGTGAAACGGGGAAGGGGAGACTGATCCTCCCTCATATGTGAGGGCCCCCCAGTTTTCCCCGTGTCTTCCTCGTGCGCAGCTATCAGTGAATGAGGCGCGTGCACAGTTGGTTTTTTATACGCGTTTTATTTGCCCCTCAATAATTCAAGGGAGCCCGTTACGGAACCAGATAACACTGAAACCAGATATGCATCCACACGGACAGATTGGAACCTTATCCAACAAACCCAGAATATTTAATAAACTAAATATATTGATAGAGTAATGCTTCAGGGGTCAACGAGAGTGAACCAGTCAAATAGAATATATACACAGAAACTAAACAAAATACTCGCGCGGCGTGCGCGCGAACCCGTATTATTGAGAGCTTCACCTGCGTATGGAATACTGTCGGCTTGTAAGAATAATGACCCTGATCTTCTAATTCTGGATAGAGGTAACAGAAGGTTCACTGTGTTTGGCTTAGGTAGTGATGTTTGGTCTCAGGTTCGAAGAGGATGCCATAAGCCATTACTAGAATTAAAGAAGGTTAACTAATGTGAATAACAAATACTTACTCCTAGGTATCGGCATTATAGCTATACTCTTAGCCAGTTTTGTATTCATAAACGGAAATAACCAAAACAAAGGGGCTGACTCAGACTCAAATAATGTGAATGATGACTCTTTCGCCAGTCCCGTGTTTAAGTTAGTAGACCTTCGAGGCGTCGAGTATCGTTTAACAGATTATAAAGGAACCCCAGTATTAGTGCATTTTATGGCGGTATCATGCGGAGGCGAATACTCTGACCTGAATGATAACCAGCTTAAACAGATGAAAATACTATGCGATACTCTCTGCAATGAAGATAAAATAACCATGTTTACCGTTCTTGTATCAACCTGTGAAACAACTGATCTGTCTCAACTCTATAACATGTATAATATTACCTGGATTATGGGAAATGATTATCAGGATAACAAGCTTGACGTGATAGAGATATTCAGCGAATATGAGCCAGAGGATGGGCTGATAATCCTAATGGATCAAGAGCATGTGGTTAAAGACGTCATAAAGGGAAGTATCTCAGCCAAGACGCTTGTTGATGAAATATTTCAATTAGGGGGCTAACAGGATTCTCTACCTAAGTTTATTCATTTATGGTCTAACGACATTCATCTCGCCATGCTCTATAGGATTAGTCACGGCTTATCTGACCTACACAGTTAAAGACGCATCCACTAGAAGTCATGCGCTCCTCGTCGGGTTATGCTATATGTCAGCCATGGGCCTTGTGTTTTTTATCTTTGGGTACGCTTTATCCTCCCTCATACCCGTAAATCTTGCTTCGGGTAAACTGTTTTACGGCTTGGCGGGTATTTTGATGATAATTCTCGGGGGGAATACCCTTGGATTGTTGGAAAAGTTTGAACCCCTACAAGCATTAATCTTCAAAATATCTGATGGCTCAGACAGCATTAGATCTGGTTTAATGTCTAGAGTTGGTGGAGGTAATGTTTTCATTAGCGCATTTGTTTTCGGGGTTGTCATATCTATTGCTCTCGGTCCCTGTTCTCTGGCACTGGTCTTGCCCGCCGTTATGATGACATTATTTAATGCTCCTTCTGCGGTTCACGGTGGGTTACAACTGTTTGCTTTTGGCATCGGGCATGGCGTACCTGTTTTATTGTTGAGCGTGCTCGTTTCCGAGACAAGATTTCTGCTCAGTAAAAAGCTCGTAAAAATCGGAGGAGCGTTAAATTACCTCGTTGGATCAGGGTTAATTTTACTGGGTCTATGGTTAATCTTAGAGGCTTTATAATTAGGGGGGTACTAGGTGCATTTTTGTTATCTTATTTTTTAGAAATGATTTCTTTTTTACTCGCACGTGCGCAGCTATCAGTGAATGAGGCGCGTGCACAGTCGGTTTTTTATACGCGTTTTATTTGCCCCTCAAATATTCAAGGGAGCCTGTTACGGAACCACAGAACAATGAAACCATCCACAAACATCCCACTAACATACAGGGGGAGAGCAACAACTGGTAGCGGGAAGTAGATGTTTATTACCGTCCTTGGGGCGCGCGCCTTGAACCAAGAGGGTTTAAAGGAAATCTCTTCGTCCGCCGTCGACCAGGAGGATTTTTCCGGTGATGTATCTCGATTCATCGCTTGCGAAGAATAGCACAGCGTTGGCGATGTCTTCGGGGGTGCCGGTCATCCCCAGAGACGACGCGTCTCTCCTTCCCTCGAGCACCTTCTCGTATTCATCATCGCTCCGGTTCCCCCTCAGCATGACCGTGTCAACTGCTCCAGGTGCGACGCAATTGACGTTGATGTTATGTCTTCCGAGCTCGAAGGCTGAGCTTTTGGTGAGCTGTATCACGCCTGCTTTCGAGACGGCGTAGCTGTTATCGCCGGGCATGGCTATGCCGAACCCGGAGTTGGAGGAGATGTTCACTATCTTCCCGTAATTCCTCTCTATCATGTGCCTCGCGGCTATCTGGGTGCAGAGGAAGACGCCCTTGAGGTTGATCTCCATGTGCTTATCCCATATCTCGTCGGTGGTCTCGAGCAACGAGGCTCCAATCGCTATCCCCGCATTGTTGACGAGAATATCGACCTTGTCGAACTCGTCTACCGTGGCGGTGAACATGTTCTCCACCTCCTCCCTTTTCGAGACGTCGCATCTGACGGCGATAGCCTTCCCGCCCATCTGCCTGATGGAGTTAACGACCTCCTCCGCTTCGTCTCGGCTCTTACTATAATTGATGGTTACTGCGCATCCGCATCTCGCGAGAGCTAATGCGATAGATCTCCCAATACTACGGGAAGACCCAGTTACGACCGCTACCTTATTCGTGAAATCAAACACTCCAAATCACTTTTCCTAAAGAGATAATTGGTTATTAAATAAGTTATATTGGCTTTCTCTAAGAGCGCGCGCGAATAGAATAAGTCTATACAGAGCCAGATAACGATAAAACCATCCCAAAACACCCCAACAACAAACAAAGGGGAGGGCAACAACTGGTAGCGGGGGGTAGATTTTAACCATCGACCTCGGATATGAGCCCCACGGGTCAACCCATCATTAAACCATCAGAAAACACGGAACAGAGAACCCCACGACCCACAAACCACAGACATTCACACGGAACACTGAACACCAGAAAACCCTCATCATACACCACCACTCACAAGCCCCAGAACCCTTATCCTAAGCCAGCCGCACGAGAATGGTAGCGGGGGGTAGATTTGAACTACCGACCTTGGGGTTATGAGCCCCACGGGCTAACCTGGCTGCCCTACCCCGCTCCAACACACCAAACACCCACCATACTCTTATAAACTCTATCCCCGAACCCCAAACCCAGCAAAAAGGCAACCCACGATGCCCAAAGAGACCACCAAGATCGCCCTGGAACGGATCCACACCCTATTCCAGCAGGCACAATCCACGTTCCCCCATAACCCCCAACGCGCCCAGCGCCACGTCGACCTCGCCCGCAGGATCGCCCAGCGCACCCGCACCCACCTGCCCCCCCACCTCCGCCGCCAGGTCTGCCGCAAATGCGACGCCTACCTCGTCCCCGGAGCCACCAGCCGCACCCGCATCCGCCAGCGCAGGGAGCCCCACGTCGCCACCACCTGCCTCAAATGCGGCAACATCCAGCGCCACTCCCTCAAGGAGAAGAAAACGTGACCCTCACCCTCATCAGCATCGGCCTCACAGACCACAACGACATGAGCCGACGCGCCCTCCAGGCGGCCCGGGGCTGCGACACCCTATACGCCGAGCTCTACACCATGATCCTGGACACCGACCCCCGGAGCCTCTCCGAGGCCATCGGCAAGCCCGTCCAAGAGCTCCCCCGGGGCCGACTGGAGGAAGACTCCCCCCCCCTCATCGAGGAAGCCCGGCACGCGAACATCGGGATCCTCGTAGGCGGTGACGCCCTCACAGCCACCACCCACATCAGCCTCCTCCTCGAGGCCGCCAAGAAAGGGGTCAAGACCCGGGTCATCCACGGCTCCTCCATCCTCACCGCGGTCGCCGAGACGGGGCTCAGCCCCTACAAGTTCGGGCGCACGGTCACCCTCCCCCTCCCCGGGAAGGCCCCCCCCGACACCGTCCTCGCCACCCTCCGGGAGAACCGGGAGCACGGCCTCCACACCCTCGTCCTCCTGGATCTGGACATCGTGAACCGGGAAGCCCACACCATCAACAGGGCGATCAGGATCCTCCTGGACGCCGACCAGCCCGAATCCTACAACGGGGACACCCTCACCGTCGGCGTCGCCCGCCTCGGCTGGGAAGACCAGGAGATCAAGGCCGACTCCGCCGAGAACCTCGCCGGCCACGACCTCGGGGACCCTCCCCATGTCTTAATCGTCCCCGGGAGGCTCCACTTCCACGAGACGGAGGCCCTCAGGACCCTCGCAGGCTGCCCCGACGAAGCCCTGGAAGGCCACGAACCCGTCGGGGAGCTGGACACGCTCATCGAGAAGTACTCCGCGGGGTGCAGGAGGGTGATCGAGGGGCTCGACGTCAGGGACCTCCCCAAATCCGTCACCCTGGAAGACGTAAAGGCTTTAACCGGACACGTAGCCAACTACCTCGACGACGGGGAGTACTACCAGGCGGAGCGGAAGGCCACGGCCCTCGCCTCGGTGAGCTACGCCGAGGGGATACTGGACGCCCTCAGGCTGCTGGGCCTCGTCGAGTTCGAGTGGTAGAAATGAAGACGGTCCTCACATCGGGAGCCTTCGACCTCATCCACTATGGGCACATCAGACTCCTCGAGGAGGCGAAGCGCCTCGGGGGGCCGGACGCCAGGCTCGTGGTCATAGTGGCCCGGGACGAGACCATCCGGAGGCTCAAGGGGCGCCTCCCGGTCATCCCCGAGGACCAGAGGAGGGCCGTCGTGGAGTCCCTCAGGGTCGTGGACGAGGCCCTCCTGGGATACGAGGACCTCGACATGGCCACCGTGATAGACCTGGTCCAGCCCGACATAATCGCCGTGGGCTACGATCAGGACAACATCGAGGCGTTGGCCCTGAAGGCCATCGAGGAGCGGGGGCTCAAGATCGAGGTGAAGCGCATCAGCAGGTTCGGCCGGACGGACCTGGACAGCAGCTCCAAGATCAAGAGGAAGATAGTGGAGGACCTGGGGTCCGCCTGCTGACCGCTCTGGAGCCGGGCATCCCCCGGAAGTGTTCTTGAACGGGGTCAGGGAGCCGGTTTATCCGAGTTTAAGAGTAGGAGGGCATCACTTCATCGGCGAATCTCCGCATGGACCCCCGCAGGTCATCCCGGGGGAAGGACGCCATGTAGATGCCCGCACCGGACTCCTCCGCTGCCGCTACTTGTCTGGAGAGCTCTCCTCCGTCGTATGGCCCCCTGCTCCCCATGTCCCCCGCCATAAACTCGATCTCCGCGGCTCGACCCGCCTCCTCGGCGGCCGCGAGGACCTTCGCCTTCATGGAGCCGG
Source organism: Candidatus Bathyarchaeota archaeon (assembly GCA_016783485.1). Taxonomy (GTDB): domain Archaea; phylum Thermoproteota; class Bathyarchaeia; order TCS64; family TCS64. The sequence goes on from JADHWM010000005.1 coordinate 40,499, forward strand.
ACCGCTCCCCGGCCCACGGAGGGATGAAGCAGATGTTGCCGTACCTCCCGGTGAGCCCGAGCATCCTGTCCCCCTGGCTTCCGAAAAGCATCCTTGGATAGGGCTTCTGGACGGGCTTGGGGTCGAGGACAGCGTTCTTCGCCTCGTAGAACTCCCCCTTGAAGTCGACCACGTCATGGGTCCAGAGCTCCACCATGAGCTTGAGGCCCTCGATGGTCTTGTCGACCCTGTACTTGTCGCCGCCCCAGGTGCTGTACGCCTGGAACTCGTCCTGGGACCATCCCGCGCCGACGCCGAGGATCACCCGTCCCCCTGAGAGGACGTCGAGGGTGGAGAGCATCTTCGCGAGCATCGCCGGGGGGCGGAAGGGGAGGGGGGTGACGAGGGTCCCGAGGCTGATGTTCTCGGTCTTCCCCGCCAGGTAGGTCAGGGTCACCCAGGTCTCCAGGGTGGAGTAGGCGTTGGGCATCCTGTGCCCCCTCATCTCTCCCCACATGTAGTGGTCGGGCATGAGGGCGCCTTGGAACCCGAGCCTGTCGGCCTCTATTACTGCCTCGGTTATCGTCTCCATGTTGGCGTAGAGGTTCCCGAGGCCTCCTAGGAAGAACTTCATAAGAATCACCTGAATGATCTCGATGGTCGTTTAAATCGATTGTTCGTTCCATGGAAGTTATTCAATGGGAGAAGGGGGAGTCGTAGCCCTCGAGGTTCCCTCATCGAGGGACAGGACATAGCTCTCCGCAGATCCGCCATTGGATGGCATACAGTAACCCCCGTTTACCTGAGGAAGCCTTTCGAACGCGTAATAAGTGGCGCGAGTCGTCACTGAGAAGGGTGAAGTGAAGAAAAGAGTATGGGAATACGTGCTTCACCCACGGAGCTATCGAAGGTCGGAATGCACGCGCCAATCGTGAGAACCCCGCCAAACACCGGAAGAAACCCGAAGAACACCCTTTAACCTCGCTCCGTTCAGCTAACGCATATTTAGTTTATAGTAAAAAAAGATTTATTTCGAGACGAGCTATTGATTTTCGAGGGCGGGGTTATGTTGAATAATAAAGAAGAGAGAGAGGAGAGCCTGTTAAAGGAGTTATGCGGAGACGACGCAAAATTATATGATCTCCTCAGTAAGCGCCTGTATTTTGATCCTATAGCGGCGATACCCAAAGCGGGCCTCGAGAGTCTCATCGAGGAGGCAGAGAAAAGTGTCGAGGATGAAAAATATCGAGAAGCGATGCAGAGATATCGTACGGCGTTGGATAAGGCCCTTTTCGAGGCCACTCAAAACCCGGGGGAAAGGGCTAGGTATATCGAGGTCATCCAAGACCTCGTGTCGAGCGCTGCAAAAGTCAGAGATAAAGTGGGAGAGAAGGGAGGTTTCGCTTCCTCTTCCCTTGAAGGGAGAATTAAATATAATGAGTTTATGAGCGAAAGAATTGAAGATGTGATTAAAATAGCTTCTCTCTTTTACAACGAGAGATTAGAAGTGCTGGGAGTAGTAGGAAGACGAGTTGCAAGAAGAGAAGAGAGAGATAAAGCTGAGATGGTGGAGGAAAGAGCAGAAAGGGAAGCAAAGAAGGGGCGTGAAGCAAGAAGAAGAGAGATGGGGAGAGGAGAGAGAAGAGAGGCTGAGAAAGAAGATAAAATAGAAGAGAAAATAGAAAAGGAGAGAAAAGAGGCAAGAAGAGAAGAAGCAATAGAAGCTGAGAGAGAAGAGAATAGAATAGATGAGAGAGAAAAGGAGAGACGGGAAGCAAGAAGAAAAGAGTAGGGAGGGATGCTTTCTTCAGAGTTCACCCCGAAACCCGCATCAGAAACGCTTTTCCTGGTTTTTCGTCAATCCAGGCAAGCATGCTTGGAGCGCGCGATCTGGATCTCAGTACATGTGGGGGATGAGTCTCCATGTCGCCTTCTTGTACTCTATGTACTCGTCGCCGAATTCGTTGATCAGCATCTCCTTTTCGACTCCCATCCTGTAAATGAACAGGGGTATCGCCATCAGGGCTAATAGGAAACCTAGGGGGCTCGTCGCGTGTATTGGGATGGCTAGGGCGCTCAGGAGCACGCCCGAGTAGACCGGGTGTCGGGCGTACTTGTAGATGCCATGCGTGATGAGTTGATGGCCTTCCCTTGTTCTCAGCGTCGAGGAATAGTTCATTTTCAGAGTTCTTTGTCAACACTGAAGGGTGAAAAAAAACGTTGAAGTGTTTTCCTTGTCGTTGGGCAATTCTCATGTTTCACGAAGAAACACGAACCTCATCTTTTAACATGAAAACGGAGTCTCGTCATTGAGGGAGAACTCTGAATTGAGTGATTTCATTAAAAAAGGGGATATTAAATCGAAATAATTCCTTTTTTCAAAGTGTAGAATGCTAATCCAAGGAGCATCATCAATGCTGCTGTGAAGTTACCAAATGGAGTTTCTGGAATTACTTGTATAGGCAAGTACGGATTGTAGGATAACACAGCTGTGTAAACGAAATATCCGTCATAATTAGCATAAAAGCTCGCAGAATGTGCACCTGCTCCCATGTATGGTTGAACGTTAAAGCTATCGACATCGAAAAGAAAGCCATTCGAGGAGTCGAAAGCACCGGTAGCTAACAGATAGCCGTCGAAATAAACTTCATCATCGTCAAAAGGGAAACCAGGGTTTCCACCTCCCACCATTGTGTAAAGTGTCGAAGAACCACCCCCTGGTGGTTGACCCAAATTTTTGAAATCGGTAGATGTAGTGACATTACCTAAAAGAAACTCACACCCATCATTAATCCATATACAGACAAGTGGTAACGAGGGATGCGAGTAGACGACTACAATTCCCACGCCATAAACTCTATCACTGTTCGAACCAGAAACATGTTTAACATCTAAAGTATAAAGTCCATTAACACTTAGTCCCAGAGTAGGCAAAATTGCTGTAACATCGTAACGGAACAGTTCATAGGCAACGTCTTGATCATAGGGAGTTGTTTTATTCAAGTAAGAAACAGTAATCCCTCCATGTGTGAGGTTAAAATTCCAAGAGGTCGTGTCAGTAGATTTAGAATCATATATTCCTATGTAAAGCCATGCCTGCTCTATTTTCCCTTGGACGCCTAATAAAGTAAATGTCCAAGAATCTGTACTACCAACATTAATGGAAGCTGAGTCTTCCGATGATCCTGTAACAGCAACTGCTCCAGTTCCGAAAAAATCAAAACGAGGTAATATTTTACTATCATCACCACCGCTGCTGGGTGTATTCCCTGTAGAGTCGGCGAATACGGATATTACTCCAGAAAAGAAAAGGATGGCAAATACTAATGGTGCAAGTCTTTTTCTTTTCATAATCTCCAAATATATAATTAGTAAGTTAATACTTAACACTTTCCTACAGATAAAATATAATGACATTTAATATATATATTCATTTCAATCAATTAAAATGATCAAATTACCTACTTCCCATTTACGTTCAGAAAGACAGTAACCTACCACTCAGATGCTGATTCCAGTGAGGAAAAGAGTATGAGCAGAGATTCCTTCGTCATTCACTACGAAACACGCATAAGCTTCTGATGGATTCAGAGTTCTTTGTCAACTCTGATCGCGTTCAAGGTCGCTCAAACGCGTGCTGATTTACCGGGGGGCGCATCACCACTTAAGAATAACTATCGATCACACTCATTCACTAGAGGATTTGCGATGTCTATAGGATGCTCCTAAAAGGAGGACCATTCCTATGATGAAGCCGACGTAGAGTCGCAGGGATTCCCAGTCAAACTCCATCTGCATTCACCCTCTTAGAATTTTAGTGTACTCCACCCCAACCTCCGAGTTTACGCACGCAGCGTTGATTTCATTTCAGCTGCACTGATAGCATCCATGCAAATGCTTTCCCTGAGGTCTCTATCATTTACTTTTCGATTAAAGTAGACGTATCTGTTATTCTCTATGATCTCATCCTTCACGCGCTCTTTGAACCTTCGCCTGCATGAATCGTTGCCCCTGTAGATCATTGATCTACCAAACACGTAAGAATACATGCCCTTCTCGACAGTGACAGCATTTCCTGTGCATTCCCTCACAATCCTGCTCTCATCGACCATCTCTTTTAACGACAGTGGAAACTCCACCGCATTATGATGCAACGGTCCGAGCGACACGACAGGCTCTTTGTCTACCCGGCCATATTTGAAATGGAGTAAGGCAGACTTGGGATCCGGAGCAAAGAAGAGCTTGTAACCGCTCCTAGTCAACCTTTGCGCCAGTTCGTGCTCCTCGCCAAGGGCGGGTGCGAGAAAATAGTCTGAGAACCCGCCGACATCGAGGTAAACTTCTTTCTTGCACAAGAAGACACCTGCAAGATTGTTAACCTCCAAGGGCTTGAGTATGTGTGTGCCCTTGAAATAGTCGGCTTCCTTCAACTCGGCCCGTTCCTTCGGGAAGGAGCTGGAGCTGCAACGGATGCGGGCGTTCTCATAGTCTATGCCCAATATCTCTTTCACGGGCCGGACATCCTTGAATCTGTTTGACCTGTAATACACGGGCAGATGCATCGCCCCGATGTCGTTTCCCTCTCTCTCCGTCTCCTTGAATGAATGCACCGCTGCGGCCACCGCGTTCTTGCTCATGAAGATGCAGTCATCGTCAAGAAAGAGAACCAGCTCGTTGCTTGCCATGCTTGCACCGATATTCCTGCTTGTGGATGAGCCTTTTCTCTCCTCGTTTCGCAAGTATTTTAGATCTATTCCGTTTAGGTCTTCGCCGCATTTTTGTGTCATATTCGTGTGTGTCTTATCAGTTGAGGCGTCGTCCACGACGATTATCTCTATACTTTCATACGTCTGTTGCTTGAGGGAAGAGATGCACCACATAAGGGGATTCCTTTCGTCATTTGGATGCAGACAGCGGTTGAATGTGGGTATCACTATGCTCACGTCATCCACGTATTCGGATATGATTCCGTCCATTATTCTACACAGATCCCTTGTTTCGCGTGTGCCCAAGGGGCACCAAGTCGATTTCAATCAACTTTTGAGCATTTTGGGTCTGGACGAGCTTTTTGGTGATCTGGTGACCAGAATGGTCACGGTGCCACCTGGCACCCCAGCTCGGACCTATACTGCTCCGCAGGCATATATGAAAAAACTCTCTTATAAAAGGATACGAACGGTAAACCATTGAATCAGAAAAACGGAATGATGTCAAAAAACTCGAAATGCGCTCCATTCGAGAGAATTTCAGGGTTCTTTGTCAACTCTGAAATGAAGAAAAGAGTATAGGGCTGCCAGCAAACCCGTTGACCAACTGTTCCCTGTCAGTAAAACATTAAATATCCGGTAGAATAGATTGATTTACACATTTTACTGAAGGATTGTGGCGTATGAAGGGACAATACGTTAAACTCGGATTCCTAGTGTTGCTTTTTTTCTGCATATACTCACGTTTCATTGCTGTTCAAGCTGAGGTTGTATGGTCTGATGATTTCGACGATGGAGACTATGATGGATGGGAGGTAAAACGAGGAAACTGGTCTGCAGAAAATGGCTTCCTGAGAATCTCAGATCCAGGCGACATCTATCGTCCTAGTACTACATCTGTGGGAACATGGAGCTTTGACGTATATGTAACCCCTGTTAGCGATTATCACTTCAGTTTCCTCTTTATGTCCGACACCCCAGTTTCCTATATTCCGTTAGATCTGCTAAATTTCAACGGCTATTTACTTGTGATATACGCATTCCCTGATGGTCGTTCGAGTACGATTGATCTTCACTCATCTTCTGGTTCTTGGATTGTTACTCGTGAGCTTCTTGATGAATATGTTGTTGGGCGGGATCTTTCCTATCGTTGGCATCATATAGATATAACTCGCGATGATGAGGGACGCATTTGCGTTTACCTGAATAGAGAACTAGTGATAGACCTTGTTGATAGAAATAGTAATTCATCCAGTTTCTTTCAATTTCTATCTCAAGCAGGTCCAGCCATTGATAATATTGTAGTTAAGGACTATGTTGATCCTCCGCAGATTCAGGAATGGTCGGGAGACTTCGATGATGGAGTCGTAACTGATCGTGGAATCAGATTTAACAGTACTATAGCCTATGGGACTTGGAGTTATGACGTCTATCTGACGCCTACAATTAATGTGCTTAACCCATTCATTGTTATCAATGGGTCATGGCTGGGAATCTCTTACGATTACCAGATTGAAATAAAACCCTTGAGAGGGGTTACCGAGTTTATCTTTATGAAAGAGACTGGCCAATATCCGGAGTATCTTTTTCGATTAGACGACCATTACATTTACGCCGAGCTTACTGAGCGCTGGCATCACATAGACATAACACGGGACATCCAGGGAAAGTTCTACGTTTATTTCAACGGAGAGCTGATAATGCACGCCCTTGACAACTCATTGAAAACCTCAGTACGCTTTTCGATAATGTCCATACCTCATGGCTATTTATCGGTCGAGAATATGACAGTGAGAAACGTCGTTGACATTTTCCCATCGCTTCCTTTTGATGTAACAGTTGAGATCTCTGATGAAGAGGTGATTCAAGGAGAAGATGTGCTGGTATCAATACAGGCTAGGGATGAATATGGGTTTACTATTCCGATAGTATCTGTCGATGTATCCTTAGAGGGAAAGAAAGTCGATGTCAATGCGTTAGGGTGGGGTGTATATGAGGCATTACTTGATACATCAGAGCTTACAGGTATGGTGGAGCTGGTCGTTACTGCTGAGAAGGCTGGATTCATATCATCAGAGAGCACACAAAGTTTTGAGGTAGTTTCTCCTGCTTCCTTCGTTACTAGTGGTCTCTCCATTGAGCCGGGCATCGCAGAGAAAGGAAGACAGGTATCCGTCACAGCCGAAGTATCAAACGTTGGAGGGCAAAGAGGATCATACACGCTCACCATCGACATCGAAGGGGTCACCAGCGAAGAGATCACCGTTACGATGGATCCAGAAACCTCTGAGACGGTTTTCTTCGAGTTCCTAGCCGCAGAGTCCGGCACCTTCACAGTGGATCTGGATGGAATGACTGAAACCTTCACAGTCGTTGACCCCGCCTCCTTTGAGATAAGCAACCTGATCATAGAACCAGACTCCGTGAAGGAGGGCGAATCCGTCACGATCTCCGTTGAATGCAGCAATGTAGGCGGTGTCTCAGGATCATATGATGTTGTGCTGATGATCGATGGAGAGACAGAGGATACATCAACCGTGACCGTAGACGCTGCTGAATCAACCACAGCCAGCTTCGTTGTTACCGCATCTCAATCTGGCTCCCATTCGGTTGAGGTCATTGGGTTAACCGGGAGCTACACCGTAATTGAACAGAAGCAGGGAATACCGGGATATCAGCCTGAATCGGTCTTCATCGGACTGATATCGGGAGCTCTGATTCTCTGGATTCTCCGGAGAAATCGGCCTTCATCCCTCTCCCCTGAGCGTTAATCCATCGACAAAGATTCGTGGATCACTATTCACGAGGAGGACCGAAGAACCCGCCCCTCGGAAAAATAGGATCGAGCATCCACACACGAAAACACAACCAAACACCGGAAGGAACCCGAAAAACACCCGGAAACACCCTCCATCAACCCCTCAAGCAAGACAGTGACTATTCAGTAGTAAAACTAGCAATACAACTCCAAAAGAAGACAGAAAACCCCCCCTTCATCACATATGCGGAGTCCTCGCCACCCCAAGCCCTCTAATACCCCCACCACACCCTAGAACAACGAACCAGACGAGGAGAAGAACATGCCCGGAACAAACAAGAAGATCAAAGGATGCGGATTCCACCACCTCTCCATGAGAGTCCGAGACCTCAACGCATCAATAAAATTCTACACCGAAGCCCTCGGCTTCACCGAACGATTCTCCTGGGGAGAGACCCCGAAGAGAACCGTACTCCTGGACACGGGCGACGGAAACTACTTCGAACTCTCCCAGGGAGACCCCGAGAAGGCCCACGGCGACGGCGTATTCCACCACATCGCGCTGAGGGCCGACGACTGCGCCGCCGCCCTCGAGGCCGCCCGGGCCGCCGGCGCCGAGGTCACCGTGGAGACCAAGGACGTCACACTATCCACGGAGCCACCGACACCGATACGGATCGCATTCCTCAAGGGACCCGACGGCGAACTGATCGAACTATTCCAGGACGAACGGACATAAACCCCCACGCGACCAAATTCCGTAACCCGAAGAGGCCGGCCGGCTCCGCCCCCGTCCCACCCTCACATACGACACCCAACCAAAGAGAGAAGGACACCAACCACACACCAAAACCCCGCCAAACACCGGAAGGAGCCCGAAAAACACCCGGAAACCACCCCCGCCAACCCCTCAAGCAAAACAGTAACTATTCAGTAGCAAAACACCACACAACACAAACTCTGATAGAAGGGGGAGGGGGGGGGGTCATGCATCGGAACCTGAACAAACCGCCCCACGACGAAAAGAACCTGAAACCCCTCCCGATCACCATCGAATCATGTCAAAAGGAGCACTTATTCATACCCAAAATACGCCCCACCAGGAGTGTACTCCAC